>JBCBZL010000435.1:0-2362 GCA_039815385.1 Cyanobacteria bacterium P01_A01_bin.114
CGAAGCATGCGGTAGCAGCTAGCAGTGTCGGAATCATCAGCACCCCGAACCAGCCTACATAGAGGCGGTTTTCGGTACTGGTGACCCACTGACAAAACTGCTCCCACAGGTTGGCGCTTTCGCGCTGCTGTAGAGTAGTCGACATAATGTATGAATCCTTGGGTTGTCTAGGTACGTATGTTGCGGTTACAAAACTTTGCGACCGCTGTAGTAAATATAAGGCAAATATCGATTTTTGTAAACTTTCTCATCTTTAGATTTCTCCGACTGAAGGAATCAGGCTCTAAAAGCTGGGAGCGCAGCTGGTATAAATTATTCTGAAAGCGTTTATTTGAAAGCGTTTCAGTTTTTTGAATCGTCTCGACTATTAACCAGGGCAGGCTAGAATCCTTAAAATCTGAGAAAGATACATCCGTTTACAATCGCCTCGCTGAGTACCTGCCTTGGCCAAAGTTGTTACATACAGTCCTGCCTACACGCTTGTCCCGACTTACGAGTGTTTTAACCGCTGCGCCTACTGCAATTTTCGCAAAGAGCCAGGGCAAGACCGGTGGCTAACCTTAGCGTCGGCTCGACAGACCTTAGAAAGGCTAAAGCCTGAGCTTTGCCCTGTGCAGCTGGCTACGATCGCAGGCGAAGCTGACAAAAATAATCAGTCGGTCGTAGAAATTCTGATACTCAGTGGTGAGGTTCATCCCCACAGCTCTCGTCGTTCTATCTGGTTTCAGCACATTTTTGCGCTTTGCAGACTGGCGTTGGAGCTGGGCTTTTTGCCCCATACCAACGCTGGCCCCTTAAGCTTCGATGAAATGGCCCAGCTTAAACAAGTCAATGTTTCGATGGGGCTCATGCTAGAGCAGATGACCCCCGCTTTATTAGAAACAGTGCATCGCCATGCCCCTAGCAAGCAGCCTGAGCTGCGATCGCAGCAGCTCGCCTGGGCCGGACAGCTCCAGATTCCGTTTACGACGGGTTTACTCGTCGGCATTGGCGAAACCCCTCAAGATTGGGAAGAGACCCTGACCGAGATTGCAGACCTGCATCAGCGCTATGGCCACATTCAAGAAGTCATTTTGCAGCCCCATCAGCCAGGGCAGCAGCAGGCTGACGCAGGGAAGGCCTGCGATGACCACACCCTGCTAACGGTGGTGAAGCTGGCGCGACAGCTGCTGCCTTCAGACATCACCCTTCAGATTCCACCGAATTTAGTTCAAGATCCGGCGATGTTGATGGCCTGCTTAGAGGCAGGGGTCTGCGATCTGGGCGGCATTGGTCCCTGGGATGAGGTTAACCCTGACTATCCTCACCACAGCCTTAAACAAATTAGGCTGTGGTTGCGATCGCACGGCTGGCGCTTAGAGCCACGGCTGCCTCTGTACCCGGCCTACGATGGCTGGCTAGCTAACGTTAAATTACAATCGGCGGTGCAAAGCTGGCGGCAGCAGCTGGCTGATGGGTTCGGCAGTGTAGTCGATGCAGAAGTCGATACAGAAATCAATACAGACACAAAAAGATGGGGCAGGTGAGGAAAATGGGGAGGATAGGGGAGCACTTGACTGCCCCATCTTCCCAAACCTTCCCCATCTCCCCCATCTTTTCAAAAGGAATCAGGGTTTATATCAGCCCACTGGCTCAGCTAGGTCTAAACCCGACCCCGCAACATCTGTGCCATTTCGTTCTGACGGGGCGACATTTCGAGGGCGATCTCCTCGGTAATTCGACCCGCCTCATACAGACCATAGAGTGACTGGTTCATCGTACACATGCCGTCGAAGGTACACTTCGGCAGCAAGGCTTCGACTTCATCTAAGTGGCCGCGCTGCATATAGTCCTTGATCGCATCGGTATTGATCAAGATCTCATGGAAGGCAGCCCGCTTGCCGTCCGTGGTTCGGCAAAGGCCCTGGGCCACTACCGCTACCAGCGATTCAGCAATCGAGATCCGCACGGGAGCCTGCTGGTCAGGCTCATACATTCCCAAAATACGCTCAATGGTTTTGACGGCACTGTTTGTGTGCAAAGTCCCAAACACCAAGTGACCCGTTTGAGCTGCCTTTAGCGCAATGTCAATGGTCTCGCGATCGCGAACCTCACCCACCAGAATGACATCGGGGTCTTCCCGTAGCGATGCCTTCAGCGCATTCTTAAACTCATGAGTATGAATACCCACTTCTCGCTGTTTAATGAGTGAACGACGGCTGCTGTGAACAAATTCAACCGGGTCTTCAATGGTGATGATATTGCGAGTCATCTCCGTGTTGATATAGTCAATCATGGCTGCCAACGAGGTTGACTTACCCGAACCCGTTGGGCCTGTGACCAGCACCAAACCCTTGTGGTAATGACAGACATCTCGAAGCAC
>JBCBZL010000231.1:0-8102 GCA_039815385.1 Cyanobacteria bacterium P01_A01_bin.114
ATGGTACGGCTGAAATCACTCCCCTCAATGACCTTCAGCGTCGCATCTTAGCGCTGATGAAAATCCCTGAAACCATTTATGAGGTGCCGGTCCAAACTTGACTTATTCCAAACACCGCTCAGAAATGAGCGAACGAGCAGTCGTAGAGAATGACGTCGTGGACGACGATGCTGTGGACGATAGCACCATGGACGATGACGCCATCGAAACATTAGACGATAACGCTGTTGTAAATGATAGCGACGATAGCACCGTCGATGATGACATCACCGCTTAACTGCCCGACTATTTCTATGCAGGTTCTAGGTAGGCGTATTCTGCAGTTCAGGTTTCTCTTCGGGCAAAATTGCCCCCTCCACCGGACAAACCTGCAAGCAAATGCCGCAGTCGATGCAGGTATCAAAATCAATCCAGTACCAGTCAGTGCCTTTGGTATTTTTACTCGGCCCTTCGTGAATACAAGCGACGGGACAAGCGTCGACGCAATCAGCGACGCCTTCGCAAACATTGGTAACGATGGTGTGAGCCACGGGATAACAGAGGATATTGTTTACAAGTCTTAATCTACAGCACTTTCTCACCCCACCGCTTCAATCTCAGGCAAACCATCCGCGCGAATCCAGGCAATGCGGGTAATTTTTCGCCGCCGGGCCTGTTCTCGCAGGGCATCAGGGGGATGGGTCATATCGAGATTGAGCTCTACCCGCACCAGATTGGCTGACTGACGAATTTTGTCAGCATAGGTGAGCGCGGCTGCCGCCGCTTGAGGGGCTGTCGCGACAACTAGCCAATCGCTGGGCGGGGTTTCACCTGGTAGCTGACCGTGGGGCATCAAAACCTGCTGGAGGGCATCTACATTGAGCACAAACCCCACGCCAGGATATCCCTTACCGTGGGGGTGATATAGGCTGAGCAGGTGATCGTAGCGCCCGCCCTGGCTGACAATTGAGCGATTAGCGCCGCCTACAATTTCAAAGACAATGCCAGTGTAGTAGTCAAACGGCTGGATCAAACTTAGATCGAGAATCAGCTCTGGTCTGCTTTTACCTTCGGGCATGTCTTTTGGAAAGGCAACTAGCTTTTTTAGCAGCTCAATGAGGGATTGTAGACTGCTAACGATAAGCTGCTGCTGTTCGTCAAGATCCAGTTTACTGACAGCTTCTAGCACTACCTGAGGGGCACCGCGCAGATCCATGATTTTAAGGGCATAGTCGCGCAGATCTGGGGGCAGCGATAAAGACTCCAGGGTGACCCGATCGAGAGCCGCGATCGCACCCCTTACCTGCGATCGCAGGGGTTCTGGAAACGGCTGTAGCAACGACCGAGTCAAATCAGCCTCGCCCAGAATCAGGTGCCAACGGTCTAACCCCACTGCCCTTAGACAGTCTGCCGCTAGCAGCAGCACCTCTGCATCTGCTAACAGACCGCTGGCCCCAATTAGCTCAACCCCGGCTTGATAATACTCCTGCTGCCCGCCGTGACTGCCAGTGGCGCTGCGCCGAAACACGTTGGCGCTGTAGCATAGTCGCTGGGGGTAGGTGACCGTATCGGTGCGGGCAACCGCCGCCCGTGCGATCGAGGCGGTCAGCTCGGGTCTTAGCCCCAGTCGTTCGCCCTGGGCGCTATGCAGCTCAATCACCTCTGAGCGTTTAATTGCCCCGCCCGCCATCAGCGTATCCATGTGCTCAACGGTGGAGGTAATAATTCGGTGATAGCCCCAGCCGTGGAAGACTGCTTCTAAGCGATCTTCAATCCAGCGTTTCTGAGCTACATCCAAAGGAAACAGATCGCGGGCACCGGTTGGAGGTTGATAAATCATTTCCGCTTTTTGCCAAATAAACCACCCAAAAAGCCCCCGCCCGACTGGCTGTCAGATTTTGATTTCGCGGTCTTTGCATCCCGCTTGCCTTGCTTATCAAACTTCTTTTGCAACTCCAGGGCAGCTGCGTCTTTAGGGTTAAGCTCTAGGGCACGCTTGCAGTGAATGCTCGACATGGTGGTTTGCCCCGACTTCATATAGAGCTCAGCCAGACGACTGTGACAGCGTCCGCTGTCGGGATGAGCCTTAATCGCCTCGCGCAGCTCGACGATCGCCCGCGTATAGTTGCGCTTGTACTCAAATTCTTTGGCGCGGTTGAGATAGCTGTCGATGATCACATCCCGACGACGACGATAGGGAACCGCTGGCGTAGATGAATCAGCAGCATCAGTTTCCGTAGAGGTGGCGGTCTCGGTGTCTGCCTCAGCCTGAGGCGGCGGTGAGCCAACCCCCCCTTTTCGCATCACGTACACTGCGTTGAGCTCGCTCAGCTCACCGATCACCCTTAAAACCGTCTCCAACGATTCATACTGATCGGTGCTGAGGGACTTAATCTCGTTGCTGTAATCGTAGTCAAGGTTATTGCTATTCGAAAGGGTTTTGGCCTTTTCACTGCTCAGTTTCAGCAAAATTGGCTGCTGCTGAAGCTGCTCACCCTTTAATCGCAGAATAACGTTGTGCTCGACCGTTGACTTTTCTTGGCTAAGGGTTTCATAAGCAGGGTTAACCAGCTTAGACAGCAGCTCACTTGCCTGCTGCTTTTGTTCATCGTTGGCATTGCGAAGGCTATCGGGGTGGAGCTTACGCGCGATTTTCAAATAGCGCTTGCGTACCTGTTTAGGATCTGATTCGACAGAGACACCCAGTACCGCGTGGTAGTCAACCACGTCTAACTTGAAAAGTCCTTGATCAATTTGCATAGCCTACGAATCTTGAAATTTGTGCACTCAAAAATGATCAGCTATCAACGTGGGGAGGTTGCCATGTTTTATTTCACTACCTTAGTGTAGCGATTTGCAGCCCCCCTAAGACGATCTGATTTGATCCAATTAAGATGAAACCTTGGCTGACTTCACTTTATCTAACTCTTGACTCATCGCTATGTGCAAAGTGCCGTTGCTGGCCAAAATACGGCCTGAAGCAATGTCAAACTGACGCCCCTCGTAGGCGCTGACCTGCCCCCCCGCCTCTTGGACTAAAACGACCCCCGCTGCCAAATCCCAAGCAGAGAGGCCTCGTTCCCAATAGCCATCCAGGCGACCTCGGGCCACATAGGCCAGATCGATCGCGGCTGACCCGCCCCGCCGCACCCCCTGGGTCAGGTGGGTAAAGTGACAAAACTCAGCATAGTTATTGTCTGAGGTCTCGCGACGGTCATAGGCAAACCCGGTCACTAAAAGACTATCTGCCAATTTCGCTGTTTTAGAAACCCGCATCGGCTGATGATTGCAGGTGGCCCCTAACCCTTGAGCAGCCTGATACAGATCGTTGTGAATTGGGTCAAACACGACGCCGACGGTGGGAACGCCCTCGACTAACAGGCCAATCGACACCGCACAAAAGGGATACTGGTGGGCATAGTTGGTGGTGCCATCTAGGGGGTCAATGGCCCATAGCAGCGGATTATCAGTGTCCCCCGAGTGCCCAGACTCCTCTGCCAGAATAGCGTGGTCACTCAAATGCCGCTGCATCACCTCAAGAATAGCGGCTTCTGAAGCTTTGTCTGCTTCTGTGACCAAATCCCCAGACCGGCCTTTTTCTTGAATATCTTGGAGTTTGCCCCAGTATTGCTGAAGTACGGCACCGCCCGCTAAAGCTGCTTGAGTAGCAACGTCTAGGCATCGTTGGAGATCAGACTTTTCCACGCTAATCCTCATCCAGCGGTAGCCCCATCCGAACTTTGCCCTTACCAAAATATCGACCAAACTGTTGCTCATAAACTTCGTCTTCGTCCTGGGTTTCAACCTCCAGGTCGGTACGGGGGTAGCTGACACAGAGCAGCGCATAGCCTTTTTGCCTGAGCCCCGGAGAGAGCCCCATCGCTTCTGGCTGATAAACTTCGCCTGACAGTATGCGCACGGCACAGGTCGTGCAGGCCCCGTTGCGACAGGCAAAGGGCAGATCGGCCCCTTGATTTTCGGCAGTTTGTAAGATGTAGCGATCTTCTGGCACGCAGACAGCGTAGTCACGCTGTTTTTGCCGATGGTGGATATAAATGCGGTGGGTCTGAACCATGGAAAAAGGAAGAGGAGTGGCGGCTGCTATATGTTCGCACGAAAAACCCACAAAGTTAAAATCCAGCCTTCAGAGGCCGCTCAATTTCTGATAGGATATCAAGGCTGTGGGAATAAGTACCCACGTCGAATACTGCCTGGAGAGATGGCCGAGTGGTTGAAGGCGCAGCACTGGAAATGCTGTAACGGGGCAACTCGTTCGAGGGTTCGAATCCCTCTCTCTCCGTTTCTAAGCAATGGGGCTCTAAGCTATCTGAGCTAGGGGTTGACTATAGGTGATTGCACCCAATAAACCACCCCGTTGCCCATTGACCTTTACCCATTGCTCTTTTTCAACTGGGACTCTTTTTGTACGGTCTTCCTAGGTCTGTTTACCCAAGCGGTCAAGGCTAAGGGCGACCCCCGCCAAGGTAATTAGCACCAGGCCGGCCCACTGGATAAGGTTTAGCGACTCACCGCTGAGCAGCAGACCTGCGAGTATCGCAGTGAGCAGAGGGGTGCCCGCAGCAATAATGGCGGCGCGATGCCCCCCGGCAAGACGCAGCCCAACAAAGTTAAAGAAATAGGCAATGGTAGCTAAGATGCCTAGCCCGATACCCCCCGCAATAAAGGGGCCAGGGTCAGCAATGCTGGCGAGCAAAGCAAACGGTTTGGCCATCAAAATCAGGCTGCTGATCGCAGCGGTGGTGCCAAAATGGACCAGCCCAGATGAAACCGGGTGGCACTGACGAGCCAAGCTTAAGTTCATAGTGACGATATAAAGGGCAAATGCGATCGCAGCCAGCAGAGCCGCCCCTAGACCGAGGTTAATGACCGTCGGCTCTAGCAGCAAAGGCCGAGAGGCCAAAATACCCCCCATCGTAATCGCCCCCATCACCACCCAGCGCATCAGCGTCGGGCGTTCTCGGTTCACACTCCACATCAGCGGAATGCCCACTAACGGATAAATAAACAACAGGGCCGCAGCCATGCCTGGGCCAATCGCAGACACCGCCTGGTACAAAAATGCCTGCGAGCAAAATAAGAAAAAACCGCTGCCGATCAGCTGTAGCCAAAGGCGACCGTTCAGCCCCCACTGTTGAAAGTCATCCCGAACCCCAGGATGAAGCTGGGGGGCTAGCACTAGCAGCACCGGTAGCAAGACCATTATTCGTAGCCATACCAGCGCTGTGGCTTGCAAAAAGCCAAATACCCCAACGGTCTCAAAGCTCGGCCCCAGACGGGCATTGCCCTGACTGACGACGCCAACCAAAACCGTGCTCAGGGCCAGCAGCAGGGTTGCGATCGCGCTAAAAATAAGCCCCTTGCGACGCTGCTCGGGCCGGTCTATCTCCCGCGATCTCAACCGGGCTCGTGATTTTGAGGGCAGCGCCACGGTGCGCCCCCCGTAGGGCGGCGTCAGCCGTCGTGACGGCTCTAACGGCAGCTCAGGGCTCCCGGCTCGACCCCGTTCCAGGATCACCTCCCCCGCTGCACTTTCTAAAAGAGGTGAATTATCAAGGCCAGACGTGAGCCCTGCAGCGGGGGCCATCTGGGTTTGCAGCTGGCGACTGAGGCGGGCCACCAAATGCTCTAACAAAGCCTCTCCCTGCTGCTCCATAGCCTGCATGCGGGTAATCTGCTGCGCCACTGAGCTTTGGTAGCTGCTGAGATCGTGCTGCAGCGACTGCAGCGTTTGAGATAGGGTGGCATCTAGCGTACTCAGTAGCTCATTGGCCGCATTCGGAATAATCAAACCCTGCTCAGCAGAGCGAGCCACATAGCTGCGCAAATCTTCTTGTAGGTTGCGGGCAATCACCCGAGACAGCTGCTTTGCCCAGGCCTGTTGCTGAGCGGTTTGTTGCTCCGTCAGCGCCACGTCTGAGTCAGCCTGCAGGGCCTGATAGCGCACCTGCAAATTTTCATAATCTTGTCGCAGGTTGGCAAGCTCACCAATCAGACGAGATTTCTCAGCTTCAAGAAACTCAATATCTTTCGACAGCTGCGCTGCAAAATGCTGTTGCAGTGCCTGAAAGTCTTCGTCTAGAGATTGCAGCAAGTCATCGCCATTCGCTTGCCGCTCAGACTCACCCATAAGTGTGTTGACCCTTTCAATAATTTCACCAGCAAATTTAGGCTGGCAATCAGTTGACTATATCCAAAGTTTATTCAAAGTTGAGCTGACTATAGCAGAGCAGCTGACCGCCCTGCATATTTAACCGGCTAACCCTGTTAAACCGTGGCCACATCCAGACCTGTAGCTTGTTCTACGGGAAAACTCAAGTTTTCAAGCTAGATGTGGTTTAGCTAAATAACTTATACCTCAAACGGGCTGCTCTGGCGGACATAGCCGAATCAACCAGTCAAACCCCTCGGCAACGGCAGGCCTCGCCCCCTGAATCTGACGCCCCATTCTCAAAATAACGGCTTCGGGTACCTGCCGTGTCCGCTGCTGATTGCGCCGCAAACAGCACGCCACAGGGAGATCAAACCAAAGCCCCCCGGTAGAATATCCCAGGGTCTTTAGGGTTCCCAGCAAACGACGACGATAGCGCCGTCGCACGTTGGTGGCATCATAAACGATCCCCATCGGCGGAGCGGTCGATTTGCCCGCTTGAGCAAGGCCCTCGCGTAGCCGCTGCTGCACTTGATACCATATCTGATTCCACTCCCCCTGAGCTGCCTCGTCTCCATAGAGCTGGGCCCGAATGATGTCTGTCGAAATCAGCTGATACTGAGGCTGTTGGGCAATAAAGTCCCTCGCCCAGGTCGATTTTCCGCTGCCGGGCAGACCGATTAAAACAATGGCCAGGGGCTGACTTCGCTGCAAAACTAAAAACCTCTTGGGGCAGCGCGACTGCCCCCCCAGTGCAAAAATCTGCTAGTTCACTTAGATGACAAAAAAGACAGACGTTGCCGTCTGTCTCTTAAGTCTAAGGGCGAAAGCCTAAAGGCGAATCTCGGCCTAATTTATCTAAACACTGAAACACTGACTAGATAACCATGCCGTCAGGAATGAGCGAATTTTTAAGCACGACTACAATCCCACTGCGGATGTAAAACCCCAAATCTTCCCGCTCAGCTTCCTGCACATCTTCTTTATTGATGATCTGCACGTTTCGACCCACGCGAGCATTTTTATCGATGATGGCACGTCTAATTGTGGTGCCCTCACCAATACCGATCGGCACTTTGCCTCGAGTCAGATGCTGGCTCCGCTCAGACAGAGGCTCATAAGCATCTGCCCCCATCAAAAGTGAATCTTCGATTACGCAGTCGGCATTGATCCGCTGTCTGAGACCAATGACCGAGTTTTGCACTCGGCAGTTTTTGAGAATGCAACCTTCGCCAATGATGGACTGGGTAACCTGGCAATCTTGCAGTTTACTGGGGGGCAAATAGCGCGATCGCGTGTAGATCGGCGCATCCTCATTGTAAAAACTGAATGGCGGCTCCGGCTGCTTAGTCAGCGCAATATTGGAGTTATAAAAGGCTTCGATGGTCCCAATGTCTTCCCAATAGCCATCAAATAAGTAGGCTTGGACGTTATAGTCACGGGCGGACGACGGCAAAATTTCCTTGCCAAAATCAGTTTGGTCAGGGGAGCGCCGCAGCAGATCTACCAGTACCTGCTTTTTAAACACATAAATGCCCATCGAGGCAATAAACGGCCTTTCTTTGGCCTGTTCAGGGGTTAACCCCAGGGTGCTGGTGTCTACCTTCATAGACTCCAGCGCATCCCCCTTAGGTTTCTCATAAAAATCGACAATGCGTCCCCCGGCATCAATCTTCATCAGACCAAAGCTAGAGGCAGTTTTGTACCCGATCGGCACCACTGATAGGGTGACATCTGCATTGGTTTCACGATGACGTTCTACAAAAAGTCGATAGTCCATCCGGTAAAGATGGTCCCCCGACAGAATAATGAACTCGTCCACATCCCAGCTATCAAACAGCCAAAGGTATTTGCGCACCGCATCGGCTGTTCCTTGAAACCAGTTCGGGTTTTCAGGAGTTTGCTGGGCGGCTAAAACTTCTACGAAGCCATCACTAAACTGAGAAAAATTGTA
>JBCBZL010000278.1:0-6772 GCA_039815385.1 Cyanobacteria bacterium P01_A01_bin.114
CCTGGCACTGTGGAGGGAAAGTCCAGACTAGGCCTGTTAGTGGGCTGGAATAAGGGAGCGATCAGGGACTGCTATGCTACAACGATTCGGCAGCTGCTGGATGCGCCGGAGGGGCCTCACCCGATGGCGATGCGGCTGTTTGTGCTGCAAGCGCAGTATCGTAAACCGATAGACTTTACGGCAGATGCGATCGCATCTGCCATCAACGGCTGGCACACCCTACAAGAAGGCCTCCTCTTCGGCCATCAATACGGTAAACAGCTGGGCTGGGCTGACGTAGACGATACTGCCTTTGGTGACCCCGCCGCCATGCGCATTGACAGCAATAGCGCACCAGTTCAGCAGTTCCAAACCTCCATGGATGATGACTTCAACAGCTCGGGGGCGGTGGCTGTTTTATTTGACCTGGCTAAAGAGCTGCGCCGTCAGGGTAATCTCATCGTTCACCAGGGACAGGCTGATGCAGACGCCAGTACCCTGCGACAGCAGTGGCAGACATTGGTGTGCTTAGCTCAGGTGTTGGGGCTAGAAGCCTCTCCCGAGCAAGAGGCTGTCAGCGTTGCTGACTTGAGCGATGCTGAAATTGACGCCAAAATTGAGGAGCGTCAGGCGGCCAAGCAAGCGAAAGACTATGCGAAGGCAGACCAGATTCGCGGTGAACTGAGTGCGCTAGGGATTACGCTGATTGACAAGCCGGGTGGGGTGACGGAGTGGCATCGGTAGGGAGTGGATTGGTAGTTGGTGATTGGTGATTTGAAGACCAACAGTGACCCATAGCCAATGGCAAATGGCCCATCACCTCAGACAAAATCACCTTGATGAATAGTTCAGAGCAAATCGAGCTAACCGAATATCTGCAAACCTTTTTAACCGAAGAGCGACAGGCCAGATTTGCAACTGTTCTAGCCCAGCGCACCCGATACATTACGGTGGTGCTCGAAGATATCTATGTCACCCAAAACGCCAGTGCGGTGCTGCGCAACTGCGATAGCTTTGGCGTGCAAGATATTCATATCATTGAGAACCAGGCCAGTTTTAAGATCAATCCCGATGTCACGCGGGGCTGTAATAAGTGGCTGACACTACACCGATATGCTGAGCAGCAGGGTAATACCGAAACTTGCCTGCGGCAGCTTAAATCAAAAGGCTACCGCCTCGTCGCCACAACGCCCCACACAGATGCTCTGCATCTGCCAGAGTTACCCCTCGACCAGCCGATCGCCCTGATCTTTGGGGGAGAGCAGGCGGGACTTTCCAAAACAGCCCTGGCGCAGGCCGACGTGCAGCTGAGAATTCCCATGTATGGCTTTAGCGAGAGCTTTAATATTTCGGTGAGTACGGCGCTGTGTTTGCAAAGCGTGTGCGATCGCATCCGCCACTCCCATCTACCCTGGCAGCTCACCCAGGCCGAAACCCAAGACCTGCGCCTCACCTGGTATCGAAAATCGTTCCCCGCCAGCGATCGCCTTGACAAGCTCGAAAAACATTTTTGGCAAACTAAGGCCGGCGTTGAGTTCTGAGTTTTGAGTTTTGAGTGCTAAGGGCTCAATTTTGCAGATGCTTAAACGACTTATTGCGTAGTGTGAATTGCTAACTCATAACTCAAAACTCAAAATTGAGAACTTTAGCCAAATTTCCCTTCTGACAGCGATCAGGACCTGCACTAAAGTCTCACCATTACATCCTGTCGCCCCAGTACAGCCATATCCTCATCATCTAGCTCGACGGGCGTACCGCTGCGGATTAACTCAGCAAAATCTTCGTTGGGCACCATAATCGTGAGCGCATAGAGGCGCGTGTTGCCAGTATTTTCAAGAATGTGAATGCCGTGGGGCGGCACCAGCACGCTATCCCCCGCTTTGATAGCCACCGCCTTACCATCGCAGATGGCGCGGCCTTCGCCCTTGAGAACAAAAAACATTTCGACCGCAATTTGGTGACGGTTAGCGGGTGTTTTGCCCCCAACATCAAAAATTTCAACGCAATAGGTCAGGGACATGTTGGCAATTTTGGGATCAAAGATAATCGCCAGTCGGTTGGTATCTTCTGAGCTAATCCGATAAGCCTGATAATCGGTTGGCGATTTCATCACGGGTAGCACGCAGCTGGTCGGCAGGTCGCATTGAATGCTCGCTGAACTCTCTAAAGTGGGATTAATCACTGGCTTTGCCTCATTGACCATGGCTCTGTCGCCTCATCAGTAGTGGTGTCGCAATGCTTGAGCAACCTTAAGAATGGCAAATCTGCTCATTTACTTTTGAGAAAATCGCTACAATCGCCATCCCAATTCAGCTTATGAAGGGAGACAATAAGAAGCACTGCCCCGCAATAATTTGTAGTCAAGTTTTGTCGCCCGATTTGGTAGCCGTAGCTAGGACGATATTTGTGAGATGAGTTCCCTCTTAATCATTACGAATTTTTTGTTAGCGGCCCTGACCGGAACGTATGCCTGGCTAACGATGAAAAATCTGAAACAGCTACAGCAAGATGGTGACTACTATCGCAGCGTGGTTGAGCGGCAGCTGCGAGTCACCACCCTTCCCCATCTTTATTGGGATCTTCGAGTCTCTGAGGCAGACTCAGGCTTGGCCTTAGATCTTTTCAACATCAGCGGAATTCCAGCCTACGATGTCCACCTCAGCCTGATTGGGGCGTACACTGACGCCAATATGGAGATAGCCACCTTTTTACTCAACTATGTGCAGCCTCGCCATCGCAAATATCCGCTCCAAGCTGACAAGGTCGGCTACTACGGTGTGCGCAGCAGCATCAGGCTCTCGCTGCTGCCCGCCCAGCAAAAAATTACTCTAGAGATGCCGTTTCCAGTTCGACCCGTTGATATTTATACGCTGGTGCAGTATCGCGATCTATCTGGCGAAAACTATTACCAAGTGTGTTGTTTTTCGGCCATTGATGAAACCGGAACCTACCGAGCCAACGTCTTAGAACCTAAAGAAGGCGAACCGATCGATCGACTCCACTTGTTCGATCCTGAGGATTATGAATTACCGGAGAGCCCTGACCCCTGGCCGTATTATGTGAAAGACTTTACGGATTTGTGGAATCACTCCCTCTCAAGTCGCCTGACCATGGTGCCTGCCCTGCCTGAGGAGTCACCGGCTCGGACTGTCTACGATTTTTAAGGTTGCTAACGCCCTATGACCGATATCTTGGTGATTGACGATGATCCCATTATTCGACGTATTTTGCAGCGAATGTTGCAAAATCAGGGATATCGAGTGGTGGTGACCGACAATGCTGAGGCAGGCTTAGCCCAGGCTGAGGCCTTAGAGCCCCCGGTTGTTCTGTGTGACTGGCGACTGCCGGGCAGCATCGATGGGTTAGAGATCTGTCGCCAGATGAAGGCCCACCCGCGCCTCTCGACCACCTTTTTTTTGTTAATCACAGGCCATGCTGAGACGGCTAATCGGGTAGAAGCTTTAGAGTCGGGTGCCGACGATCTGCTGATGAAACCGATTGATATGGCAGAGCTGCGGGCTCGGGTTAAGTCAGGGATTCGGCTGCACCAGCTGACCAACGATCTCAAACAGCAAAAGCAGCGGCTTGAAAATGAGCTGGCCGAGGCAGCTGCCTATGTGCAATCGCTGCTGCCCAGGGATACCCAAGATCGGGTGGCGATTCAGTCGCGGTTTGTGCCGTCTCGCCAGCTGGGCGGTGACTGCTTTGATTACTACTGGCTGGATGCTGACTACCTGGCGATCTATTTGCTCGATGTGTCAGGTCATGGTCTCGGGGCTGCTTTGTTGTCCACATCGGTGTTGAATATTTTGCGATCGCAGTCCCTCCCAGGGGCCAGCTTTTACAAACCTGAAACCGTCCTCGAAGGGCTCAACGATCGGTTTCAGATGAATCTCCAAAACGATAAATATTTCACCATTTGGTACGGTGTCTACAACCGCTCAACTCGGCAGCTGATCTATGCCAGCGCTGGTCACCCGCCCGCCGTCTTGATTTCAGAAACGTCGACCAAGCAGCTCCAGGTTGAGCAGCTGCGAACGCCCGGCATGCCAGTGGGCATGATGCCAGGGACAACCTATGTCTGGAAACGATGCACGGTTCCCGAAGGCAGCCTGCTCTATATTTTTAGCGACGGCATTTATGAAGTTCCGATCGAACCCACGTCAGATGCCAGTAAACTGCTTGGTTTAGATGGGTTTATCGATCTGCTAACCCGCGATCCCCAGCCCACCCCGCTGGACGATCTGGTCACCCACATTACAGCCCTTAGAACCGAAGATGAAACCCTGGCGGATGATTTATCCCTGTTAGAGGTCGATTTTGGTTGAAATCCTGTGGGGACGTAAAATTTTACGTCCCCACAGGATTTCAACCATGGATTTCAACGGGTACCAAACAATCGATCCCCTGCATCCCCCAACCCAGGACGAATATAGCCGTGTTCATCCAACACCTCATCAATGGCGGCGGTATAGAGTGGCACGTCAGGATGGTGGCTATGAAACTGAGTCAACCCCTTCGAAGCTGCCAGCAGACAAAGAAATCGAATTGACCGAGGGCGCAGCTGTTTCAATCGACTGACGGCCGTAATGGCGGTGTTGCCAGTAGCCAGCATGGGATCAACCACGATGACATCCCGGTCAGAGCTGTCTTCCGGCAGTTTGAAATAATACTCAATTACCGCCAGGGTGTGCGGATCGCGGTACAGACCAATGTGCCCGACGCGAGCGGTGGGAACTAGTTCTAAAATACCGTCTAAGATGCCCTGACCAGCCCGCATAATTGCCACAATCACCATCTTTTTATCGGCAGCCAGGACAGGGGCAATGGTCTTGTCCAGCGGAGTTTCAATCGATTCTTGTTTGAGTGGAAAATCACGGGTGACTTCGTAGCCCATCAGCAGGCTGACTTCTTTGAGCAACGCCCGAAATTCGGCGGTGCCGGTCTCGCGACGGCGCATCAGCGTCAGCTTATGTTGAATCAACGGGTGATCAATTAGGTGAATCTCGGGTTTCATTAGAGATTGGAATATTGGGTAGAGGCGTTGCATGCAACGCATGTACACGGGAAGAGGAGAATTGATTGTAGAAGCGTTGCACGCAACGCCTCCATATGGGACGACAAAATGGGATGGCAAAGAGAGGAAAGAGAAAGGAGGTGGCTAGAAAACGGTGCCGTCGCTAAGAATTTGGATGGGAGGCGTGCCATCAGGCCGCTTTTGTTTAGCGATTCGACGTCCCGCTGACCAGGTTCCCCCCTGCAAAATTTCAGGCAGCGTCAGGTCAGGGGCACTGAGCTGATCTCGGACGCGCTCCGCAATCCGATCCAAAGCAATCACTGTGAGCGCACGCCATTCAACCACCACCGGGGAGTCGGGCGGGTGGGGCTGGCTGAGGATTTGGGGATCTTTAGGGACAAATAAACCCAAATCAATACACAGCCCACCGTTACGATATTCGGCGAGCCCGGTTAGCTCAGATTGTCCGGTAATGGTTAATCCTAAGGATTCCAGCGGCTCTAGCAGAGAATAGGTGAGCCACTGGGAAAGTTTGTGAAAAGGGACGAGCTGGCCACCCAGCCCATTGTCTGGCAGGGCCTCGTGGGGCCAGACATCGCCTAGATTTGTGCCTGAGATCGCAACCCGGCCTGGCCAAATCTGCCCAAGGCTCACCAAAAGGGTCTTCAGAATCTGAGCCGCCTTCAGATCTCCGCCGTCTGCCTGGGACAAAAAGTAATCAACCAGGTTCCCGAGCCTAGGTTGTGAGGCTCCAAAGAACCTGGGCTGAGCGATGAGCTCATTGCCCAGAGACTGCAATAGCTGGCAGCGTCCCTCTAAACCCACCAGCGGATTCTCGGATGTGACCTGAAAGGCATCGGCCAGCTGACCGACGCTGAGCTGCTGGAGGGCGGCTGCATCCACTCGCCACGGCTGTTTGGGATCAGCCGAAAATAGCCCCTGGGCAAAGGCTTGGAAACTTGCGATCGCAAGCCCCTCAGAGCGCTGAAACGATTCACCGCTGATCGGATCCACATATCGCCAGCGGGAGCCAGCCCCCGCATCCAACAAAACACTCACGATCACCAAATCCAGACGAGCGCGCACCTGTTCTCGACTGGGCAATACCTGCCAAGCTTCGCCCAGTCGAGTCAGCAGAGATTGTCCATGCAGCTCTAAGTGACGCCAGCGAGAGTGCACGGGAATCTGCCCAGTCGGATAGGCTTCTTGTGTAACAGCCACCACAAAATCTGCCACCGCATCAAGGCGGGACAGATCGCATCGAAAATGACTGAGCTCATTGTCACAGGCCAGCTCAAACAGCTGGGCCGACCGCTCGCGGATTGCCTGGGGAGATCGCAAATAATTAACGACATCTTCTAAGGCCGTATTTTCTGGGGCAGTGTTTTCTAAGGCAGTATTTTCTGAGGCAGTATTTTCTAGCATGACAGCTTACTCACCTAAATCACGACCCTTGGTTTGAGATAGCGAATCAAGGGTAGGGGTGCCCGTATGGCTGAAATAGCCCGCCGCTTTTTTGGCCTCGATCTCAACCTGGGCATCTTTAGGAATTAGCTCATCCGGCAGC
The DNA here is from genome assembly GCA_039815385.1 of Cyanobacteria bacterium P01_A01_bin.114. Classification (GTDB taxonomy): domain Bacteria; phylum Cyanobacteriota; class Cyanobacteriia; order Phormidesmidales; family Phormidesmidaceae; genus SIO4C1. The sequence goes on from JBCBZL010000278.1 coordinate 6,564, forward strand.
GGTACCCGCTCAACCACTTCAATGCCTGACTGCACAATTGCCTCATACTTAACGTTGCTCATCGAAACCAGCCGATCAATCCGAGTCACCCCTAGCCAGTGCAGCGCATCCGGCATTAGCTCTTGAAATCGGACATCGTCAACCCCAGCCACACACTCGGTACGGGTAAAGTATGCATCGGCGCTATCGCCCCCAGCCTGACGTTTGCG
>JBCBZL010000375.1:0-4182 GCA_039815385.1 Cyanobacteria bacterium P01_A01_bin.114
AAAAGGGTTCGTTTTCTATAATTTTGAGGCCAAATTGCTGTTTGACTTTCCGCAAACTAAAGTCGCTGTAAGCCATCGGGCATCACTGAAACACTGCTTTTAGTCTATAGTGTGGCGCGGTGATACGGAGATGCGCGGCGGTGTTCGATCAAAAGGAACGGACGGCCAGAATATCAGTCCCGTTTAGGTCAGTCTCGCTGAGATCGGCTTTGCTGAAGTTAGCCGCTCGGATGTCAGCCTGCCTCAAAGACGCCTTACTCAAATCAGCCCCGCTTAGATCTGTCTGAGTTAAATTAGCCGCGTTGAGGCTGGCACTGTTGAGGTTGGCTCTGCTAAGGTTGGCATCACTCAAATCAGCCCCGCTCAGGTCTGTTTGAGTCAAGTTTGCACCACTCAAGTTTGACTCACTGAGATTTGCGCTACTCAGATGGGTCTCGCTGAGGTTGGCATCGCTTATATTCGCGCCGCTGAGGTTTGCGCCGCTGAGATTGGCCCCGCTGAGGTTCGCGCCGCTGAGATTAACTTCGCTAAGATAAGCGCCGCTGAGATTAGCCTGGCTGAGATCGACCTGGCTTAAGTTTGCCCCACCGAGATCGGTCTGACTAAGATTTACTCTGCTTAGAGTTGCCTCACTGAGGTTCGCGCCACTCAGGTCAGGTTTAACGTCAGGATGTTGGATTTTCCACGCGTTCCAAGGAGCTAAACCTTGAACGAGGCGATCGACGTGTTCAGGGTTAGCCATACTGATCAGCAAAAAGATACGGCTTAAACCACACCCGGTTACTTGAGTTTTTCCCATAGGACAAACTCCAGATCTGGAGGTGGCCAAGGGTTACTTCAGAAATACTCACAATACGTCTGCTGTCCGTATATTTTCTGAGAAAACGGATGAGGCTTGTCCTGAGAAAACGGGTGAGGCTTGTCCGGATGGAGGAGAGATCCCCTAACAATTTTCGCTACCCTAGAGCTAAAGAGTGACTAACGCCTAACCGTATGCCTTCTCCCTTTCCTGGCATGGATCCGTACCTAGAGCATCCCGAAATTTGGCCGGGGGTTATAGACATCTACGATCGCAACGCCTACGACCTCAAGCTTGACTATAGATCAGAACCAATACCTGCTCTGACCGATACAGAGTCACAGTGGGTCGATACGCTCCTTAAAAAACAGCACCTACGGTAACTGAATGGATCTCACCGAAAGTTTAAAAATGGCAGCCAAGACGCTGACGGCGAATAAGCTGCGCAGCAGTCTGACCATGCTGGGGATTATCATCGGTAACGCCTCAGTGATTGCCATGGTTGGTCTAGGAGAAGGGGCGCAAAAGTTCATCACCGAGCAGCTCCAGAGTTTGGGGCCAAATGTGCTGTTTGTAGTGCCTGGCAGTCGCGAAACACGGGAACTGGGCTCGCTGGATGTGCCGAAGACGCTGGTGGTGGCGGATGCAGATGCGATCTCAAACCAGGTTCCTTCCGTGGTTGGCGTCGCCCCCGAAAACAGTACTCGTGGCCTGATCAGCTACCGCAACCGCAACACCAACAGCAGCATCATCGGCACCAACGAAGACTTTCTCACCGTGCGCAGCTTTGAGGTGGCCCAGGGGCGGTTTATTAGCGATCTAGACCTGCGGCGCAGCAGCAGCGTCGTCGTGCTGGGCGATACCCTGGCCGAGCGGCTGTTTGAGGGCGAAAATCCGCTAGGTAAACAACTCCGGATTCGCAACCTGACCTTTAATATTGTCGGTGTCTTAGAAAAAAAAGGCTCTAACCTCGGTCTCGACTACGACGACGCTGTGATTATTCCCATTACCACCCAGGCGAGTCGTCTGGTGGGGCGAACGTCTCCCTATGGCATAGAAGTCTCCTTTATTTCAGTCTCGGCCAAAGACCAGGCGAGTATGCAGACGGCCCAATTTCAAATCACGAACCTGCTGCGGCTGCGGCACCGCATCACCGACGATGACGATTTTTACATTAGCGGTCAAGATACCCTGCTGGATATCGCCAATACGATTACGGGGGCGCTCACGCTGATGCTGGCCTCCATCGCTAGCATTTCTCTGGTGGTCGGCGGCATCGGCATTATGAATATCATGCTGGTCTCCGTCCGCGAACGCACCCAGGAGATTGGTCTCCGCAAAGCCATCGGGGCCTCAAGGCAAGATATTTTGGTGCAGTTTCTGATTGAGGCTGTTATCCTCTCTGCGGCTGGGGGGCTAATTGGCACCGCGTTTGGCGTCAGCGGCATCATCCTGATTAGCGCATTTAGCCCCTTCGAAGCAGGCGTTTCTGTAACCGCAATCTGCTTAGCCGTCGGCGTCTCTGGCGGCATCGGACTCTTTTTTGGCGTTTTCCCCGCCCGCCAGGCCGCCAAGCTCGATCCGATTGTGGCGTTGCGCAGCGCTTGAAAATGAGTTCTCAATTCTCAATTTTGAGTTTTAAATTAGCGACTGAGCTCAAAATTCAAAACTTAAAACTATTTCCCTTTCCCCCAAAGATATCCAGGTTAGAAGAATTCTATGCCCTACGTTAGCGAGATCGGCCCAGGAACCCAGGTTTACATCGACAATCAGGCCGACCAAACCATCATCACCACCGTTAGCAGCAGCGTCGGGCAGCAGCAGCAAAGTAGCAATCGCTTGACGACCGGCGTCTGGACAGCCCCTCCGGAAATTGTCCGAGCCCCTGGCGGCATTGCCGTTAAAATCTTCACCGCCCAGGGAGCCCGTACCGTTCAAGTGCAGGGGAATACGGTCACCTCGACGGCTGGCGCTACCGAATCTATGCAATCAACCGATCAGATGCCGTCCCCATCGTCCATGCAGCCGATGGCCCCGATGGCTCCGATCGCCCCGATGACGATGGGCAACCTATCTATGACGATGGACCCGATGGAAATGCGCATGGGCAATATGGAAATGCGCATGGGCGACCCCACCTCCAGCGCCGCTGCCAATACGGCTTCAGCCAGCAACACTGCCCAAGCCTCCACCAGCAGCACCCCTGGCACCTCTGCAAAATTCTGTACCCAGTGCGGCACAGCCGTCAGCCCAGAAGACCGTTTTTGCGCCCAGTGTGGTCATCAGCTGCGAACAGAGTGATGTCTCGATATCCTTGGCCCCCCTGTTTAATTTCTCTTCGGCCTTTGGTGGGTTGTTTGGCCTTATCCCTGAGTGCTTAAGATACCGGTTGCGTTGAACCCACCCTACGATCTCACCCCTTTTACCCTTCCCCTTTCGCCCTTCCCCCTTCGCCCATTCTCCCCATGCCCACCCTGATTAAATTCCACCACATATCTAAGGTTTACGGCTCTGGCAACACCGAAGTGCGTGCCCTTTGGGACGTTGGTATGGCCATAGAACAGGGCGAATATTGCTCAATCATGGGGCCGTCTGGGTCAGGCAAATCAACGGCTATGAACGTGATCGGCTGCCTCGATCGCCCCACCTCAGGAAAATATTTCTTTGATCAGCAGAACGTGGCCCAGCTAGATGACGATGAGCTGGCCCATATTCGCAACCGCAAAATTGGGTTTGTCTTTCAGCAATTTCACCTGCTATCGCAGCTCACGGCCTTAGACAATGTCAGTTTACCGATGGTCTATGCGGGCATCTCTGCCGCAGAGCGGCACGAACGCGCCGTTGAAGCACTCACCCGAGTTGGGCTAGGCAATCGCATTAACAACAAGCCCACCCAGCTGTCTGGAGGGCAGCAGCAACGGGTTGCGATCGCACGCGCCATCGTCAACCGCCCCCTGCTCTTACTCGCCGATGAACCCACCGGGGCACTCGACACCCAAACCACCCAAGAAGTGATGCAAATTTTCTCAGAACTCAACGCCTCAGGCATCACAGTGGTTATGGTCACCCACGAACCCGAGGTCGCCCGGCTTACCCAGCGAATTATCTGGTTCCGCGACGGGCAGGTGATCAACGACCACATGCAGCCGGAGGAGATTGGACGGGTTGCAGTGGGTAATGGGTAGTGGGTAATGGGTAGTGGGTAATGGGTAGTGGGTAATGGGTTATATACTCTCCACCCTCTACCCTACAACCCCCCCCCCCCGATACCCCCCAACCCCCCCCCCCCCCCCCAACAAAAAAAAACAAACGGGCCCCCGCCACCCCCCCCGCCCCCCCCCCGGCGGTAGCCCCCCCCCCCCCCCCCCGGTCAAACACACCCC
>JBCBZL010000037.1:0-22965 GCA_039815385.1 Cyanobacteria bacterium P01_A01_bin.114
CCCACCTGCGGTTGGCCAACGATAGCAAAATGGCCACCGTGCAGGTTGCGCCCGGGCGACAGCGGCGAACTCGCTCATCAAACCCCACCCGGTCGCAGACCGCGACGACGCGCTCGGCCAGCATTCCCCCCCGCTATTTGAGACGGCTGTTCATCGGCTCGCTGTTGGGGCTGTTGACCCTGGGGATCGGCGTCAAATCATTTCAGTGGGGCAGCTACCAGGTTTTTTTACTACAGCAAAAAGCCCAAGATTGGCGATCCTCTCTCTCCTTACCTTCTCTCTCCTTGCCGCCCTTCTCTTTACCGTGGGGGCAGGCAGGGTATTCTGATGCTTCGCCCGAAGATTTAACCAATCTGCTAGAAGACGGTAGCATTCAGCTGCAGCCCGCTGCGGCTAAGGCCTTTTGGCAGATGGCAAGTGCTGCTAAAGCGGAGGGGGTAAGGCTATATCCCCTATCGGGCTATGTATCACGTCAGGCTTTAGAGCAGCGCTCCAGCGATGCTGACTGGTTACGCGCCAGCGACTACCCCACCGGTTACTCCGTCGATATCGCCGACCTGGATGCCGCCGAATCCACCGATCGTCACCCCACCTTTGAACAAACCCAAGCCTTTAGCTGGCTTCAGCAAAACGCTACCAGCTACGGTTTTGAGCTGTCTTTTCCTGAAGGCAGTAAAGCAGGCTACGAGCCCTGGCACTGGCGCTACGTGGGCGATGAGGAAAGCGCCAAGCTGTTTAAGGCTCAATAACCACGCCCTTAGGCGGCATAGTTATAAACCGGGGTTTCAATAATCCGGTCAGGTTGACGCTGACTCCAAATGATTTCCTGTAATTTTTCTACTGTTTCAGGCGCAAAGAATTGCTCCCCAGTGTCCTGATTGACACGGGCTGGTACGTTTTCGATTAGAAAAAACTGACCGTCAACTTCTAAAGTGTAGGTAACATCTTGCTTTTTAAGATTTTCTTTCCATTCAGACATCATCGAGCGCTATCTCCTTTCCGTAAAATTGTTATTCCAAAGAGAAGGGTCAGGTTCGTAAACAGTAATCACTTTGACCAAAGGACGAGAAGGATAGCTGCATTGAATATGCAGAGGTTTATCTGCTTGGGTAAAGCCACAAATTAAACAGCTAGGACCATACTTATCTTCAGGATAATCTTCTATCACCTGGCCTTGAGCAATTGCTTCTTTGATTTCCTGTATTCGAACTCGGCGAATAATAGACTGATCGAGCGCATGTTTTGAGAATTCAAATTGATTGTCAGCAATTTTTTGCCGAATATCACCGATCAAATCAAGCATTGCCTAGTTGCTATCCCACCCTATACAAGTGTGGGTATCCAGCAATAATTTCATGTTTCTCCGAGCCAAAACTTATCTGATAAGGGAGCATCGAAATCATCACTCATTGTGAGCGCACCACTGTGCAAACCTGCTGTACGTTTAACGGGTTTTGCGTCAACAGGCACTAAACGCGCTAAGGGAGTATCGCCCTCAGTAATTAAAATTTCTGTACCGTTCTCAATGAGCTGTAGCAGCTCTTCGAGTGTTGGTACCGTTGATTGCACATCAAACGTTTGAGTCAGCATGGAATCTATAGAAATATTGCCGAACTGGGTCTATTATGACGAACTTCTACGGCGTGTAACTTGAATAATTGCTGACACCGTTTACTCAACTGCCAGCGAAACTCGCTTACCGCCGATGCTTCGCAAGTCAGCCAGTAGTTTCGACACATCACTGTAGGGCAAACTGCGATCGGCTTTAAGCATCAGGGTGCCGTCGGGGTTTTCGCTAAAGTAGGTGCGAATCACCTCAGACAGCGCCTGGAGATCGGTGGGTTCATTCTCCAGCATCATCTGACCCTCACCAGTCAGCCCTAGCACCAGCGGTTCGGCTTTATCCACCAGTTCATCATCAGTGCCAGATACCTCCGACGGCAGATCAACCCCAAAGATCTGGATGCCGCTCAGGCTCATAGAGATAATCACAAAAAAGGTCAGCACCGTCATCAGCACGTCCATCATTGGGACAAGGTTGACCTCAGGGATTTTAGATTGGGGGCGGCGGTTACGGAGAGACATAGATAGGAAAGAAGGAGGACGGAGGATAGAGGACGGAAAGGGGGAGTCGTAGGGTGCGTTCAACCCAACCGGCATCTTGTATTACCCGGGATACCGCCAACCAACGCACCGCTAGGAAAGATGACGATAGAGGAGCAGGGGAAAAACATTACTCTTCCAAGGCCAGAGAGACGCGATCGCCGCCGACTTCGCGCATGGTGCCGAGAAACTGCATGACATTTTCGTAGGCGAGGGTTTCGTCAGGAACCAGGTAAACCGTATTGTCAGGATTTTGAGCTAGGTAGGTCTCGATACGGGCGGCGAGCTCCTCCTGAAGGATGGGATCCCCATTAAGCAGCATTTGCTCACTGGCATCGAGTTCAACAATAAACAGATCCTGAATTGAATTGATCTGGGGGGCGCTATCCTCCTCTTGTTCCGGTGGCAGCTCGACTTCGATCAGGTCTTCGCTGCCCAGCGAGACGGTGACCACGACAAAAAACGCCAAAACCCCCATCATCACCGTCAGCATGGGGATGAGGTCAATGGTGGGGATTTCGCTGGGGGGACGTTTAGTGCGCATGGATGAGGGGGTGATGAGGTGAGGGGGTGATGAGGTGAGTAAGGTTAATAGCGGGCTGGTTCAACCGGCGGTTCAGACATTTCTGCTGGGCTTTGTTCCTCAGCCGCCAGCAAAGCTGGCTCATACCAATATTGCCGATAAATCAGCTCTAGCTCATTCCCCGCTTCAGAGAAATAATCCGTCTGCTGAGTCTGCAAGGTCACCATAATCCGCAGTACCAGCAAAGCCATAATTGCCACAATCATGCCTGCCGCCGTCGTGATCAACGCTTCCCCGATCCCAGCGGCGGCAGCTCCGGCTTCCTCACCGCCTCCGCCCCCGATATCAAGGCTGTAGAAGGTGCCGATCAGGCCTGTCACCGTACCCAGCAGCCCCAACAAAGGAGAAATCGCCACGACCGTCTCTAGCAGCTTGTCGCCCTTGCGCATTTTGACAAATTCTTTATCCGCCGCCGCTTCCATCGCCAGGCGAAACGTTTCGGGGGAGGCATTGTGCAGCCGCAGGGGGGCGTAGAGAAATCGACCGATAGGCGTGTCGCGATGCTGGGTTGCGATCGCAGCCGCCTCATTCAAATCTTGTCGAGCCGCATTGAGCACCCCATCGACCACCCTAGCCTCTCGCTTCAGCAGGTCAGACCAGAATAGGGCGCGCTCTAGTCCGCAAGAGATCGTCAAGACCGACGCCCCGAGGATGGGGATCATGACCGGGCCGCCTTTGGAGAGGAAATCGAGAACGGTTGACATGGGAGGGGTAGTGGGTAGTGGGTGGTGGGTAATGGGTAGAGAATGGGCGAAAGGCGAAAGGGTAAGGGCGAAAGGGTAAGGGCGAAGGGCGAAAGGGTAAGGGCGAAGGGTTGGGGCGTTGCATGCAACGCCTGTGGGGGCGAAGGGCGAAGGGCGAAAGGGGTGTAGGGTGGGTTAAGGATCGCGAGGATTGTCCAGGTCTACCATTGAGGCAGACTCTGCTTCCTCATCAGCCGAAGCATCTGGCGATGTACCTGATGTTTCGGGGTTAGCACTGCCCGTTGCTGGGGAGCCCGCTGTTTGGCCTGTCGCGATCGCAGACGGCACAGCTGCCTGACGCACCTCCTGCCACTTGAGGTCGCCAGTTGACTCAACTTTAACCAAAACTGACTCAATTCGGTCGCTACCGACCGTGACACCGCCAACCACGTCACATTCAAAGGCACCGCTGCGCTCGTTGATGCGATAGGCGGCCCCGCAGTCGATCTCAGCCCGTTTGCCCAGATCTCTGCTAAACCCAGACCGAATGTCTTCTTCTAGCGAGACCAGATTAATCAGCGATTTAGAGCTAGGCACGTCCCAGGTCAACGTCCCCTGATCGTCTTGCTGGGTAACATTGATCGTAAACATCTCACCCGTAGGCAGCTCCCCAACGCAGCGAAAGTAGGCCCCTGCTTGCTTACTGACATCGCCAGGGCACGTCACTGATTTAAGCAAAACCCGCCGCCCCTGGCGCTCAATATCGGCCTTGATCTCTGCCTCAGCTCGATCGGCATTGAGCCGGTAGCAGCCCGATAGAGCCACTAGCCAGAGCAGCAAGCCCAATCTTAAAAGGGGCACCATTTGCTTCATTGAACAAAAAATAATCAAACTTAACTATACCGATGCATCTATCATGGCAGGTAAAGAGTGGATTAAGGAATTTCCCGACCTGGCGATAGAAGTCATCGAAACTAGCGGGGGGGTTGATAAGCTTTCAATTTATCAAGGGCTAGGGGTCTCAGAAGTCTGGTTTTGGAAGCACAGTCGATTTGAGCTTTACCACCTGCGGGGCGATGAGTATGAACAAATTGAGGCGAGTGAGCTCTTACCCAGTCTGGATCTAGCGCTTTTAGCCATCTATGTAGAGCATTCTGAACCGCTAGAGGCGATCTTGGCCTTTCGGGAAAAGGTTAGAGCGCAAATTTCGAAGTCACGTTCTTAAGAACTAATTGGCTGTATCAGTGGCTGAGATAATCGGTCTAGTAGTCTGTGGATGTTCAATGATTTGGATTTGATAGGTGAGTGCGCTTCGCTGGTGAGTGCGCTTTGCTGGTGAGTACGCTTCGTTGGTGAATAGTGCAACTCCCCTCACCCCTCACTATCTCACCTCGCACAACTGAAATTTGAATCTTGACACACAATTAGTCTGTAGCGACGGCTAAGCTTTGGAGCCCAACAATTAAGATAAAAAATTAGGCCGTTCAGCAATCATGGGTTCTACGACACAATAGGGGTGAAAGGAATGGCGTGAAGCGGCGAGTTGCTCCTCAGTTCGTTGTGCTCCATATATTCCCCTTATATTTGGCAATACCTTAAACTTGTGGACTCCTTTGCCCCTCGGGATAAAACTGGGCTTGAGAAAGCCGTTTTTGATCAGCCGACGTTTGATCAGCCTGCTTTTGATATTGTTGCGATCGCAACCTCAGCCGGTGGCCTCAAAGCCCTCAGCGAGGTCTTGGGGGGGTTACCCGCTAGCTTTCCTGCGATGATTGTGGTGGTGCAGCATTTAGATCCTCGCCATCCTTCGCTGATAGCCGAGATCTTGAGCCACCGCACTGCCTTAGAGGTTACCCAGGCCCGAGATCAGGAGCGGCTACAGTCGGGTTGGGTTTATATTGCCCCGCCCAATCATCATTTATTGGTTAATCCAAACGGTACTCTATCGTTGACCCAGACAGAACGGGTTCATTTTGTGCGCCCGTCGGCGGACTTGCTGTTTGACTCGGTGGCGGCCAGCTTTAAGGCGCGTGCGATCGCAGTGGTCTTGACGGGAACCGGCCGCGATGGCGAAATGGGAGTGCAAGCCATTAAAGCAATGGGCGGTACGGTGATTGCCGAAGATCAAAATACGGCAGCCTTTTCGGGCATGCCCCTGGCTGCGATTCGAACCGGCTCAGTAAACTTTGTGCTACCGCTGTCTGAAGTAGCCTCTGCTTTAATAACGCTGGTGATGACCAGAGACGTTGAATAATAGACCCCGATATAGCCCCCGATATGAACCCCGACATGGCCCAAACCGAAAATCAGATTTTTGAGACCCTGCTGGAATACTTGAGACAAACGCGGGGCTTTGATTTTACCGGGTATAAGCGATCTTCATTACAGCGACGGGTCACCAAACAAATGCGGACCCACGAGATTGATAACTTTGGCGATTACCTTGACTACTTAGAAGTCCATCCCGAAGAATTCGTTCCTCTGTTCAATACGGTTTTGATCAATGTCACTTCGTTTTTTCGCGATTTGCCTGCCTGGGAATATCTCTGGCATCAGCTATTGCCCCGCATCCTCAGTGAAAAACTTTCTGAAGACCCGATCCGGATTTGGAGTGCTGGCTGTGCATCGGGTGAGGAAGCCTATACGCTGGCAATCATTCTGGCTGAGCTACTCAACCCAGTGCAGTTTCGGCAGCGGGTTAAAATTTATGCCACCGATGTGGACGAAGAAGCCCTGGCAGAAGCCCGCCACGCCAGCTATCTGGCCCAAGATCTAGAGACGATTCCCGAGGCGCTGCGAGCTAAATACTTCGAGCCTGTTGCAGATCGCTATGTCTTTCGCTCAGATCTGCGGCGGAGCGTCATTTTTGGTCGCCATGATCTGGTACAAGATGCCCCCATTTCTCGCCTTGACCTGTTGGTCTGTCGCAATACCCTGATGTATTTCAACGCTGAAACCCAGAGCCGCATTTTGGCCCGGTTTCACTTTGCGCTCGGCTCAACCGGGGCCATCTTTTTAGGCAAAGCAGAGATGTTGCTGACCCACAGCAATTCGTTTACGCCGATCAATCTGCAACATCGGATTTTTAGAAAGATCTCTAACGTTGATGGGCGCGATCGCCTCTTCGTCATGACCCAGACAGGCGACCCGGAATCTGGCGATCAGCTGGCAGGGCATATCCGCCTGCGAGATGCCGCCTTTAATGCCCTCTCCGTCGCCCAGATTGTGGTTGATTATAGCGGCAACCTAATGATGGTTAATCAGCTGGCCTGTGCCACCTTTGGGCTCAATCTGCAAGACCTGGGGCGACCGCTGCAAGACCTGGAAATCTCTTACCGGCCTCTGGAATTGCGCTCTCGCATTGAGCAGGTTTACAACGAGCGCACCCCCCTCACCATCGAAGACGTGATGCGCACCTTTCCCACGGGTGAGACCCGATTTTTTGACGTGCAGCTGATGCCATTACAAGACAATGGCAGTGACTTGATCGGGGCCAGTATTACCTTTACCGAGGTGACCCGCTACCACGACCTCCAGACTGAGGTACAGCGCTCTAACCAGGAGCTAGAAACCGCCAATGAAGAGCTTCAGTCGAGTAACGAAGAGTTGGAAACGACCAACGAAGAGCTCCAGTCTACTAACGAAGAGCTAGAGACCACTAATGAAGAGCTCCAATCTACTAACGAAGAACTGGAGACGATGAATGAAGAGCTCCAGTCCACTAATGAAGAGCTGCAAACGATTAACGATGAGCTACGGGTGCGTACTGAAGAGGTCAACCAGGCCAATGCCTATTTAAACTCGATCTTGACCAGCATCAAGGCCGGGGTGGTGGTGCTCGATCGGCAATTTAACATCCTCACCTGGAACCAGGAAACTGAAGAATTTTGGGGGCTACGCACTCAAGAAGTCGAAGGCCAGTCGTTTTGGAATTTAGACATTGGGCTGCCGGTGGATCAGCTGCGCGAAGCAAGTCGCGCCTGTCTCAACGGCAAAAACCGGGTGGAGCTATCTCTGGAGGCGATCAATCGCCGAGGGCAGGCATTTACCTGCCGGGTGACTTGTACGCCCTTGATAGGGTCTGACGAAGAGCGTCAAGGTATTATTCTCCTAATGGAAAAATATGCCTGATAGAGAAATGTCTAATCAAGCAGGCTGTTTTATCAAGCAGGCTGTTTTGTCAAGATTATGGCACCCAATCCGGGTCAAACAGCTGCTTCAATCTTTCGATGCTATTATTCGGACTAACTTAATCATCTGTCCTAAACCACATCCAGTTTGAAAACTTGAGTTTTTTCCGTAGAACAAACTACAGGTCTGGATATGGCCGCAGTTTAGTAAAAAACAATCGGTCTCATCAAAAGGTCTGGATATGGCCGCAGTTTAGTAAAAAACAATCGGTCTCATCAAAAAGCGTCTGCTTTAAATTCAAAATACTGCCCTGAGTCGGCTGAGTTCGGACATATGACAGCATATCTTGATGTTTTCGAGCGTACACTTGAGCGGGCTCAGCAGCGATTTCAGGATCTGACACGGCAAATTGCACAAGCACCCGACGCTTCATCCGCCTCGTCGCTATTAGACAAAGCCCGTGAACAGCTGCTTATGGCGCTAGAAGAAGTGCATGTCTTGTTAGAAGAGTTGACCGTCCAACATGATCAGCTGCAAACGGCTCACTTAGTCTTACAAACCGAACATCAGCAGTATTTTGAGCTGTTTGACCTGGCTCCAGACGGTTATATCGTCACCAATGCAAAGGGCGTTATTGAGCAAGTTAACCGGGTTGCCGCTACCCTACTCAACCGTCATCCAGATTTGCTTGTGGGCAACCCCATTGCAGCATTGCTAGCCCCGTCTGAGGTGTGTGAGTTTTACACCGTGCTGAATAAGCTACAGCAGGGCACCCCCAGTCAAAACGTGACATTTTGCCTGCGACCTTATCTAAAGTTGCCGCTGTATGCGTCCTTTACCATTGCCCCCGTTTACGATCACCAAGATCAGCTGGTCAGTTTGCGCTGGTTGTTTCGCGATCTGACCCAGCAGCGACAAGCCGCGATGGCCCTTAAAGAAAGCGAACGACGCTACGCGACCCTGGCAGCCATAGTGCCCGTGGGGATTTTTCGCGCCGACGCTGAGGGGGCTTGCACCTATGTCAACGAGCGCTGGTGTCAGATCACCGGACTGACACCAGCCGCCGCCGCTGGTGATGGGTGGATACAAGGGCTATATCCCGAAGATCGCGATCGCATCGCCACTGAATGGGCGCAAGCCGTCCAAGAAAATCGGCCCTTTCAGCTCGAATATCGCTTTCAATGCCCTGACGGCAACGTGACCTGGGTTTATGGGCAGTCTGTTGCTGAAAAAAATCAGGATGGGCAAATCATCGGCTATGTGGGCACCATTACCGACATTAGCGACCTCAAACAGGCCCAAGCCACCATTCTCCATAATGCTTTGCACGACTCCCTGACGCAATTGCCAAATCGCACGCTATTGTTAGAGCGGCTTGATCTTGCCATCAATAAAGTCAGGCGCTGTACGACCTGCCGCTATGCGGTTTTATTTCTAGATTTAGATCGGTTCAAAGTTATTAACGATAGTTTGGGCCATGGGGTGGGCGATCAGCTGCTCAAAGAGATTGCTCACAAACTAAAAAAACATGTGCGAGATATTGATCTAGTCGCTCGTCTGGGGGGAGATGAGTTTGTAATCTTGCTGGAGGATATTAACCCAGCCATCGTGATTCAAATTACTGAGCGGATCCTGGCAGATTGTCAGAGGCCCTTCACGGTTAATGGGCATAAAATTTTCACCAGCTTGAGCATTGGCATTGTGCTAAGCACACCGGAGCATCATCAGGCTGCTGATCTCATTCGCGATGCTGATATTGCCATGTATCGAGCTAAGGCAAGCGATAACAATTCGTATGTTTTTTTCGATGCGTCTATGCATACCCAGGTGCTGAAACGCCTCACGTTAGAAACAGCTCTCCGCAAAGCCCTCGAGCAAGAAGAATTTACAGTTTATTACCAACCTGTTTTCAATTTGCGAGATAATTGCCTGGTTGGGCTTGAGGCACTAGTCCGTTGGCAGCATCCGACTCGGGGGGTGATTTCTCCCGATGAATTTATGTCGGTTGCAGAAGAAATGGGGCTGACTGTGCCATTAGATAGCTGGGTCTTGCATCAAGCCTGCCAGCAAATGGGCCGTTGGCAAACTCAGTTTACAGAGGCTGGCTCGCTAAAAGTAAGTATTAATCTATCTGCTCAAGATTTGCGCAAGCGCTGCTTAGTCGAAGAGATTGATCACATCTTGGTGGATACCGGCTTAGGCAGCGACTCAATTATCTTAGAGATTACCGAGGGTATCCTGATTGAGGACATCGATCGATCCATTGATTGCTTAACCCAGCTAAGGTCAAGAAACGTCCAAATCAGCATTGATGACTTTGGCACTGGGTATTCCTCCCTAAACTATCTGCATCGCCTCCCGGTGAGTCATCTGAAGATCGATCGGTCTTTTGTCGGTCACATGCAATCAGAAAGACGTAATTATCAGGTGGTGAGTAGCATCCTCGCTTTGAGCGATCAGCTCGGGTTAGTCACTGTGGCAGAAGGCATTGAAACCCCGCAACAGCTGCAACAGCTACATCAGTTAGGCTGCCAGCTAGGCCAGGGCTATCTATTTTCGAGACCCCTCGCAGCCCGTGACATTGAGGCGTCCTTTCTGAGTGCCGACGCGCGTTCAAGAAATCACGCTAGAAATCATCGAATTTGAGCCCAAATCGCAAAACTTTGTCTGTTCTGACCTGTGGTGGAGCACCTTCACATCGATACACAGTACTATTGTGTGAGACTGTCTACTGTGTAAGACTACCTACCCTCGTACTCTGCTGAGCCAGCCAAGCCAAGAGACGACAAAGTTTGCGTGTTGAGACTGAGTGCTGCCTTCAATATCTGGGATGCTATGACGAAATATATAGATATTTTTGACCATAAGCTTGAGCAAGCTCAGCAGCAATTTGAAGGGTTATTGCAGCAAGTTTCACAAGAGTCTGACGCTTCAAAACTCCTGAATATAGCCTGCCAAGAGCTTTTTACCGCTTTAGAAGAAGTCCATATCTTATTGGAAGAAGTCACGGCTCAGCATGAGCAGCTGCAAACTGCCCAGCTGGTCTTAAAAACGGAGCGTCAGCAGTATTTTGAGCTGTTTGACCTGGCCCCAGATGGTTATCTGGTGACAACTGTTGAGGGCGTGCTTCGGCAAGTCAACCGGGTCGCTGCTAACTCTCTGAACCGCCGCCAAGATTTGCTGGTAGGTAAGCCCATCGCTGCGCTGGTGCTTCAGTCTGAGCTGCGTGACTTTTACACGGTGTTAACCCAGCTACAGCAAGGTAAATCTTTTCAAAATGTGATATTTCGCTTACAGCCCTATCAACGCGCCCCCATCTATGCCAGTTTTACGATTGCCCCCTGGCGAGATCACCAAGGGCAGCTAGCGGGGCTTCACTGGTTGTTTCGCGATCTGACCCAGCAGCGACGAGCTGCCATCGCCCTCGAAGAAAGCGAAGCCCAATACCGCGCCATCGTTGAAGACCAGACTGAATTGATTTGTCGTTCGCTGTCTGATGGCCGCATCACTTTTGTCAATCAGGCCTTTTGTCAATACTTTGAGCGATCCTCAGAATCGCTGATGGGGGAAAGCTTTTTTGACCTGATCCTGGCAGCCGATCAAGAAAGGGTGATGCGGCAGTTAGCCACCCTTGATTACGAAAATCCTATGGTCACCTGCGATCATCGCGTCACGCTGGGTAACGGGCAGATTCGCTGGCAGCAGTGGAGTCATCGTGCTCTGTTCGACCGCAATGGCTTTTTCTTTCAGTTTCAGTCGGCGGGGTGTGATGTCACGGCTCAAAGACAGGCAGAAGAAGCGTTGCATCAGCGAGAAGCGCAGCTGCGCCTGGTTACCGATGCGCTGCCTGTCTTAATTGCCCATGTCGATACCAAGCAGCGGCTGATCTATGCCAATCGCACCCACGAACAGTGGCTGGGCCAACCTGAAGATTTTATCGGGCGCTATCTATGGGAAATCTTAGGCCCCACCTACTATCAGCAGATCAGAATCCCTGTTGATCAAGCGCTGATGGGGGACTATGTCACCTTTGAGGAGAAAGTGATTTTTCCGAACAGTGCTCCTTTTTGGATCCAGGCAACATTTGTGCCCGATAAATCGGTGCAAGGTGAGGTCAAAGGGTTTTTTGCATTGATCAATGACATTAGCGATCGCAAAACCCTCGAACTACAGCAAGATCAGTTTATTTCCATCGTCAGTCATGAGCTGCGGACGCCCTTGACCTCTATTCATGGAGCCCTGCGGCTGCTGGTTAGTGACCTGCTAGCCCCTGATTCAGAAGAAGGACGAAGGTTGCTGAGGGTTGCAGACAGCAGCACTAAACGACTGGTGATGTTACTCCAAGATCTGCTCGATATCCAGCAAATTAAGCTAGGCAAGCTGCCCGTTGACCCAAAAGTGTGTCAGGTCGATGAGCTGATTGGGAAGGCGATCGAGATCTTGCAAGTGATGGCCAAGACCGAACAAATTACCTTGACCACGATTCCCTGTGCGCTCTCTGTCTGGGCAGACCCCGAGCGGATTATTCAGGTGCTGACCAATTTGCTGAGCAATGCGATTAAGTTTTCGCCTTCAGGCAGTCAGGTTTGGGTCACAGCCGAGCCGGTTAAAAATCAGCCTTATCCGACCGTTTCAAACCCGATCAAAGTCTGCGTCCGCGATCAGGGCTCCGGTATTCCGATCACTCACCTCGACCATGTATTTGATGCGTTCAATCTAGTCGATGCTGAGGTGTCTCGCAGTAAAGGGGGAACCGGTCTGGGGCTAGCCATTTGTCGCAGCATTGTCGAGCAGCACGGTGGCCGTATTGAGATAGATCGCACCTCCGGCGACGGTACGACGGTGTGGTTTACGCTCCCTTTAGCCGCATGACCGCCCTTCAACCGCCCCTTTAACTGACTAGCAGCCGAACTAGGTGGCGCAGTTCGGGCAAAATCAGACGCTCCATGGCGAGTTTGACCGCCTTGCTCGACCCTGGTAGCGAGAAGATCAGGGTTGAGCCGTAGGTGCCTGCCGCAGCGCGGGAGGCCATGGCGCGCGAGCCGATTTCTGCGTAGCTGAGCTGGCGAAACAGCTCGCCGAAGCCAGGAAGCTGTTTGGTGAGCAGGGTCGCGATCGCATCGTAGGTGGTATCCCTCGGCGCGATCCCGGTGCCCCCATTGAGAATGATCGCATCTGCCTCGGCACTCAGGTGAGTCACCCGCTCACGAACCGTCTCAGGTTCGTCCTTGACCAGCCGATAGGCTTGGATCAGATGCCCCTCAGCCGTCAGCAGGTCTCGGATGAGCTGACCACTGGTGTCTGTCTCAGGGGTACGCGTGTCGCTGACGGTGACGATCGCACAGCGGACTTTGAAAGCGGACGCGTCAGGGTGGGGGAGATCAGCCATAGAAGCGCCTAATAGTCTGCCGAAGTTAAATTTTCAGGTTTGGTGAGTGGGTGAGTGCGCTGCGCGGGTGATTGGGTGAGTACGCTGCGCGGGTGAGTGCGCTGCGCGGGTGAATAGTGAAACTTCCCTCACCCCTCACCATCTCACCATCTCACCTCGCTAGCCGAAATTTTAAGCTTGACGCAGCCCTAGCTCTTAGTAAACCCTAGCCCATTTTGCTCGCCATAGCGTTCCATAAAGCGCATAAACCGATCCCACTCTTCCGGGCTCTTGATCGCGTAGGAGGCCTCAATGCCAGCGGGTTCACCATTGACAAACTTGCCATTGACTTCGCGGGTTGACAGTTCACCTTCTTCATCAACCAGGTACATACCTGTGATTTCGACCCCTTCATCCGTGAGGGCTTTGGGATGGTCGAAGTAGAAAGTGGCCAGACCGTTGGTGCCATCTTTAGCTCTGGTGAGGCGCACATCGGGCACGACTTCCTCTGCGATGCCACGGGCGAACTGGATTTCTGCCATGATGTCTTCCTCGAAATTCTTAAACTGGGTTAAAGTCCTATTCTCTCACTAAACCGTCACCTGATAGGGGGATGCGATCGCTTTGGCTTTCTTCAAAACGACCAGCCCCTGGTAAACCATGGCGGCCACTTCGGCGCGGCTAGCGATGCGAGTGGGGTGCAGTTCGCGGAGGTCGGGGTAGTTGAAGACGAGCCCCAGCTGGGTAGCGGTTGCGATCGCACCCTGCGCATAGGTCGGAATCCGATGACGATCTCGATACCGGTTGAGCAGATCAGAGGCAGCCGATTGGCCCAGATCGAGACCGCTGACCAGCGCTAAGAGAACCTGTAGTTTGAGCACCGGATGATCGGGGGCAAAGGTTAAATCAGGAAATCCGGATAGAAATTTAGCCCGGTAGGCGGTTTCGATTGCGCCCGCGGCCCAAAAGTCAGGCGGGACATCTCGAAAACCCACGGATAGCCTTTGCAGCTTGGGCTGATAGGCCTTCACCACCAGGGCGGCAAACTGGGCTCGGGTCATGGGGCTATCTGGCTGAAAACGACCGTCCCCAAATCCGCTGATGATGTTTTTGGCCGACAGCTGCTCAATAAAGTCGCTGGCCCAGTGGCGCGCTAAGTCATCAAAATTAGGAATGACATCATTCGGCATCGCATCTAGGGGACGCACCACAAAGGGTGATGGCAGTGACGGCATCTTGCCGAGCGCTGCCAGGGCCTGATAAACCAGGGCCACGGTCTCTGCTCGGGTAATCGGCTCCATCGGTCTGAGCCGCTCAACCACCGGATGGTTGACGACCATTTGGCGCTGTGTGGCCGCTGCCACGGCATCAATGGCATAGGACGGAATCTGGGCCCGATCTTGGTAAACCCCGAGCTGACTTGACTGCCCGGCCCCGAGTCGCAGCCCGCTGACCAGGGCCACAAGCGCCTGTACCCGCGTCATTGGCGCATCGGGGCGAAACGTATTGTCAGGAAACCCCGATAAAAAGCCCTGGGCCTGGGCTCGATAAATCACCTCGCGAGCCCAAAAATTAGGGCTGACATCCACAAAGGGTTTAACCCGGCGGTTGTCACTGGCCTGATTAGGAAAGGCCGCAACCACCAGGGCGGCAAACTGCGCCCGAGTCACCGTCAGGTCGGGGCGAAAGGAGCCGTCTAAAAAACCTCTCACCAACCCATTTTCGGCTAGGGCATCGCCAAAAGGGGCGGCCCAGTGGCCGACTAAATCGGTGAATCGGCTATCGAGATTAATCGGATCTGGGCTCGATTTGGGGGCGGCTGTCTTGGGCTGTGGCTCTGGGACAACGCGCCCTAGCAAAATTTCGGGAATCGCCACGGGGTCAGGCAGTTCGCTGGCGGCATAGGCGATGCGACCGCGCACGGTGTTTGGGTTGAGCTGATTACCCGCCGAGGTCACGGCTGCTCTGACATCGCTGCGGAGATTCCACTCGGCATTGTGCTGCACTGTATTTTTGCCAGGGTCTTGGCTATGCCCCAAATCGGGCGCTGCCGAATCTTGAACCCACAGCCCCACCGTCTGATTGTTTTCGACGCGGTTTTGGCGCAAAACGGGTCGGGCTGAACGCGAAATCACAATGCCAGCCTTATTTTCAATCACCTGATTGGCGACCAGCAGCGGGGCCGCCTGATCGCTCAGGGCAATGCCATAGCCTGTTTTTCGAAAGATGTTTTGGCGCACCTCCCCCTTGGCCTGACGCACCATAAAAAGCCCGCTGGCAGCGTTTTCAATAAATTCGTTTTCTAAAATGATGGGCAGGGCATTGCCAGTGACATAGACCCCGTCTCGACGACACTTGACCAGCCGATTGCGTACCAAAATGGGGGAGCCCCTCTCGATCCAAACCCCGATGCCCTGATCGAGGGGGTTGGTGACGGTGACCCCCCTCAGCTGGGCGCGGTCTGCTAAGACCAGGGTGATCTGCTGCTGACCAAACTCAGCGGTCGCCATCGCCCCGCCGCCCGTGATCAAGACCGTGCCCCCCTGGCCTGAGACCGTGACCCCGGTCGGAATTTTGATCGGAAACTGCTCGCCAGTTTCACTCTGGTAGACCCCGGCTTCCAACTGTAGTCGGGCACCCGACTGGGCCTGACGGAGGGCGCGGGTGATTGATTTCAGCGGAGCCTGGGCGGTGCCAGCGTTCTGATCATTCCCGCTGGCTGGGTTGATATAGAAAACTGAAGCTGTTGTTTGCACCATGTCACACCCTGCTTTTGGTTTATCTCCCTCAAGTTTTGCCGTTGCTGATTTGGCGGATAAATTTGTCTGTCATGTTTGCTGTTTGCCAGCTATTCACAGATTGACTCATATCGGGGATCAGCAACGCCCAGTTTTTAGCTAAGCTGTCTGTCATTATGCGGATTAATGGCGTAATTTTTAGCTTTGATATAGACTCCGCTTACGATAGAAGCTGCTATCGTACAGGCTAGAGGAGGGCTCAACAATCTGTGGTGCTAGTATTTGCGATCGCAAACCTGAGCATAGCCGCTGTGTGCCTCTGGGCCGCCTATAGATTTTGGCGGTGGCGCTATCAGCTTGCGCAGCTGCTGCTGCTGCTTGACGACTGGGACGATGCCGCCAAAACCCAACTTCCTCAAGCCGTTCAAAACCTTAAGAATACTCAGCTACAGCTCCAAGGCTGGCAGCAGCAATATGCCCGCTGGCAGTATCGCCGCCACCAGGCTGCCCAGATTTTAGCTCTGATAAAGTTATTTAGACAGACTGCCCCGTTATTTAGACGGTTGCCCAAACGGTCATCTCAATTTCCCCAGCAAAAAGGACAATAGCCATGCCACAAAATCAATCTGGAGCCTTTGTCGGTGGTCTGCTTTTAGGAAGCGTGATCGGGGCTGTGACCGGTTTGCTACTGGCCCCCAAAACAGGGCGCGAAACCCGACAAGTCTTGAAAAAATCAGCAGACGCCCTGCCAGAGCTGCTTGAAGATCTCTCCAGTAGCCTGCATCTACAGGCCGATCGCCTCTCTGAGACCAGCCTGCAAAACTGGGAGCAAACCCTAGTGCGGCTGCGAGATGCGATCGCGGCCGGCCAAGCCGCCAGCCGCCGCGAGTTTGAAACCCTACAGCAAGATACCGCCCCCTATAGCCCTGCGCGTGCCGCTGCGCCGATGGAGGAGCCTTCGTCTGGACGTGACTAATCCGCTATTTTGGCTGAGCTTATCGATGGCGCTGCTGGCCATCAGTGTGGTCATTTTACTGGTGGTCGCGATCCCCACCCTGCTAGGCATGGCCCGAGTTGCCCGCAGCGCTGAAAAGCTGTTAGATACTCTTCATCAGGAGCTACCGCCCACCCTGCACTCACTGCGTCAAACGGGGACAGAGCTGACCGGTCTAGCTGAGGACGTGAATGAGGGCGTACAGAGTGCAGGGCAGGTGGTTAAACAGGTTGACCATCGTCTTGTCCAGATCAACCAGCAGGCCCAAAAAGCTCAAATAACCACCCGCAGCCTATGGGTTGGGCTCAACGCTGCCTGGCAGGTCTTGAGCCAGCCAGCTCGCCCAAAACGGCGGCAGCGGCCCCCGACGCGGCGACCCCCGACCCCCGACGCCGTCCAGCCAGCCGCGCCGCGCCCAACACCGCGCCCAACGTCTTTGCCCCACCCAAAGCCCCCTTCTCACAATTAACTGTCTGAAATTAACCGTCTGAAATTAACCGTCTGAAATTAACCGTCTGGAATTCTGGAATTAATGTCTGAAATTAATATCTGAAATTAACGGTCTGATTGACGACGGTGGAGCTTAATCCTAAATTAAAGTTAGGTAAACAACTGTAAACAAAATGATCACACCGCACGTTAGGGCTTTCTTCCAGCGCCGTATTCTGGGACGGTGCTTGACCCTATGTCTCGCCCTAGGCTTGGCGCTATTGCCTTGGGTAGGGGCTCCGGCAGCGCAGGCGTTTGAGAACCCAGACCTGCTGCCAGATGAGCCCACTGTGGTGATTGATATTGCGAAGCTGCTCAACACAGCCCAAGAAGATTACTTAAACGAGCACCTGCCGAAATTTGAGGCAGAAACCGGCTGGAAACTGCGGGTGCTGACCCAGTTTGATGAAACCCCAGGTAGAGCTGTTAAAGGTTTCTGGGGTTTAGATGATAAGAGCATTATGCTGGTTGCCGATCGACGGGGTGGCAACATCCTTAATTTCAGCGTGGGCGAGTCGGTCTATCCGTTGTTGCCTCGCGTGTTTTGGATTGAGCTACAGACCCGATTTGGAAATCAGTTTTTTGTCCGTGAGAATGGCGAAGATCAGGCCATTATGCAGGCCCTCTCGTCCTTAGAGACCTGCCTAAAACAGGGCGGCTGTGTCGTGGTACCTGGGTTGCCCCGAGAGCAGTGGATCTTGACACTGGTTACTTCAATCTTGGGAGGGGTGATTTGTGGATTTGCCGCGCACCCTCGCAAAAAGGGTCAGGTTTTTGCCTGGCAGTGGGTGCTAATTTTCTCGCCACTGTGGGCCATTTTGTTCGTGGCCTTTGGCATTGGCCCGGTGGTGACGCGTACCAACGACTGGCTGCCGCTCACGCGCAATATTGCCGGGTTTGTGATCGGTGCCCTGGTGGCCTTTCTGACGCCTGCGTTTGGGGGGCCTGCTTCGGAAGAAGCTTAGGGAGTTAAGTTTTGAGTTTTGAGTTTTGAATTTTTTTTTGACACGGGCGTGACTTAGAGATGACGTTTCCGCTCCTTCACCCCTTAAAACCTACCGTATATACACATCTCGGAAGGGGGCTCAAAATCCTGCACTACCCCACTCAATCCCCCCTTGGCAAGGCTACTGTGTACACACAAGTCGGAGAGTTGAGCCCCCTTCTGAAAGCCCACTCTGCGAGAAGCCGCTTTGGCGTCTACATCCCCCGGCCCCTTCTCCCAGCCTTGGGAGAAGGGGAGTAAAGCCTCTTCCAGTAAAGGTTCCACCCATTTTGAATTTTCTTCACTACGAAAAGACTCGCCTAGCTCAAAGTCCCTCTCCCACAGCTGGGAGAGGGATTTAGGGTGAGGGCCAAGCTGGGGCATAGAGCTACTTTTCGACATAGTCTTCTAGATCTGTATACACGGTAGCCTTGCCAAGGGGGGAAGTTCCAGTTCTCCCCCTTGGCAAGGGGGAGCTAGAGGGGGTGAGGCGGCCGCAAACGCTAGTTCCCAGCACTTGTGTGTACACCGTAGCCACTTAAAACTGAGCATTCAAAACTGAGCATTCAAAACTGAGCGCTCAAAACTCAAAACTTACTCAGCTAGTTCTGACCCTTCTTCTGCCGAGGTCGGGTTTTCCGGCAGCTCTGCTGCGCGCTCGGTTTTGGTCAGCTCGACCTGAATGCTGTAATCGAGGGTGCGATCGTTATGCACCGCTGTGGTTGCCCCAATCGCCTCGATAGCCGAGGGGATGGCTGCGCTGTCGGGCGCTAACTGGGGAATCGGTAACATGCCCTGGGCGGCATTGAGGGCGGTCAGGTTGATAAAAAAGTGCCCTGTGTTTGCCTTAGGAGCGTCCGCTGTCAGGGTTTGGAATAGGGTTGATTCGGCCAAAGATGAGGGGGGGCGGGGTGCGATCGCATCGGCCACTTCGGCCCCAACCCCTAAAAAGGTCACGTTGCCGTCTAACCAGCCGTGACTCATGGCAATACCCCCGAAAGGTGAAACCCACTGGGTTACAATTTGCGCTTCTGTGCCGATGGTTTTGACGTCGTAGCCATGGCGGCTTTCGACAATGCCGTCAAGGCGTTTCCAGGTAGCCTCTGCCGCATCGCGATCGCTCGCTTTCACCAGCAGCAGCAGCTGCCCCAGATCGGGGGTTCCCTGGGCTGGGTTGGCCGGTGGCAGCAGCGCAAAGCTAAATTCACCGTCCATCCAGGGCATTAAGTCTTCGTCCAGGCGTAGCCCGGTCGTATTTTGCAGCCCGGCCTTCAAATTTTCAGGACGAAACGGCAGCAGCGGGACTGCGCCATCGGCCTCATCGATACTCTGCCACAGTTTTTGTAAACTGGTTCCCGAAACCATCAGGAGAGCATCCTCGGGCAGCCGGCGCGTCATCTCATCTGGTGCATTCTTGAGATTGGCGTAGTTGCTATCATTACTGGCTGCGAGCCAGCTCGTCCCGTTAAACTGAACCCCGGTATTGCTAAGGGTCATGGTGGCAGCCAACCCTTCGCTATTGCCCAAGGGCAGCCCTTGGGAAGGCTCAATCAGCTGCTTGGCAGCGGGCAGGTTGACATATAGATGGGCAAACGCCTGGGGATGATCAATTCTAGGAATCGCCTGGCGGTAGCCTGCTGTCTGCAAGACAGAGGTGGCCCCTGCCGAAACGTCGATAATTTTTTCGACGGCTGGGCCTGTCTTGCCAAGCACTATCCAATCTGTGCCAATGACGGCGATTTCAAACGTATCCCCAGCTGGGGTTGTCATGGATTGGATCTGAACTCCTTTGTAGTCGCGCCCTACCCAGCGGGTTGTCCCTTTGGGCTCTGCCATGAGCGCCTTGGCCCTGGCTCGGTCTGCGATGGGCAAAATCAGGGCCAGATCTGTCTCTAGGTCGGGGCCAGATGGGTCGGTCGCTGGCAAAAAGACCAGGGTAACTTCTTCGCCAATCCACGGTTTGATATCTTGCTTAAAGCGATAGCCGTTGACGGTCAAGAGCTGGTCGCGCCGCTTGAGCAAAAAGTTATCAAACGTGGCCTGAGTCTCAGGTGTACCAAACTGTCGTAGCTTGTTCCACTGGCTTTCTTGAGTGCTGATGCTCAGGGTCATCAGAGCATTTTGGGGCACCAGCTTCATCCCAGCGGGGAGTTTGCCCGGCTGTGAGAGGGTATGGGAGACGCCCCAGTAGGCAATGCCACCGCCTACAATCAGCAGCGCCGCCGTCCCCACGGTAAATAAAAGCGGGGGCTTATTTTTGAAGCCAGTCACCTTTTGCTTGAGTGTCGCCGCCCTATCTTTGAGGCTAACGGCCTTTTGTTTCAAAATGGCAGCCTTTTTGTTTAACCCTTTCATAGCCGAGATCGCACCAGCAGACAGCTTTGCCCTGACACTCTAGCAAAGGAATTCATCCCTGACTATACAGCCGACTCGAAATAGCCGCCTCGAATTTTTAACGGCTCAGCCACAACACCGTGGGCAGCGTCAGAAAACTCAGCAAGGTAGACAGCACAATCGTTCTTGCGACCCGCACGGTGTCGCCCCCAAGCTCGGTCACCCAAATCAAGGAATTCACCGCCACGGGCATGGCCGACTGTAGCACCAGCACCTGCAAGTCCAAGCCGCTTAGCCCGAGCAGTTGCCCGATGCCATAGGCCATCAGGGGCGAAACAATCAGCCTGAGCCCTGAGCCAAACAGCTCATAGCGGCCAAACACAAACTGCGTCTGCGACAGCTGTATGCCCAAGGTCAACAGCGCAATGGGAATTGCCCCGCCCGCCAAGAGGGTCATGCCGCGCTCGATGGGCAACGGTAGCTCGCTGCCCCCAGCTTGCAGGGCCAACCCTGCGATGGTTGCCCAAAATACGGGCAGACGCAGGGTTAAATTTAGCCCCGCTCGCAGCCCCGCTCGCGTCAGCACAATCGGAAACACGCTGGCAATCATCAGGCTTGAGCCCACAAGGTAAACAACAGCTCTTTCTAGCCCGGCCTCTCCTAGAGAGAACAACACAAACGGGAGCCCCATATTGCCGACGTTGGCAAACAGGGTGGTGGCAATCAGACTCTTTTGTTCGTCGGTTGAAAGCTTGAGACCTCGACCCAGACCCACGGCGAGCAGGTATAGCAGAGCGGTGTTGAGTAAGAAGGCGGTGATGAGTGCGATCGCACTCCCCAAAGCCAGCGTTGTCTCTGTCAAGCTGGTCAGCACCAGCGCCGGTAGCAGCGCATAGATATTCAACCGGGCCAGGGTTTTTAGATCTAGATCAAAGCTGCGTCCGACATAAATCCCTACCATCGCCACCAGGGCAATCGGCAACACCGCCGAAATCAAAATAGCCATACAGCCCCGAGCAAAAATCCGCAAAAATCCTATGTATCCTAGCGTCTCTCAGGGCTGGCACAAGGCTAGCCCCTGGACGATTGCCTAGTTTGAATCGGGATGGACTTTTTGGGTCAAGATGGCCATCACTTCATTGGGTCGCCCGGTGGGTAGGGGTTTGCTCCAATCGTTGGGTTCGGCATAGCCGCGCTTGTGCAGCGACTTGATGGTGGCTTGCACAGCGTTGAGGCTGCCGAGCAAGATGTGGCGCAGGGTCTCGAACTGGGCGGGGTGCCCGGATGGTACCGTGGTCGGTGATGGTGGGGTGGGGTCAATGAGTTGAAAGGTCATTCTGGTTTCCGTCTGGTTTTTGTAACGATCTGAACAACAGACCTGAGCAACAGATCTGAACAACAGATCTGGGCAACCGGTCTGAATAAAACAGGTGGGTGCCCCGTGCGCGTCGCACGGGGCGGAAACCAGAACCCAAAACGTAGCCACCCCGCGACAAACGTGCGCATCGGGGTGGCTAAGGAGTATATTGACCCTTAGGCCGCCCGACTGTGTTGGCAGTTGGGGGGGTTAGCTGCGCGCAGGTGTGTCACCACCTGCACGCAGCGCTAAGTATTGAGTTCTGTGAGCAGCCGCGCTAGGCGGCTTAGCCACTCAGAATACGGTGATATGTCCCGCGAGGCAAGTGTTGGCATGTTTGAACATGGCAGCTTGCTCGTGACCTTGAGGTGTCTGTATGGGAAATCGGATAGTTACAATATCTCTTTGTTGAAGTGAACGTGTTTTCATTCTTGGATAGTAATTGTGCCTTGATCAAAATTTATGGTAACTGGGGTGCCATTTTCTGCTTCGCCAGGTTGCCACTCATAGGGTTCATGCAAGGCTAAATTTGAGACGTCTGATTCGAGCCACTGACGATCTTCGGGCTGCCAAGTCTCAGGTTGCTCTGGGGTTGACTTAGCACTGCTTGCTACCGCCTTCTTTTGCCAAACTAAAAACTCGATGAAAGATAGTACCTGCTCTAAAGTCTTGGTAGGGAGCAGGTCTAGCTTCTGAATAATTCTAATTTTCAAAGTGTCTGTCATGGCTACTCGTAATCTTGGAATATGAGCCCTGGTCACATCCAGACCGGTTGTTTGCCCTGCTGGAAAAACTTAAGGTTTAAGGGTTGGGCATCAAGCTTATTGGTCTATAGGGAATTATAGCCCCTGACCTTTTGTCTCTGACCCTTACTTCTATCTACGGTGAGGTTGAGCCCACCCACGGTGCTGGATTTGGTGGGCTGTTGGAGGGTGTCGCTACGCCCAACTGGTGACGGTGAGGTTGAGCCCACCCTACGATTCTGGGGTATGGCTTGAACCATCACAACTTTCCATAACGTGATTTTATGATATGCGTTTGGGAAAAATAACGACTCTGCGTTTGATATAGACCGCCAGGACAATTACGTAAGAGACCAAGGGCAGGCAAAAAGCCAGCCCCTAAACCCCTTCGCCCTTTCGCCCTTCCCCGTTCGCCCGGGGCCCGGGGGGGGGGGGGGGGGGGGGGGGGGGGGGGGGG
>JBCBZL010000062.1:0-17592 GCA_039815385.1 Cyanobacteria bacterium P01_A01_bin.114
AAACTGAGTTTATGGACTGGGTGGTTAGCAATCGCCATCGTATCGACTGTCTGATCGTGCACTCTTGTGGGCAAGACCGGCTCCTAGGTGAGCTAACCGAGCATGATATTTTTCTACCTACGTTAATAATTCAGTCCGAAGCGGTTGATAAGACAGCGTCAGAGACCGTATCCACCTATCATAATGCCGTTATCTATATTCATCCTGATCAGCTAGAGTCTTTAGAGGTAGTGGTTCAGAATGCGATTGATCGGTTCTTAAAATTACCATCTAATGAAAGTATACAAAGTGCTCGTGAGGCAGCCGCTAAAGATGAAGACGATCGACACCTATTTTTGCTCAGTTTGCAGCAGCAGCGGCTGGCTGAGAAGCTGAAAGAGCGATTAGGATATCTCGGCGTGTACTACAAGCGCAATCCTCAAAATTTCCTCAGAAATATGACCGTTGAGGAACGGGCAGAGTTCATAGATCAGTTAAAAAATGACTATCGCCGGATTATCCTCAACTACTTTGCCAGTGAAGCCAGTCTCAACCAGCAGATTGATGATTTTGTCAATGTGGCATTTTTTGCAGACGTCTCAGTATCAAGAATTGTGGAAAACCATATGGAGCTGATGGACGAGTTTTCAAAGCAGCTGACGATTGAAGGGCGGAGTGAAGAAATTTTGCTCGATTATCGATTGACTTTGATTGATGTGGTTGCTCATCTCTGCGAAATGTATCGACGGTCTATTCCCCGAGAAATGTAGGTAAATCTCAAATAGGTCAATCTCAAATAGGTCAATCTCAAATAGGTCAATCTCAAAATTGCTGTGGATAAGAATATGGTGTTTCAAGAAAAGGTTGTAATTTTCGACGTACGCTCATTAGATGTCTCTCAATAAGAAATCCACAATAAGAAGATGACTGCCTCTAAAAAAACATACATCTTGAAGCTTTATGTGGCGGGAAATACCCCTAATTCCATTCGCGCGTTAAAAACGTTGAATAATATCCTTGAACAAGAGTTTCAAGGGGTCTACGCCCTCAAAGTCATTGATGTTCTCAAGAACCCCCAGCTAGCCGAAGAAGACAAGATTTTAGCAACCCCAACGCTGGCTAAAATATTGCCGCCCCCGGTCAGAAAAATTATTGGTGACCTGTCCGATCGTGAAAAAGTTCTCATTGGCCTCGATCTTCTCTATGACGAGCTGCGAGAAGATGGCCTTTTTAGCTGACCGCGCCGAGTCTTGAGCGGATGTGAGCTTATTTTGCTGCTATAAAATGTTAAAATTTTGTAAAATCGTAGGGATTATCAAATCTTTTTTTCGTTGACCCTCAGCCCGGAGACGTTCCTATAGTTTTTTCTGTTACAAAAATAAAATATATCGACTACATCGACATTCAAAGGTCTTAGATGTTTTTTGCGCGATAGCGCATCGCCCACATTTTCTCGCCTTCGTTGTCACCTTCATTAAATCGTTTTTAACAAATACCGGTTTTGAGAGATTATGAGCCAACCTTTCCAAGGTGAGTCGACAAACTCGACAAAGCTAAAGGGTGTCCAGAAAGTCCGCACCATGATTGAGGGCTTTGATGACATCAGCCATGGCGGTTTGCCCATTGGCCGCTCAACCCTAGTCAGTGGAACCTCTGGCACAGGTAAAACCCTGATGACTGTTCAGTTTCTCTACAATGGCATCCTTTATTTTAACGAACCAGGCGTATTTGTTACCTTTGAAGAGTCTCCTGAAGATATCATCCAAAATGCCTGTAGCTTCGGTTGGGATTTACAGAAGCTGATCGACGATGGCAAACTATTCATTTTAGATGCGTCTCCTGATCCCGAAGGTCAAGACATTGTTGGCAGCTTTGATCTATCTGCCCTAATTGAGCGGATTCAGTACGCTATTCGCAAATATAAAGCCAGGCGGGTGTCGATTGACTCGGTCACGGCCATCTTTCAGCAGTACGATGCAGCAGCAGTGGTGCGTCGAGAAATTTTTCGCATCGTGGCCCGCCTTAAGCAAATGGGGGTGACCACCCTGATGACCACCGAGCGCGTTGACGAATACGGCCCGGTGGCCCGGTTCGGCGTTGAAGAATTTGTTTCAGACAATGTCGTGATCGTTCGCAACGCGCTAGAGGGCGAGCGGCGAAGGCGAACCCTCGAAATTTTGAAACTGCGTGGGACAACCCACATGAAAGGAGAATATCCTTTCACCATCACCAATGAGGGGATTAATATTTTCCCATTGGGGGCGATGCGGCTTACCCAGCGATCTTCCAACGTGCGCGTCTCGTCTGGGGTGGCCGCTCTCGACGAAATGTGCGGCGGCGGCTATTTCCGAGATTCGATCATTCTGGCCACCGGAGCCACGGGAACTGGCAAAACCTTACTGGTCAGCAAGTTTATTGAAACGGCCTGTAAGGACGGTGAGCGCGCCATCTTATTTGCCTACGAGGAGTCACGAGCCCAGCTCTCCCGTAATGCCTATTCGTGGGGCATTGATTTTGAGAAGCTTGAGCAGCAGGGCTTGCTCAAGATTATCTGCGCCTACCCCGAGTCTGCGGGTTTAGAAGATCACTTGCAAATTATCAAATCTGAAATTGCCCATTTCAAACCGTCTCGGATTGCCATTGATTCGCTATCAGCCCTCGATCGCGGCGTGAGCAATAATTCCTTTCGGCAGTTTGTGATTGGGGTGACGGGCTATGCCAAGCAAGAAGAAATCACCGGCTTTTTTACCAATACCACTGAGCAGTTTATGGGGTCGCACTCGATTACTGACTCCCACATTTCTACCATCACAGATACGATTTTAATGCTGCAATACGTTGAGGTGCGCGGGCAAATGTCGCGCGCTCTCAACGTGTTTAAGATGCGCGGCTCCTGGCATGACAACGCGATTCGTGAGTACACCATTAGTGCTAAAGGGCCTGAGATCAAAGACTCCTTCCGCAATCTAGAGCGCATCATCAGCGGTTCACCCACGCGGGTCGGCGTTGACGAAAAGACCGATCTCTCACGGATTGTCAAAGGTGTGGGCTCAGATGGTCTTTAAAAGTGACAGCTCTCTTATTGGGCGTCTCCGCTCAGTGTGATTTGTCCGTCGCTCATCTGTATGTCTTCTAGTGATATTCCTTCTTGAGCCAAGAGCCCAGATAGCTGACGCTCCAGCTCAATTTGAGACAGGCCAAAGCGATCGGCGACTTCGCGCAGGGGTATCGAAAACTGGCCCACTTTAACGAGGGCGTCCTCGTCAAAGTGCAGCTCACCGTCAACGATGCGAGGGCTACCTTCGATACCGACGTAAATGTCGCGCCCTGCCAGCATCGGGAAGGTTTCGGTCAGCTGTGTCAGAGCTTGCTGTCCTTGATCGGGTAAAGCTTCGGTGGGGATCTCGGATAGGTTCATGACCAGACCGCTTTCGATGCGATCGCGCTCAATAGACGTATTAACCCCCTTGGCATGCTCAAGCAAAGGGGCCGTCTGAGGACGATCTGCCAGGGCGCTCACCACCACCTGGTTAAAATCAGTCTCGTTCAGGGTTACCTCGAGCTGCCCATCGCCGTTGAGATCTGCTGCATTGCTAGAAATCAGATCGCTTACCGACACCGTTGCATCGGGTACCACCTCACCTTGGGCGTACCAGTCTGGCAGCACTGTGACCCGATTCCAAGCATAGGCAATGCCGCCCCCCACGATGGCTGACACAATGATAATTCCTACTAGCAGTTTGCTCTTCAAATATGCGTTCCTAACTCGATCGCCTATCCCTCACTGCGAAGGATAGCCTTGTCTCCACTATGCCAGGTTGCCCATCGAAACGACGGATGGTCAGGACAGTTGTCAGAATGCAATATGTTCTGAATGTAGGATGTTCTGCGTAGCCATCGGACAGGCGTTTAGACAGTAATATATCCTTCTAAATACGTCTTGGCTGCGCCGGAGATGAGAACCCTATCACCCTGGCTTTTGCAGATCAGCTGGCCCCCCCTGGCCGAGAGCTGGTAAGCAAGCATTGAGGGTTTGCCCAGTTTTTGACTCCAATATGGGATCAAAGAGCAGTGAGCAGACCCCGTCACCGGATCTTCAAAGATGCTCGCCTGCGGTGTGAAAAAGCGTGAGACAAAATCAGCTGAGTCTCCTTGAGCAGTCACAATCACCCCGCCAGGATCGATATTGATTTGATTCAGAAGGCTCTGATCAGGCTGCATCTGTTGAATGATAGTTTCAGTCTCAAAGACCAGCATATAGTCCCTAGATTTCAGAATCTCTATCGGCTTTTGAGAGAAGGCATCCAAGATAATCTGGGGCGCGTGGGCAAGAAGCTCTGGTTCACGCGCCGGAAAATTTAAGGTGAGCCACTTGTCTTCTCGCTCAACCGTGAGTTTCCCGCTTTGGGACTGAAATTGGACGGTTGATAGAGACTTGTCCAAATGGCTGGTAATGACATGGGCTGCAGCTAAGGTAGCGTGCCCACAGAGATCCATCTCAATTTCTGGTGTAAACCATCGGATTTCAAACGCCTGACCAGAGGACGCACGATCAAAAGGCACAAAGAAGGCTGTCTCAGCCACCGCATTTTCTTGGGCAATTTGCTGCATGAGCGCTGTTGGCAACCAACTCTCTAGCGGACACACAGCAGCTGGATTACCGCCAAATATCTTGTCTGTAAAAGCATCAACTTGAAAGATAGGCACTCTCATAGGCTTACGGCAATTCTATCGAACACCTTTCAGGGAATGCTCAAGGAACTATTTAAGGGAGACCAACTAGGGACATAGTCTATTAACCTGTCAAGGCTGTGTCAGAGTTTGTACAAAAGCTTGATGCTCAGGGGCGCTCAAACCGGCTTGTAAAACCTTTAAGACCTGGGGCATATCGCCCGTCAAAAGTGCTGACTCTGCCAGCCACAAGCCTGGGAGATACAAACTTTTCAAAATGCCATCTGCATCGGCTGCTAGCTCTAGATAGCCACCCTCTTTGAGATAGAACCAGCTGAGTTTTTTATCTAAAACCTGCCAAACAATGTATTCCCGAACTCCGTTGCGGCGGTAGGCCTGCTTTTTGTCGTGCAAATCAATGGCAACACTGCTGGCGGCGACCTCAAAAATAAGTTCTGGGGCACCCTCGATGTAATCGTCCTGGCTTAGGCGAACTTGCCCTTCCGCAGTGGGCTCAATAAACAAGACAGCATCAGGCTGAGGTGCATTGTCTAAATCTAGTCGGACTGTAGGATTATCGCCCACAAAAATACCCGGTGTCATCGCGTCGTAAACGCCTAGCCAGGTCATCACCCGGCTATGGGGCTGTCCGTGGCTCCGAAATCTCAGCGCTGCTGGTATGTAGACGACTCCTTCAATCAGCTCTGCCTTTTTGAGATTAGGCATGGCATCGTAGCGCCGTTCGAACTCATAACGATTAAGGCGATCGCCGTTTTCTAAGGGGGGCACCGTCAGCTGTTTTGGAAAAGGCTTAGCCGGAGTTTTGACCATGAGCGCTAACCATGATGCTTGAATATATTTGTATTTTAGCGATTGACTATCTGTGGACTGCTGGCCACGAGTATGTCTTCATAAGTGCTTTTTTACAGCGCTTTTTACGAGCATGGAGGGATTCGAACCCCCGACCCTCAGAACCGGAATCTGATGCTCTATCCACTGAGCTACATGCCCACCTTGTCAAATAGGTGATACCTCATCATAGCATCGAGGCAAGGCGGTTAAAAGTGTAAAGTTAAAAGGCCTAAGTCAAACAGGTTAGATAAGTTCTAGCAGCGCTAATTTTTAACGTCCTAAACTTCACCGTGCCAATTCTTATGAATAGTCCTGATCTAGACCAAACTGCGACACAGCTAGACGACGAAGCGCTTCAAGCTGGCCTTTCAGATGAGCAATACAAGCGCAAGATGGCTCGGCGTAAAGAGGTGCAAGACAAGCGGCTGTCTGAGCGCAGCGAAAAGAAGGGACTGATTATTGTCAATACCGGTAACGGTAAGGGTAAAACTACGGCAGCATTGGGGATTGTGTTGCGATCGCTAGGCCACGGTTACAAGGTCGCCATTGTGCAATTCATCAAAGGCGGGTGGGAGCCCGCTGAGAAAGCGGCCCTGAGCCACTGGCCCAATCAGCTGGCCTTTCACGCGATGGGGGAGGGCTTTACCTGGGAAACTCAGGATCGTCAGCGAGATACAGAGATGGCGCAGCGAGCCTGGCAAAAGGCGCTAGAGTACGTTCGCAACCCTGCCTATAAAATCGTGCTATTAGACGAGGTGAATATCGCCCTGAAGCTAGGATATCTGACTGTCGAGGCGGTGCTGGCGGGGCTGGCTGAGAAACCGGACGATTCCCATGTGATCTTGACGGGGCGAGGGGCTCCGCCAGCGCTGATCGAGCAGGCTGACTTGGTGACTGAGATGACCTTAGTCAAGCACCCCTTCAAAGAGCAGGGCATCAAGGCCCAGCCTGGGATTGAATTTTGATAAACCACTAGCTCATAATCGGGCTACCGTGGTGATGGACTAAATACCACTGCCCACCCATGCGCTCAAACGTGTTGGTTGCCATTGATTTGGCCTCAACCCGACGATTGCCCGACACCTGCATAATATGCTCCACTAAAACGACATAAGCCAGGTCTCCTGAGACTTCCACCGACATCACATCCAGATCAATTTCGAGATAGCGGGTGGCTTTAAAGATTTGCAGCCAGGATGTGCGAATCGCATCCCAGCCCTTGATGGCCTGGCGACCGGGGTGAATGCATAGGCTACCAATGCCCTTTGAGCAAACGGCTTCCATCGCCTCGATATCCTTTTTCTCAAAGGCGCGATAAAAGGTTTGATTGGCTTCCCGGACCGCAGCTTGCTCGTTCGACATCAGTTAACGAAGACACAGTTTCTGGATTCTAATGCAATACTGGGACCAACACTGGGACCAATACTGGGATAATTCCTTCCTTTCTGCCCTTTCTCTCTGCATGTTGCAAATCCAAAATCTTTCGAAAACCTACGGGAAACGTCAGGCACTAACGAATTTGACGCTGGCGCTGCACCCTGGCGAAATCTACGGATTGCTCGGGCCAAACGGAGCCGGTAAAACCACCACAATTAATCTCTTGAGCGGTTTGCTCAAGCCCGATAGGGGCACGGTTTTGATTGGCCAGCATCAAGTATCTGAGGCGACCAAACCCCTGTTAGGGATTATGCCGCAGCAAAATTTGCTCTACCAGAGCTTGACCTGTCAAGAAAATCTGTCTTTTTTCGCGAAGATCTATGGTTTAAATGCAAAGCAGAGAGCCCAGCGGATTGCCTTTTGCTTAAAGGCCGTGAACTTGCAAGACCGGGCTAACAGCGTAGTTGAGTCGCTCAGCGGTGGCATGCAGCGACGGCTGAGCTTGGCGGTGGCGATTGTGCATCAGCCCAAGTTGGTGGTTTTAGATGAACCCACCACCGGCTTAGATATCGAAGCTCGCCATGAAGTGTGGACGCTGATCCGCAACCTGCGGCGAGAGGGGGTGACAGTGCTGTTGACGACCCATCTACTAGATGAGGCTGAGCGCTTGTGCGATCGCATCGGTGTCATCAAGCAGGGCAGACTGCTCACCCAGGGCACCCTCAGCGAGCTGCAAACCCACATTCCAGCCCAGGAAATTGTCACTCTGCAAACCACAGACGAGCCCGGTGCGATCGCCCGCGCCCAGCAGCACGGCTTTACCCCCCGTCACTATGGCTCAGACCTGGCGTTTTGGATTCCTCAGCAGCTTGAGCTCAAAGACCTGATTGAGCGGTTCGAGGGGCTACCCGTTGACTCAATTGCGCGCAGCCCCGTCAAGCTAGAACACATCTACTTAGAAGTTACGTCTTAACTACCGCTATAGTTGCTCTATTGCCCATCTGATAGACAGCAGCTATGGCCAAGCCGTTTTTAGTGTTTATTCCGGCGGTGCTGATTTTTGCGATCGCAGTCATCGCGAGTCAAAATGCAACCCCCATTTCAATCGCACTGTTTAATCTGCGTTCGATCTCCCTTCCCTTTGGGATCTGGCTAGGCTTTTGCCTGGCGCTGGGTATGGCTGGAACCGCAACCCTATTGACCCTATTTGGCGAGCAGTAGGGCAACGGCAGGGCTATCTACAAAACCGCAGCGCTGATTAAGCCTGATCAATTAGGCCCGATCAAACTGAGTTTGACTCAAATCAGTGTGCTGAAACTGGGTGCTGGCAGCTTGTTTGAGGGTTTTGCTGCCGTTGGCTAAACCCGCTAAAGTCAGCCCAAAGTAGAGTAAAGATAAAACGACCCAGCCAAGGCCCACTAGCCAGTGTCCGGTACTGAGCCCGGCGCTGGCCAGGCCAACTGTAACAAAGGCAGCCCCATAGGCGGCAACTGACTCAGCCAGGGCAATCGTGCCAGTGAGCCAACCCGCCTGGGGGCGAGTCAGCTGAATGACGGTGGTCAGCAAACCTGCCAAAATTGCAGCGACCATAGCCACCTGAGGGTCTTGATCAGCAGCGCTGCCGCCGTAGTAAAATCCCAACAGTGCGCCAGTGGCCAGGGTAGGCAAAATAGCCAGCTTTTTCAGCGGTTTTGGTAACCACAACTGGGGCAAAGCCCCTAGCCCAGAGATGGCCACGAAAACATACAGCGTGACGATCAGCCCCCAGGTTGGGTTTGAGGGGATTGTGCCAATCGCCCCAAAAAGCATATGGCTGATGGCGTGAAAGGTGAGCACGGCTGTGCCCAATGCGATCGCACCGTAGCCGATCAGTTTACTGAGCGAAAGACCAAACCGCACCCGCCGGAAAGTTGCCCCCTGGAGCTGAGCTTTTCTGAAGTCACAGCCCCTCAGATCGCAATCTTCAAAAACAGCATTGCGCAAATCTTGTTGGTAAAACGACCGGTTGCGCAGGTCGCGATGACTAAAGGTGATACCCATGAAGTCGCTGGCTTTAAACTGTGGAGTAGCTCGTAAATCCTATATTTTATGCCAGCGGCTCAGCAAACATTTCAACCCACAAAACCAAATGGGAAAGGCGCTCTCTGGCAGGCACTCTGGGCTGGATTACTGGCGATCCCCTTGCTCGGCTATGGTGGGCTGCATTTCCGTCGCCCGCCGCTTGACCCGGCAGCACAAACCTTGTTTCAGGGGGTCGCCTACCAGCGAACTGTCCACACCACCCCGCGCCCTCACGTGATTCACACGGTGGCGATCGATCTGCAATCTCCTGGCATCGGAATTTTGGTCACGCCGGGAGCTCCAGGGGATGACAATCGAGAAGTTCACGCCAGCACCACCACAGACTTTATACAGACTGCCGATGTACAGCTTGCCATCAACGCCAATTATTTTGCCCAGTTTGAAGAAGACACCCCCTGGCGATATGCGCCCCGGTCAGGTGAGCGGGTAGACGTCATCGGCACGGCTATCTCCAACAGTCAGCAGTATTCGAGAGATCAGCCTAAGTGGGCAGTTTTGTGTTTTAGCCCCGATCGTCTGGCTCAAATTGTTAAGACAGGCACCTGCCCTAGGGGCACCGACCAAGCCGTTGCGGGTAAAGCCATTTTGGTGGATGGCGGCGCATCTGCCATCCGCGAGAAAACCCAGGGGAAAGACAAACCTTACGCAAGGGTCGCAGTGGGGCTCAATGCGGATGGCACCCAGCTTTGGATAGTTGTGGTCGATGGTAAACAACTGATGTATAGCGAAGGGCTGACCGAGGCTGAGCTGGCTGAGGTGTTTTTAGACTTGGGGGCCGAGATTGCCCTCAATCTAGACGGCGGTGGGTCTACTACTTTAGCGATCGCAACGCCCACCGGACCAAAGCTGTTAAATGCCCCGATTCACACCAAACTGCCCATGCGAGAGCGCCCGGTGGCCAACCACTTGGGGATTTATGCAAAGCCTCAGCCATGATGTATTCAACTGTTCAGTCTGACGAGCGCCCATCAACAACAATGTGTACCGCATCAAACAGCTGAATGGCCCAATATCCCTGATATCCACTCGAAATTGTGAAAAAGAGCAAGCTGGTTAACAGAGCACTGATTAAACTTGTCCACATAAGTCCTTTTCCACGCAACATTTTCAATGTGCCTAACTTCATTTGTTTGGCTTGTCTAGCGGCTCTAACTTCACGCTAGGGGATGCATCCTGGTTAGGAACGGTTTCTTTTTTTGATAATTTGAGGACTCGAAAAAGGGAAATACACAAAGCTAATACTAGAAAAATCTATTGGCTAATAGTTATTAATCGCGAGACAAAATACGATGTTGATAGTATTAAAAGCGGATTAATTAACTGTCTAGATATTCTCGATCCGTCATCAAAAAAACAGTTCCAAACCATGAGATAGCCTGTATTAACTATCTTGATAGGTTCCTGATTGATTCCTAATTCATAATAAGTGTTCGTGAATAAAGACAGAAGAGGGGTTAGACCCATCAAGTTTAGATCCGAGAGGGCATTAGGTTTAAAGCGTAAAAATTTTATCTAAGCTTTATTTTGAATTTCCAAATATATGTGCCTATTCAAATACTCTTTTATGCTTACCTGCGAATATATTAAAGACCTCAAAAGACAAATATGATGAGACCTTCAAAGGCGTTGAAAATATTTCCTAAATATGCTCAGAAAGGTAACTTCGGGAAATGATTAAGAGGGCTTGCAGCGATTAAAATTAGCTGATTTGCTAAGTGAAAATTGCGCCCCCCATGAGTTTTTGATAGCGGCGGTCTAGCTCAGACTGCATCATCGGCCATAAACCTACGGTGGGGTCTTCTGCGATGATCGATTCGGCGGCTTGGCGGGCGAGTTCCAAAACGTCCTGGTCTTCAACCAGACTGGCCAGGGCAAAGTCGGGCAGGCCCGACTGGCGGGTTCCCAGCACCTGACCGGGGCCTCGAAACCGGAGATCCATTTCAGAGATAAAGAAACCGTCTTGAGACTGTTCTAAAACTTTGAGTCTTTGGAGCGCAGTTTCGTTGCGGGTGCTGCTCATCAGCAGACAAAAAGACTGATCCGCGCCGCGTCCGACTCGGCCTCGGAGCTGGTGCAGCTGCGATAGCCCAAACCGCTCGGCGTGTTCAATCAGCATGACGCTGGCGTTGGGAATATCTACCCCGACTTCGACCACGGTGGTAGAGACCAGGATTTGGGTTTTGCGATCGCGAAACTCACTAATCGCCGCATCTTTCTCCGCCGAGCTCAGTCGCCCGTGTAGCAGGCCCACTTTGAATTCAGGAAAGACGACCTCGCTCAGGCGTTTGTGCTCTTCAATCGCGGATTTAAGATCCAGTTTTTCAGACTCTTCGACCAGGGGCAGCACGATGTAGATCTGACGACCCTGGGCAATTTCTCGACGGATCAGGTCGTAGGCGTGGTTGCGATCGCGACCAGTCAGCAAGGTGGTCTTAATCGCCTTGCGACCGGGGGGCAGCTCGTCGATCTGGCTCACATCTAGGTCGCCGTGCAGCGTCAGCGCCAGGGTGCGGGGGATGGGGGTGGCGGTGAGGGTGAGCACGTGGGGGTTGTCGCCTTTTTGCTGGAGCCGAGCCCGCTGGGCCACCCCAAAGCGGTGCTGCTCATCGATGGTCACCAGGCCCAGATTGATGAACTTGACCGGGTCTTCAATCAGCGCGTGGGTGCCAACCAGAATGGGGAGCTCTCCCGTTTCGAGCTGGGCGTGAATTTCTCTGCGTTTTGCAGTCTTGGTTGACCCGGTGAGCAGCTCTACCGGCAGATGCAGCAGGTTAAACCACTCCACCAGTTTGCGATAGTGCTGCTCGGCCAGCACCTCGGTGGGGGCCATCAGCGCCGCCTGGTAGCCAGCTTGAATCGCCGAGAGAATAGCGACCACGGCGACCACGGTTTTCCCTGAGCCCACATCACCCTGCACCAGCCGATTCATCGGCGTAGGCTGCTGCAAGTCATGGAGAATGTCTTGCACGACCCGCTGCTGAGCCCCCGTAAACTGAAACGGCAGCACCTCGTAAAACTGATCAATCAGCTGACCGGTGGGGGCTAGCTGAATACTGGTCTGCTCAGCCTGCTGCTGTTTGCGTCGGCGCAGTAAGCCCAGCTGCAGGTAGAAAAATTCGTCAAAAATCAGGCGGCGACGGGCCGCTGATAGCTCATCCTGATTAGCCGGGAAATGGATATGTGCGATCGCAACCGGCAGCTGGATCAGGCCGTACTGCTCCCGTAGGGTAGCGGGTAGCGGGTCGCGAATCTCGACAGCAGCGGGCAGCGCTGCCACCACTGCCCGGCGCACCAAATCGGCCCCGACCCCTTCGGTCAGAGGATAGACCGGCACAACACGGCCCACCACTAGCGAGTCAATCGACCCCTCAGTACTTTCTAAAACTTCTATGTCGGGGTCTTCTAGTGTGATGCCATATTTGCCCTGTTTGACCAAACCAGAAGCGGCTACCACACAGCCCTTGGGGTATAAGCGCTTTTGACGCTCTTGCCAGCCTCGATTGCTAAACCGGGTGCCTGCGTAAAACCGGCTGACTTTGAGGCTACCTGAGCTATCAGAGAGGTTTAGCTCAAAGATAGTAAGCTTTTTGTTGCGGGGGCTGCTAAAGCAGTTGCAACGCTTGACCGTCGCTACAATGGTGACCGTTTCACCCGGTTCTAAATCTCGAATTTTAACTTGGCGAGCATAGTCGATATGGTCACGGGGATAGTAGTAGAGAATGTCTCGCACCGTGTAAAGCCCTAGTTTCGCCAGGCGCTCGCTGTTCTTAGGGCCGATCCCTTTGAGATAGGTCAGGGCCTGATCGAGGGGATGCCCAGAGGATCGATAGACTGCGCGGCTGCCAGCCACCAGATTTTTGGTTTTAGTTTGTTTGGCTTTGTGGCTGGGTGAACGGTGGCTCTCTTGAGTCTTTGCCGGAGCAGCGGGCTGAGAGGCCTTGACCTCAAGTATTTTTTGAGTCTGGTGTAGAAAGCGACGGGTGTCTGCGATTAGATGCTGCCGCTGAGCAAAAGAGAGATTGCTGTAGTGTTTAAATTCACAAGAGAGGTCTTGCCAGCGCTCTTGATCGAGGCGAGGTAACGCTTGGGGTGGGGTCTGAAGGCTATCGCATAGAAATTCACTAAAGCGCTGTCGATGCCCCTCAAGATCGTTAAAGCCGTTTTCGGCCTCAACACTCAGCGCTTTTTGCAACCGCGTCCAGTCTGGCATTCGTCTTAGCCTTGCCCTTAATCCTCAAGCCAACTCGCTCGCCAAGCGTCTTCGGCCTGTGCGATCGCAAGCTCTCGCTGGTTTTTCTGATAGGTTCGGCCTAGCTTCTTAAGCTTGGTCAGCTGTTCACGAATGCGGCTACGCCAAACTGAGACACTCGGTTCTGCAAACTCGATTTCCGATAGCCTGAGATGGACAATGACAAATTCAGGAAACGCCTCCAGCTCGACCACGCGAGGCTTTCGACGCTTTTTGTCCCCCCGGCGTTTGTCTCGGGGCCCCTCGTCTACATTCAAGATCTTGACCGATACCTTGAGGAGGTGCGGCATTTTCAGAGGAGATTGGGCAACGCCATCCGATTCGGTCACCGCCGTTAGCAGCTGCTTAGGCATCTCGGGTACAATCTTAGCCTGTTGCAACATGTAGTTTGTCGTCTCAGAAACTGCCTTCAGCACGTTCCGAATCGCTTTTTCGACAAAAATTTGCTGCTTGAGCAGCTGCACAGGGTCTAAGGGTTGAGGCTCCGGAGGGTCATCTGGCTCAGCGGCAGAGTCGTCGACATCGGCGGGTAGTGAGAGAACCGAATCCGACTCCATTGCTTGAGTCGTTTGAAGCGGCTGAGGGGTTTGAGGCGGCTGAGATTGTGAGGAAAGCTCGGAAGCGGATACATCTGAAGAGGATTCGCCAGAGGCTTCTGCACCAGAGGCTGCTTCTCTAGACAAGACATCCGGCGATGGGGAATCTGGTGATGGGGAATCTGGCGATGGGTCGTTTGCAGATGCAGACTCTAAAGAATCTGCGGAAGCGCCCTTTAAAAGGTCATCTAAAGAGCCATCTAATAACAATTCAGAGGCGAGGGCTTCTACTGCCTGCGATCGCGCTGTTAATTCATCGAACGTTTCTTCATCAAGAACAGCATCCTCAAACTCGACGTCGTCAAAGGTCTCAGAATCAAAGGTCTCAGAGTCAAAGGTCTCAGAGTCAAAGGTCTCAGAGTCAAAGGTCTCAGAGTCAAAGGTCTCAGAATCAAGCGCCCTGAGAGCCATCTCGGCCTCTAATTTAGTGGTTTCGTCATCGTCAACGGTTTTGCCTCGAGTTTCGGCTTGTAAAAACAGCTGCTTGATAGTGGCAATCGGGTCTTCAGGATCTTCCTGCTGGCTGATTTTTTTGGCTTTGACCCACTCTGCAACGAGCTGATCATACAGCTGGCTTCCCAGACGTCGAATCGCTCGCTGTAGCTTTTCCCGTTGAGAAAACTTGAGCGCTAAAAACTGCTCAGGGTAAACATGGGTACACAGATGGTAAGCCGCCAGCGCCAGCTGCCGCTGCCCTGCTTTACTCAGCGCCTCAAAATAACTTTGATAGAGTGCGTCGCACTCATCTCCCATCTCCTCAGTTGCTGTCTGCAACTGGGTGAGTGACTGTTCAATTTGACCACTTGCTCTAACCATGCGCCTGTAAATGAACCGGGCTTGCGTTGACTTTTTACGTTAACTTTTTGCGTTGACTCTTTACGTTGACTCCTTGTAATCAAAAAACCCCCTATGCCCATCCATATTAAGGGGCATAGGGGAATGCAGCTACAAAGCTGTTTAGCAATGAGCCTACTTTTTCTTCTTTTTCTTTTTCTGACCAGATTTACCCTCAGGCTTACCAGACGGTTTGTCAGCCGGTTTTTCCGCGACCTTGTCAGCCGGTTTTTCCGCGACCTTGTCAGCCGGTTTATCGACGACCTTGTCAGCAGGGGCGCTGGCCTGGCCTGTCTGAGCAGCAACCTCGTCAGCAAAATTAGATTCTTCTTTTTCGATGCCCTCACCCAAAATGAACCGAGTAAAGCGCCGAACCTGAATATTTTCGCCCAGTTTGGCGACAGACTGCTTAACCAGTTCTTCGACCGTGATGTTTTGATCCTTAATGAAGGGTTGCTCGAGTAGAGCAAGCTCCTTCAAGCGCTTGTCAATCCGCCCAAGCACAATTTTTTCACGGATATTTTCAGGCTTATTGGCAAGATCGTCTCGCCCCATCTCAATCTGCTTTTCCCGCTCAATGGTGGCGCTGGGGATATCATCCACCTTGACGTATTCAACGTTGGGGGTAGCGGCAATCTGCATAGCAATATCCCTCGCCAGCGCCTTAAACTCTTCACGGCGGGCGACAAAATCGGTCTCGCAGTTGACCTCAACCAAAACCCCCACGCGGCCACCCGTATGGATATAGCTATGCACTAATCCTTCAGCGGCCACGCGGCCTTCTTTTTTAGAGGCCGACATGATGCCCTTCTGACGCAGCCACTCGACGGCTTTATCCATGTCACCGTCGTTTTCTTGAAGGGCTTTTTTACAGTCCATCATGCCTGCGCCAGTTATATCGCGCAAGGCTTTTACTTGCTTTGCAGAAATATCCGCCATGGTCTATCTGTCCTACGTTTATCTGGGTTCGTCAACAGGCTTACTTGAACAAGGTTAAGACGTGAGAAAGAATCTCAATATCCGCTCAATACCTAGCTCTCAGCAGCGTCGCTAGAGACCTCGACCGGGTCTGCTGCTGGGGCTGCAACGGGGGCTGCAATGGGGGCTGCGACGGGGGCTGCATCAGCGGCTGCATCAGGGATATCAGCGGCCCCTTCATACTCATATTCTTCACCCGTGCCGTCGTAGTCAGCATAGATATCTTCCTCCTCACCGCTGCTCACTTGACCGTGCGAGCCTTCATAGATGGCGTCTGCTAGTTTCCCTAAGATGAGTTTGATCGACCGAATAGCGTCGTCATTGCCCGGAATAGGAATATCAACCACATCTGGGTCGCAGTTGGTGTCGAGCAGCGATACGATCGGAATGCCTAACTTTTGACATTCTTGAACCGCGTTGTATTCGCGGCGAACGTCAATAATGACGACAACGTCTGGAATACGACGCATCAGTTTGATGCCACCCAAATACTTTTGCAGCTTTTCCAGCTCGCGACGCAGGACGGCGGCTTCTTTCTTAGGCCGGAGTGCCAGCGCCCCGGTTTCTTGCATACGCTCTAGCTCTTTGAGGCGATCTACGCGGGTTTTAATCGTAGACCAGTTAGTCAGCATGCCCCCCAGCCAGCGCTGATTGACGTAATAAGAGCCACAGCGGCTAGCTTCTTGGGCCACAATGGCAGCTGCCTGGCGCTTGGTGCCTACAAACAAAAACTTTTGACCCTTCTCTGACGAGCTTTTAACAAAGCGGTAGGCGTCTTCTATAAGCTGCGCCGTTTGTACAAGGTCGATAATGTGGACGCCGTTTCGAGCCGTAAAAATATACGGATCCATCTTGGGATTCCAACGGCGGGTTTGGTGCCCAAAGTGAACACCTGACTGAAGCAAGTCAGCCAATGAAACTACTGGCATATTTTTGATCTCCTTTCGGGTTAAGCCTCCACCCGGTGTGCATCTTGAGTAATCTCAAGACACCCGAAAAAACCAGGTGTGCGTAATTTTGACAACCCTACTAGATTAGCACAGCCCAGGTCAGTTTGCGGGGCATGAGCCCTAGCCCATCCAGCGATTCCAATGGCATAGTCAGCGGCACAGTCCAGCGGCATTCAGCGGCACAGTCCAGCGGCATTCAGCGGCATAGGAAAATAATGTTCTTAATTTCATCCATTTCGATAACTTCTGATTTACTTTTGGGAAGTCTCAGAATTAACAAAGATGCAAGTATGATTAAGGAAAATTGATGCATCTTGTTGATATCGTCAGCCGTCATTGAAGGAACTGGTGCTCTATGACTGATTCCCAACGCCCCCCTTCAGCCCCTCGTGTACCGCCCCCGCCGCCGCCGCTGGGTCGTCCCGCGCCGCCGCCCCCGCCGGGCATGAGCACAATCTCACCGTCGTCCCCCGTTGCGCCGGGCCATCGCAATGCGGCCCCACCGCCGATGCCAAAGACAGCAGCGGGCATTAAAGTGGGCGGTGCCCTAACCCTAGAAAAGCTGGTGCGCGAAGCCTTTGACAAGGGCTACTCTGATGTTCACCTGGGGGTTGGGGAGGTGCCTCGCTTCCGCAACCGGGGTGAAATCGACATTACCGACTACCCAGTTACGGATGAGGCGACTTTCTACAGCTGGCTATCTGAGATTCTAAAGCCGGATCAAATTCAGTCGTTTAAGCAAAGTTTGGACTTTGACGGGGCGGCTCACTTTGACTTTACGCGGGTGCGGATCAATATATTTGATACGCTGCGTGGGCCATCACTGGTGATGCGTTTGATTCCGGTCAAGATTATGACCATCGATCAGCTTAACCTGCCACCCGTGCTTCGAGATGTCTGTCATTACCACAAGGGTTTGGTGCTGGTCACAGGCCCAACGGGTTCGGGTAAGTCAACCTCGTTGGCAGCCATGATTGACTATATCAACACGGAGATGACTC
Organism: Cyanobacteria bacterium P01_A01_bin.114; assembly: GCA_039815385.1. Lineage (GTDB taxonomy): Bacteria > Cyanobacteriota > Cyanobacteriia > Phormidesmidales > Phormidesmidaceae > SIO4C1. The sequence continues at coordinate 17,570 of JBCBZL010000062.1, forward strand.
GCAATATCATCACCATTGAAGAC
>JBCBZL010000180.1:0-10039 GCA_039815385.1 Cyanobacteria bacterium P01_A01_bin.114
AGGTAGAAGAGCTCGATAGCGCTGATGGGTCGGTTTGCCGCTTGCGTATTGCCACTTGCGTAAACACGGAGTTCAAACGTGTTGATTCTTAGTGAAGCGTAAGAGGCTCTCGTGAAACTTTCTAGCCTTAAAAAATGGCCCTTTGCCCTATTGCTGTTTGGGCTTTCAGCAATAGGGCTTTGGCGCTACCTGTCAACCAGACCTCCCAGCTACGATCAGCTCGAAAGTCTGCTATCTGAGCAGCAGTGGGAGGCTGCCGATTTAGAAACTGAATCGCTGATTCTGCAAATTGGCTGGTATCGCGATCGCACTATTTTTGGCGGTAGCTACACGGGCCTCGCTGAATTTCCCTGTGAAGACTTAGCAACGATAGACAGCCTATGGCGTCGCTACAGCCAAGATAAATTTGGGTTGAGCCTTCAGACACAGATCTGGACGGCCCTTGACCCCCAAGATTTTGAAAGTGAGTACAGAATGTACGACGCTTTTCGAGAACAGCTAGGCTGGTCGCAAACCACCTATTCACTAGAGGTTCCGGTGGGGCATTTGCCGTCTCAAAGTTGGATGCATGAAGCCAATCCTGGCAAAGGCCAAGCCTGGATCGAAAGCGGCCTCATCTTGTACGAACGCATTGCTGAATGTGGCATAGAAGGCTGATACTGAGTTGAGCTTGAGATTTAGGTGAGTGGGTGAGTGGGTGAGTGGGTGAGTGGGTCTTCACTATTTACCAGCGCAGCGTACTCACTAGCGCAGCGTACTCACCAGCGCAGCGTACTCACTAGCGCAGCGCACTCACCTATCCAACCCAAATGAGGACGCGGTAAGAAGATATGGTAACGAAGATATAATGATAAGCCGATTACCATTATTCCTACACTTGCTCATTTATATGCAGACCGCTGCCACCCAGCCTCAGTCGCCCCAAACACCGCTTCATCCCATTTTTGACAGCGAGCGCTATCGCAAAATAGAAGCCTGGCTCGGGGAACAGTCTAAGGTCGGCAATGCTCCTTTTTTCACGATCGAGCAGTTTCCGTGGGCAGCTCAGCTTGAGCAAAACTGGCAGGTTATCCGTAAAGAGCTAGATCAAGTTTTACAACAGGTTGAGGCGTTGCCCAGCTTTCAAGACATTATGCCGCGTCAGCAGCGAATCAGCCCCGATAGTAAATGGAAGACGTACTTCTTCTGTGCATTTGGGTTTGTGGCCACCGCTAACTGCCAGCAGTGTCCGCAAACCTGGGCGCTCCTTCAGCAGATTCCAGGCTTACAGGCAGCATTTTTCTCAATCTTGGCACCGGGCAAACATATCCCAGAGCATCGGGGTAAGCACAAGGGGCTGATTCGCTACCACCTGGGGCTCAGGGTGCCTGAGCCTGTGGGCGGATGCCGCATTCGAGTCGGGGATGAGATTCGCCACTGGGCAGAGGGGGAGAGCCTCATCTTTGACGATACGTTTTACCACGAAGCGTGGAATGAAACTGAGGATTACCGAGTGGTTTTATTTTTAGATATTGCCCGACCGTTTGGGTGGCCGCTGAGCTGGGTGAACGGGGCAGTCAACCAATTGTCACGGTTCTCGCCGTTGGTCAAACAGGCAAAAGAGAATCACCAGCAATGGGAGAAAGGGCGAAAGGCGAAAGGGTAAGGGCGAAGGGTAGGGGCGTTGCATGCAACGCCTGTACGGGCAAAGGGCGAACGGCGAACGGTGCGTTCAACCCAACCAGTCCCTGATCGGTGGAGAAGATCCCCTTAACCAACGCACCTCTTAATACGAACCATCATCCACCATCATCCCAGGCCCCAAAAACGCCCCATCACGTAGAAAATTGATTGGGGCAGCGGCATCCACAGCGGCATCAGTAAAAACATCGCCAAATAGAGCCGCTGACGGCCGACGTTTTTACATTGGGCCAACCCCATGATCATCAAAATCGCGCCAAACCCAAACACGGGAATAACCGAATAGGTGGTCACAATGAACAACATTAAGAGCCCGTCGCGCCGTTGATAGAGCCACTTTAGCCCAGGCATCAAAAACGCGATCGCAACCCCACCCTCAATCAAAAGCGTCCAGTACGACAAAATCACGCTCACAACTGACAGCAGCGGCGTGGTCTCCAGGGCCAGCGGAGCCGTCGTTGTTTGTAGGGTCTCAAACAAGCGTTGATTCGTCGCCAGCGACTCTGGGTTAATGCCCCCCATCAGAACAGCGCCCATCTCAAGGCGAGAGTCGAGCAAAAAGGTGAGGTGCAAAAACGAGCCGTTGAGATACTCACCCGAGATAAATTTCCACAGCGTCGCAAATAGAAAACAGAGGCCGATCAGCAATCGAGCATTCCAGGCAAGCACTTTTTTCGGCGTGGTTGACCAAACTGCGATCGCACACACAATCACCCAGTAAGTAATCAAATACTCATGGTTGACCAAGACAGACCAGCCATTCAAATTATTGAGCGACAGCAGTACACTCGTCCCCAGCCACAGCCCGCGTGACCCTTGCGGAAATATCAGAATAGCCGCTGCTAGGAGCCTTTCTGGCAACGTCACCCAGGCAAAATGATCGATGCCGTGCAAGATGACCCATACAGCCGTAAGGTTCAAAATTAGCTGGGTGCGCGGCTGACTGAGCAGCCGCGTCAAAATACGATTGCCTTTATCAAGCCACTTTTGCCCCGTCAGCCTGAGGGCGGTCATCGGCCCTGAATGATTGCCTGATTTATTGATCATTCGCTGACCTCCACCCGAGGCGTGATCGGCTCATACCAGATCAGGCTAGGCTGTCGCTGATGACGCAATCGCCACACCTGAATCTCGACCTGCTGCAGGCAGTCGGTGACGGTTTCCAGTGACTGCTGAGACAATACCTCAGGTGAATTTAACAGCGTCAGCGAGGATGCAGATGACTGAATATAGGACTCGGACGCCAAAATCCGCTGGGCAGTCTGAGTCAACAACGTCTTACTCGGCACCGTTCTCAAATGGGTCAGCGCTGCATCATCAAGCAGCTCATCCGAAGGGATCAGCGCGACATCAATCACCTGAGCATTACAGTCAGTGGCCTGGACTTCAACGATTCGCCGTTCGTCGCGATCAATCGAGGCAAACATACCGAACCCGCCCCCGTGCCACGGACTGAGCGCAGCTGTATGGGCTAAGGCAATCTGACGTAGGGCAACTGTAATCAACAAGAGCGGCACCGTCCACCGCTGTAGAAACTGAGTCAGGCTGTTCATCTACAAGGTTTGCAAAATTAGGTAAACGTTAGATTGAGGGCAGGCCCTCAGATTGTGAGGACACTTAGATTATTGAGATACTTAGATTAGGAAAATACTAGCTTAGTGCAGTGTCAGAGCTTAATTTTAGGGTTTGGTGAATGGGTGAGTGCGCGGCGCTAGTGAGTGCGCGGCGCTAGTGAGTAGGTAAGTACCCTCACCCCATCTCACCCTCTCACCCTCTCACCCTCTCACCCTCTCACCTCGCCTAACCCTAATTTCTAAGCTTGACACTGCACTAGCGTTTGATTTCGCTGAGAAACCCGATCAAAAGCCCCATCATCAAGGCCACGCCAGCCCCCGCATAAAACACACCGACACCGGTCGATTCCCAAATTGGGCCAAAACAAAGGGGCGAAGCAAACTGACCTAAGGACGCACAGCCAGTGCCAATGGCCAGCACCCCCGGACGCACCGCATCCGGCGACCAGTCAGCAAGCGAGCTGTAAAAGTTAGGCATCACAATGCCAAACCCCAGGCCAAAGACCAAGGCCGCCAGCAAAATAGTCGCGGGCGTGATCAGCAGCGGAATGGTGGATAGGGAAAATGCCATGAGTAAGAAACCTAGCGCGATCGCACGGTTGGCCCCCAGTCGTTTGGCCAAGCGACTTGCCCCCACCGCCGAAATCACCGCAGCGCCCACAGCTCGGGAGGCCAGTACCACCCCATTCAAGAAGGTACTCGCCCCGATCTCAGCTTTAAGGTAAAGCGGCACATAGACCACCACGATGTAAAAAATGGCCGACACAATCGCCAGAGACAGGCACAGCATAATCACATTAGGCCGCCGCAGGGTTTGGCGAACCCCTTTGGTTTGGCTCAAATCAACCGCACTCGCCCGTCGTAATCGCCGTCGCGGCAGCGCCAGCGTTGCCAGGGCCACTGGCAACCCCAGCCCATATAATGCAAAGGCCCAGCGCCAGCCCAGCAAACCCAGCGCGCCTCCTAATAGCGGAAACACCATCGTCGCCGTCGACAGGATGCTGGCCGCGTAGCCCATGATGCGCGATCGCGCATCCCCGTCATACAAATTACTGATCAGCCCCAGGCTACCGGCCGCAATACCCCCGCTGGTGACGCCAACCAGAGCCCGAGACAGCAGCATCGTCCCTGGCCCTTGGCTAAAGGCCCCCATCACCCCAAATAAGGCATAGGCGACCAAAGAGAGCAAAAGCACCGAGCGCCCCCCGATGCGATTTGCCAAAAGCCCCAAAATCGGGCTGGCCAGCGCTGTGGTCAGCGTGTGGGTGCTGACCAGCAATCCTGCCCACTGAGCCGTTACCTGAAACTGCTCAATGACTTCCGGAAAAACGGGGGCCACAATGGTACCAGCGGCGCTCGATAGCGCTCCAGCAAATATTAGAACAACGAGAATGCTTAAATATTGACGAGATGGAATCAGGCGAGATGGCTGAGATGACGATCTAGATGCGGCAGAATTCACAGGGGACATACTTAAATAGGGGATGTTCAGGTAGTCTAGCTTTAGCCATGCGCCCAGCACGTCAGGCTTTGGTCACATTGCGGTTTTGTCACAGCAGGTAGGAAAACAGTTGGCAGAAATTTAGTAAGCAGGAACTCATTAGGCCAGAAACCTACGCTTAGAAACCCAGCCCCAGAAAATTAACCCGCTGCGATCGCATGAGAGCTCAGCCATTGCTTAACCATTTAAGGCGCTGACCGTAATGCGATACCTTGAGATATCAACGTCATCGTCTGAATTATCAGGCAAAGTAAATAAATGTTAATATCCTATCAGTGTTTAGATGTCGCCTAAAAAACGTTCAGCAAAATCTCATACTGCTTACGTACATTGAGTTTTGCCGCAAAAATTGACGCTATTTATGGAATCAGCTCCTGTTTTGCAAGGCCAGCCTATCGAAAGGCGGGTTCGAGAAGTCGGTATAAACTCTAACTATTGGTATCCGGCCATTTGGGGTCATCAGCTAAAGCCCGGACAGATTACACCCGTGACGGTTTGGCAAACCACTGTTGCCCTCTATCGAGATGAGACGGGTCAGCCCCACGCTCTCGAAAATGCTTGCCCCCACAAGGGTGTCGAGCTACATAAGGGCGAAGTCCACGGCCAGAATCTGGTCTGTCCTTACCATGGTTGGGCCTTTAACGATGAGGGACGCTGCGTTAGCATTCCATACTTTCCCGCCGAGCAAAAGCTACCCTGCGCCCAGGCCCGCAGCTATCCAGTTCAAGAGAAATACGGGCTGATTTGGATTTTTCCAGGCGAGCGCGCCTTAGCCACCCAGCAGCCTCTGCCAGACATCTCTGAATATGGCAATCCTGACTGGTTTATGGTAAGGATCCCAGGAAAGTTTCAAGCTCATTTTTCAATTTGCAACGAAAACGCCATGGATGTCTTCCATGGCTTTTTGCACAAGCAGCTGCAGGGCTGGTTTGACCCAATACTGTTGAAGTTGCAACAAACAGACGCCAGTGTCAAAGCTGATTATCAAGTGTCTTATCGAGGGGGGCTTACCAAGCTGCTAGGCCTAGCTGAGGCGGGCACCAAAAACGACGGCATTACCACCCGCACCGTTTCGATCGACTATCAGTATCCCCACTATCACAGCACCCTAGAGGGGGTCTCTTCGCTTTACCTAATGCGTCAGCCGGTGGGGCCGACGCAGACCCAGTCTTTTTCGATGCTGTTTTTAAAACTGCCACTCCCTTCATGGCTATTGCAAGGTTACATTGGTAACTTGCTTGAAAAGCTTGTGCTCCATCAGGTGTTTTTTAAGTTCCTACACCAGGACGTCGACATGATGGAGAGCGAGCAGCGCAATTACCTTGCTAATCCTAACCGGGATTATGTTGAGGTAAATCCAGCGATTATTGCCTTACAACGGGTCACCGTTAGGCAGTATGAGCTGTTTATGCAACAGTCAGAGCAAGTCTTGCACTCGCAAGCTAGAGGGCATCGCACTTTATCTGAGATCGGTTTAAACCCTAGGTGAAAGGAGTGAATTGTGGAAGTCGTTAATGACTACATGCATCATTTGCATGGCAGTGGTCTGTACCCAGACAAGTTTATCTGCCATCAAAAGCAAGGCAATCAAGTCGAGATTGAGGAAGCTGCAACGGGCAGACGACACAAGGTTTTGACCTTTTGCACCAACGATGTGCTCGGCATGGCCCAGGCAGAATCGGTCAAGCAAGCTGCCATTGATGCGATCATGCACTATGGCACTTCCAACAGCTCCTGCTCAGTCCTGAGCGGCCGTATTGACCTGCACCGCCAGCTAGAGCAAGAAATTTCTGAATTTAAACATCTACCCCATACCCACCTTTTCTTAAATGCGTGGATGGCACTGCAGGCCCTGATGGATGGATTTTGCCATCTGGCGGTGCCGGTACCTGGCTTTCGCCACACCCGCGAGACGCTGATATTTACAGATGTTTTAAACCACGGCTGCATCATTTCTGCCGTGGCCAATGCCAGCAATCGGTCAGGTAAGCTATTTGGCCACAGCCCCAAGGTGCGAGTTAAAGCCTATCGCCACTGCGATATGGACGATCTAGCCCGCAAGCTCAAACGCTATGCTCGCCCCGACGATCGGATTATGGTGATCTCTGACGCGGTCTTTTCAATGGATGGCGATGTAGTGCCCCTGCCCGAGATGTTAGACATCATGGAAGCCTATCCGGGCAGCGTGATCGTTATGGATGAAGCCCACGCCAGCGGTGCCATTGGCCCCAAGGGTGAAGGCATTTACGATCACTTTGGGATAACCCCCCAGTCAGTGCTTGATCGGGGCATGGTGCCGCTGATCATGACCACTTTTTCTAAGTTTGCAGGCTCGGCTGGGGCTGCCATCAGCGCCTTTAACTGGGAGCTGATCGATTTATTGGATGTGTCACCAACCTCAATTGGCACAATCTCGCTACCGCCCCCGGTCACAGCAGCAGCCCTGGAGAGCATTCGTCAGGTGCGCCAGCATCCCGAAAAAGTGCAAAAATTGCAGGCCAATACCCGCTATTTGCGATCGCGTCTGGTCGAGGCTGGCTTTGAGGCCATTGGTGAAACCAATGTGATTCCGGTAATTTTGCCTGAAGATCTAGAGCCCAAAGCCTTTGCTCGCTGCCTGATGGAAGAGTTTGGCCTGTGGGTATCGCCGATTTGGTTTATTGCCAGACCGCGCCTGCGCATCACCGCCAACGTTCTGCACACCCAGGAAGAAATGGATCGACTTGTAGACACCATGTGCCTGGTACGCAAACGGATTGGGGCTTCGATGGTGCAGTGTACGGCGTAGGGAAGAAGGTGATGGGTAGTGGGTGGTAGGTGTTAGGTGCTGAGTGTTGGATTATACGGTTTAATAACTTTAATACCGCCTAACGCCCATACCTGATACCTGATACCCACAACCAGGCTAGCCCCGACGCTTAAAGGCGCTGACCTGCCCCCTATCATGTCAAACCAATTAGTTGTTAAAGCTGTTGAAACTCCCGCCGATCAGGCCCTGTTTTTAGACGTGCCCGACCGGGTTTATCGCGACGACCCTCACTGGGTTGCACCGCTAAGATCGAGCATTGAGAAGCAGTTTCTGCCCAGCAATCCATTCTTTGAATACGGGCGCTTACAGCAGTTTGTGGCGATCGCAGCGGGCCAGCCCGTAGGGCGTATCGTCGCAGCGGTTAATCAGCGCTTGATTGAACGTGAAGGCATTCCAGTGGGGCTGTTTGGGTTCTTTGAATGTGTGTCAGAGTTTGCGATCGCAGAGGCCCTTTTTGCCGCCGCCTGTGACTGGCTCAAGCAGCAGGGAATGACTCGGGTGCGCGGCCCCATTGACCTTTCGACCCACAACAACTGCTTTTTTTTAGTGGACGGCTTTGACTCACCACCGATGGTGATGATGCCCTATAATCCACCCTATTACGGCGAGCTTGTCGAGAAAGCGGGCTGGCAAAAAGCCAAAGACGCCTATGCCTATGACTTTCCGCTAGAGCTGGTGCTTAATCCTAAATTTGAGCGAGCCTACCAGATTGCCCTCAAAGCCGGTATTACCTTTCGCCCCATCCACACCAAAGGCGAAGCTTTTGAACGCGACTGTCGCAGCCTCTATCAGCTGTTTACCAAAGCCTTTTCCAACAACTGGAGCTCTACCCCCCGCACCGAGGCTGAATTTTTAGAAGAAGCCAAAGAGCTCCAGCAGCTAGTAGACCCCGATGTCTTTGTGATCGCCGAAGACAAGGGCGAGATGATCGGTTTTTTTATGGCCTTACCTGACTACAACATCCCCCTCAAGCATGTAAACGGTCGGCTCAACTGGCTGGGGCTGCTCAAGTTTTTGTGGTATCGCCGTCAGATCGACCAGGGGCGCGTCATCGCCATCTGCTCACTGCCCGAATATCGCCGCAAAATGGTTCCCATCGCGGTCGTTTATCTGGGCATGCGCGGCGGCAGCCAAAAAAATAAGCCCTACAAACGCGCCGAGCTATCTTGGGTCTTTGAAGATAACATGCCCTCCCGCAAAATTATTGAAAGCGTCGGGGCTCAGATTTACAAAACCTACCGCATCTACGAAAAAGCCCTATGAATGCCTCAGCCCCGATGAAAGCTTTAGTCACTGGCGCAAATGGCTTCACCGGCTCCCACCTGGTCAAGGCCCTTAACCAGCGGGGCGCTGAGGTAACCGGCCTGGTCAGAAAAACCAGCAACCTATCCCGCCTGGCCAAGACTGATATCAGCCTCGTCTATGGCGACATCACCGACCAGGTCACCCTAACCACTGCGATGCAAAACGTGGATGTGGTTTTTCACATCGCCGCCTATGTCGATCTGGGCATTGTCAACGAAACCGAGATGGCACGGGTAAACATTGAAGGTACCCGTACCGTCCTGGCAGCCCTCCGTAAAATCGCCGCCGAGGGCAAAGCACCCCCTAAGCTGATCTATTGCAGCACCATCGGCATCTTTGGCGACACCCAGGGCCAAGTGGTCGATGAAACCTTCCAGCGCACCCAGACCGATTTTTCCTCAGCCTACGACCGCACCAAATACGAAGCCCAGCAGCTAATCGACGCCTACGCCGCAGATGGATACCCCGCCGTCAGCCTGATGCCCGCTGGCATTCTCGGCCCAGACGACCCCCACTTTGGCCCGGTGATTAATCTATTCCTCAACCGTCGCCTCAAACTTTGGCCCGGCGGCGAGCGCGTCACCGGTATTGTCCACGTTGATGATCTCGTCGAAGCCCTGCTCCTCGCCGCCGAGCGCGGCCAGCCAGGCGAGCACTTCATCATCTCCGCAGGCGAACTCTCCACCCAACAAATGTTCGAGATCTTGAGCAACAAAACCGGCATCCCCGTCCCCGCTGAACCGCCCGAGTGGGTAGTCCGATTCTTGGGTACTTTGCTAGACCCCATCGGCAAACTCTTCACCTGGAACCCACCCCTCAGCCGTGAGCGCGTTCACTATATCTACGACCGCTGCGTCCGAATCGACGCCAGCAAGGCAAGGCAAGAACTAGGCTGGCAACCCCGAAGCATTGAAGCCATCCTGGCCGATCTGGTCAACCCCTAATCCGATCAAGCCCCCTATTCACTAGCTAAGACGAAAATCCTGGCTACCCCCTCTCCCGGTATCGCCGGGCAGGCACAAGACCAGCCCCTACACATACCTATCCAATAGCCCACCTAACCTACGGGTAGGCACAAAACCGGCTCTATACGCAAAAAACAATCGGCCCCCTTTGCGCAAACCCACCGGACACCCCCTTGTCTAAACGAAGCCAGCAACCCTTTCGGGG
>JBCBZL010000311.1:0-5802 GCA_039815385.1 Cyanobacteria bacterium P01_A01_bin.114
CTTATCAATGCCAAAGGTCGAATAGACCTCATCCATCTCGGCATCGAGTGCCTGACCATCGGCACTCACCTCGGCAAAAGCCAGCCGATCGGCCAGATCCCAGCCCCATTGGAAAAACTGAGCCACCTTGCGCACACCGCGCAGTAGCCCGAGAGACAAGGTTGAGACTTTGGCATCTTGCCCCGACAGGCGTTCACAGAGTCGAACGATCTCGTAAGCGCCCCAAGCCCGCGTCCCCGCTAGCGGGAAGGTTTTGTGGTTGGCGTCCGATAGCGTGAGTGATTTGACCGCAAACTGAGCGATATCTTGAGTGTTCATAAAGGCGATCGGTGAAGCCTCACCCATCACCCACACCGCCTGCTTTTCTAAGATAGGGATTGCATACTGGCCGATTAGGCCTTGCAAAAAACCACAGGGTTTCAAAATTGTATAGTTTAACCCCGACTCAGCTAAAAACTCTTCGGTGCAGCGCTTCACTTCCATCAGCGGCACGTGGGGATATTTTTCAGAATTAAGAATTGAGAAAAAGACATAGTGCTTGATCCCCGCATCAGCGGCGGCCTGAATCAGCGCAACCTTGCCCTCCCAATCAACCTCGTAAATGCTAGCTGCGTCGTTGGGCCGGGTGGTGGCAGCATCGATCACGTACTCCATACCCTCTAGCGCAGTAGGCAACGTCTCAGGGGCTAGCAGGTCGGCGCGTACCAGCTGAGCCCCCCATTCTCGCAAAAAGGCCGCTTTTTGAAAATTGCGCACCAAACAGCGCACTTCATGTCCCTCATCAAGCGCATGACGCACTATTTGTCTGCCTAATGTGCCAGTTGCACCAACCACCAGTACGGTCATGAGGGTTTCTAAACAAAACTTAACGCTTTCCTCAGTTTACCAGACGATAGCTAAATCTCAATCTAGAAAAAGTTGAGATCGTCTTGGAAGGCTTCTCACAGCGGCGGCTATGTCCCAAAATTAAACCCTCACCCCAGCATTTTGAACGCGGGTGAGGGTTGGGTGATGGGGGTTACTCAGATCGCAATTAAACCGGTGCTTACTCTTCGCTACCCTGGAGCTTGAGTAATAAAAAGCCAACGCTCAGGCCAACAAGAACTAAGCAAAATATGAGTACTGATGTTGAAAAAATTTCTTCGCCCATGGTGCCTAAGGTATCCTCCTAACAAAACGTAGCCCGCCAAGGCTGCGCAAATTTCAATGCATGGCCCCTATTCTAAAACAGTTTGGTGCTCTCCCAAAAGCTGACGTTATGGTGCATTCAGTCTCTAAGATTTCTACTCAGCAGGCGGCTTTAGCCCCCCGATCGCGCTTGCTGATTACCCTGGGCGACGCCGCTGGGATTGGGCCAGAGGTGGTGCTTAAGGCCCTGGGCCGCGTTGGCCAAACCGCAGACATCACCTTAGTTGGCAACCAGGCGCTTTTGCGGCAGCTCTATCGACAGATGGGTCAGCAGAGCGGTGGAGCCAATCCTGACCAGTTTGCGCAGGTTGATGTGGCAATGCCGCCCGCTCACTTGGGGCCTGTGGAGTTGGGCGTTGGCAGTGCCGCTAGCGGTGACCTCAGCTTTAGAACCTTAAAAACTGCGATCGCACAGACCCTGACAGGGCAGTACGACGCGATTGTGACGGCCCCCATTGCCAAATCTGCCTGGCTAGCGGCAGGGTATCGCTATCCTGGGCAAACCGAGCTGCTGGCTGAGATGGCCGGGGCCCAGCGCTACGGCATGCTATTCGTGGCGGGCTCGCCTCACTCGGGCTGGGTGCTGCGGACCCTGTTGGCAACCACCCATATACCGCTGCGACAGGTGCCAGAAGCGCTTTCCCCTGAGCTGATGACGCTCAAGCTAGAGCTGCTGCTAGACTGCCTGCGACAGGACTTTGGCTTAGATCAACCCAGGGTTGCGATCGCAGGGCTCAATCCCCACAGCGGCGAGCAGGGTCAGCTGGGTCGAGAAGAAATTGACTGGCTGATCCCCTGGCTTAACCAGCAGCGCCAGCGGTTTCCCCAGGTTCAGATCGAGGGGCCAGTCCCCCCTGATACGCTATGGGTTACCCCAGGCCGTGCCTGGTATGGTCAACCCGCCTCTGCCCACGACGGCTACCTGGCTCTCTATCACGATCAGGGGCTGATTCCCGTCAAGCTGCTCGCCTTTGACAGAGCCGTGAATACAACGATTGGGCTACCTTTTATCCGTACCTCTCCCGATCATGGCACGGCCTTTGATATTGCTGGTCAAGGGGTCGCCCAGCCAGACAGCATGATGGCTGCCATTGAACTGGCCATCACACTGAGCGATCAGCGACTAAAGTCATCAAACACTCACATAACTCCCTAAAAAACTGGCCTCTATCGTTTCTATAAAAAATAACTTAGGGGGCGCTTTGTAATTGTCTATACCTTCTAAAAGCCTTTTAGATCGGTGAATTTCGCGAGAGCAACGGGTATGCTAGGGGGCTTGGATGTATCCGACCTTACAAAAACACACTTTTTTTTTAGCTTCACTGCCCTAGGCTGATAAGAGAATTAAGTGTGAGCCAGCATTCCACTTATTCAAATTTTTTGTAAAATTGACTACAGAACTTCCTGGGTCGTGAATTCTTAGGGGAGTTCGCATTGGTTCGGTATCTCGTGTATCTCATACCCGTGTTGAGGCCCGACATTGATGCTTAATTCAGCGTCCTAGCTCGTTTTTTTGCCCCCATCCACTTGAAACCTCAAGTTTTTTCTAGGGTAAATCGCAGGGAATTGTAGTCAGGGCTTAGGTAGCTTGTTGGATTGATTCAGCTTACTTTTAGCACTTACCTCACACCCGGATTGCCCGTCACTTTTAATACACTCATTCAGTTAATACACACATTCAGGAATTGTCAGCCATGCTTCAATTCGTTAATTATTCCATCGGCTCAATCCAGGCTGAGGCTAGAGAGCTTGTTCATCAGGGCGTTGTTAACCGTCAGCAGCCGATTTATACCTTATGTAAGTATATTCCTGCCCGTGAGTGGACCTGGGTTGAAGGTCAGCTTGAAGAAAATGGCTTCTTGCTGCGCGATCGCATCAGCGACCTGATGGGCCGTGAAGACTGGGATAACGACTAGCTTTAAAGCAAAGCCTAAAATTTAGAGCCCTAAAATAGAGCGAGCTGCTCGGGGGGCTGGGTGATCTGGCTCCACGGCAGCGGCGGTATTGTAATCTCGGCTTGCTCGAGCAAGGTTTGAAAATGCTTTGCGATCGCAGGCGACTCTGCTTCGATTGGGCAGTGTACAAAGAAATAAATCTGGGTTCCTTTTGCTAGCCACTGGCCTACTAGATCTACCCACTGACTGAGGTAATCTCGATTGCGAGATAGCTGAGGGTGACTAATGTAGCGTACTAAGGTAAACGGAGCAGTTACGACAGGCTGCAGCGGAACTCGGGGTTTGCGGCGCTCAGATTTGAGTTGAGGATCTTCTGCTGCATCTTCCCACTCGTACATAGTGCGCGTATCTAATAAAACGCGACCTACCCCCAGCCTTATTAACAGGGCATCGAGCTGGGACGCGTGGGCAGGCTTAAACCAGTCGAGGTGCCTAACTTCCACTGCCAAAGGGGCGACTTCCCTAGGCCAGGCAGATAAAAAATCGGCCAGGTCTTGAAAGTTGGCCGGGCTATATCCCGGCGGTAGCTGCGCAAAAATCGGCCCGAGACGCGACCCAAGCCCCTGCATCAGCTCTAAGAACGACAGCGCGGTGGGCAGATGGGGCATCAGTAGCCCCTCATGGGTCACCAAGCGCGGTAGCTTGGGGCAAAACCGAAACGTTTCAGGGGTTTCAGCTGCCCAGCGAGCCACGGTATCCGCGCTGGGCGTGTGGTAAAAAGTCGTATTCCCCTCCACGGTGGTCATCCGTTCACCGTAGAGACGCAAAAACGAAGCGGGGCGACTGCCCTGGGGGTAAAAATTGCCCAGCCATTCTTTGTAAGCCCAGACGGCGCAGCCAATACGAAATTGAAGATCTGGGTCTGTCATACTGCCCCCGATTAGCCTCTGATTAAATGTATCCATATCTATATTTATTCTGAGTGATTTTTGGGGCGTGTGGAGCTTAGCCTTTTCTGCCCAGCCTTTTATCGGGGTTTGATGGGCTCGCAAGGTCAAACGGATTGGCTTACGCTGATATTGGACTGGAGGCTTAGCCCAACCTACGATCCTCTTCATCCTTCGCCCTTTGCCCTCATACGGGCGTTGCATGCAACGCCCCTACCCTATAGCCCAAGGGGCATGGCTTCGCTAACGCCTTTCGCCCTTCGCCCTTCGCCTTTCCCCCTTACAATACAAAAAGAACCTCTTCACCCCATACCCCTTCCGCCATCGTGTTTAGCAAAATCCCGCCTGACTGGCAGCTGAGCGAAAATCTCGTCACCTCAGAGTCTGCTTTTTTGAACCGCCGTAAATTTATGAAGGCCGCCATTGGGGCTGGCGTGGGGCTATCAGTAGCAGGCTGCTATCGGCGTCCGCTGACCTCTAAAGGAATTGCGGAGCTCAGCGCTACCTATGGTGAGCCCATTGCAGATTTCAAGCAGAACTCAGAGTTTGCAGACGCCGAACGCCCGGTGACCGATCAGCAGTTTGCCAGCCGCTTTAATAACTACTACGAGTTTGGGTTGACCAAAAACATCTGGCCCAATGCCCAAAAGCTACCGACCAATCCCTGGTCGCTGGAGGTAACTGGCCTGGTCAAAAATCCCAAAACCTACGACCAGGATGATTTGCTCAAGGCGTTCTCGCTAGAAGAGCGGATCTATCGATTTCGCTGTGTTGAAGCCTGGGCAATGGTGGTTCCCTGGCTTGGTTTTCCGATGAATAAGCTGATGGCCGAAGTGGAGCCTACCTCAGACGCTAAATTCGTCAGATTTGAGTCGTTTTTTGATAGCAAGATTACCCAGGGCCCAAAAGTGTCCTTCTCAAGTTTGCCCTGGCCGTACCACGAGGGTCTGCGCATTGATGAAATGGCGAACGACCTGGCCTTTTTCGCGGTGGGTATCTATGGCCGCACCCTACCTAAGCAGCATGGTGCGCCGATTCGCATGGTGGTGCCCTGGAAGTATGGCTTTAAAGGGGCCAAATCCATTGTCAAAATTGAGTTTCTAAAAGAGCAACCCGCCACCTATTGGAATACGATTTCTCCTAACGAATATAAGTTTGAGGCCAATGTAGAGCCCGATGTGCCCCATCCGCGCTGGTCGCAAAAAAATGAGCGCATTGTCGGGGCCGGCAATAATTGGGACTGGGAGCGTCAACCTACGCTGCTCTATAACGGCTATGGCGATTACGTTGCAAGCTTGTATAGTTAGCCCTCCATCCGGTAAAACTCATGCACATTGCTGACCCAGATGCCATCAATACGGTTTTTGCTTTTCCGTATCATGGTCTCCGTATCGAGATCACCACTACTCAGCATCAGGGGCGCACTGTCTACACGGCCTGGGTTGATTACGCCACCGGAAGTGCCGTGGCGGTCCCTAAAGCTTATTCTCGTCAAGACGCCATTCAGCGGGCTAAAAAATGGGCACAGCGACGGTTTGAGTGGTCAGGGTAGTGGTTTGTCAGCCTAAGTTCAAAGACGCAATCCAGTCTGCGAGGCCATTGAGAATGAGTTGTACGCCAATGGCCATCACACTAGTCCTAGAATTTTAAGATAATCCATCAGTTTAGAATGTGTGGGGCATGGCTGTCGTAGGCTGGGAAAGTACATCTGTCAAAGATTCGTTTTCAGTCAATGCCAACGCCCAAAGCTCCCCCCATCTGCCTATCTGAGA
>JBCBZL010000387.1:0-3712 GCA_039815385.1 Cyanobacteria bacterium P01_A01_bin.114
AACCTGGGGAGAAATTCAAATACAGCAATTCAGGCTATATTCTGCTAACTCAGATAATTGAGACTGTTGCAGGACAGCCCTATGCAGACTACATGCAAACTAAAATCTTTGAGCCGCTGGGTATGAACAACACGGGTTACGAAGTTCCGCTTACAGTAATTCCTCATTTGGCTCAGGGCTATGTGTTTATGGGGCCTGAGATCCGCATGCAGGCAGTTCCCATGGATATGAGTCTCCCGCAGGGAGCCGGGGGGCTGTATTCAACCGTCGCAGATTTAGCCCTCTGGAACCAGTGGCTCTATGGCGAGAATTCAGACTCCTCTGTTTTAAGCGAAGCCGCTAAGACAGCGCTTACCACCCCGGTTGCAAAAATGGATAATCCCGAAGATACTCCGGAGGCTTTTTATGGGTACGGCGTAGTCCTAGATTCTCATCTAGATCGGCAGCGCATTCACCATGGCGGCGGTATCAGCGGGTTTCTTTCCGTTTTGCAGTATTACCCCGACGAGACTTTGACCATTAGCGTGCTGACTAACTTTGGCAATCAGCCCCCCGGTCCCATCGGTGACGATTTGGCTGCCATTCTGTTTGGAGAACCCTACGAACTGCCGACCCAGGCTGAAGAAGTCGAGATTGACCCAGCCATCTATGAAAAGTGTGTCGGCACCTATCAGCTGCTGCCAGAAATGCAGGTAACGATGCGGATTGAAGACGGGCAGCTGGTCGGTCAGGCTACCGGCCAAGACTCTTTTGTGCTGTACCCCAGCTCAGAAAGTGACTTCTTCGCCAAAGTCGTGGATCTGACTGTGACCTTCTCTCTGGCCAACGATGGCACTGTTGAAGGCTTCACCCTGCGTCAGCTGGGCCAAGATTTGTTTGCCCCTAAAATAGACGAATAGCTCGATTCCCGAAGTTACAGATATGGCAATGGCGCAACGGTACGTCCGTTATTCCTTCGTGGTGGGATGTCACGGCCATCGTGAACCGATTGCCATCGTGGATTAATTGTGCATACCGTCCCAAAAAACTCGTTTGAAGCCTGGATTAAGTTAATGGCCTAAAATTGATGCAACAGTTGCTCAGCAGTGTTTGCCTGAGCATTCATCACGCGCCAAATAAATCGGATAATGATTAGGCTGCAGGGCTATCAGATCGTCGAACTCATTTACAGCGGTTCTAAAACGCTGATTTATCGTGGGCAGCGCCTATCCGATCGCCAGCCAGTGCTGGTCAAGCTGCTCAAGACTGAGTATCCTTCGTTTGCAGAGCTGGTCAGATTTCGCAATCAGTATACGATCGCCCAGGCGCTTGATTTACCAGGGGTGGTGCAGCCCTTAGCCCTGGAAGATTACCGTAACCAGTACGCATTAGTGATGCCAGATGAGGGATATGAGTCGTTAGCGTCTCAGCCAGCTCTTTCGATCGCATCATTTCTTGCGACTGCCATTCAGCTAACCCATACCTTGCAAGGGCTGCACCGGCATCGCGTGATCCACAAAGATATTAAGCCTCAGAATATTCTGATTCATCCTGAGACGCAGCATGTCAAACTAATCGACTTCAGCCTTTCTTCGCTTTTGCCCAAAGAAAATCCGGTGTTGCAGAGCCCTAGCGTACTAGAAGGCACGCTCGCGTATCTGGCCCCTGAGCAAACCGGGCGAATGAATCGGGGCATTGACTACCGCACTGATTTTTACGCTTTGGGTGTGACCTTCTATGAGCTGCTGACGGGGCAGCTTCCGTTTCAAACGACTGACCCGATGGAGCTGGTACACTGCCATATTGCTCAGCAGCCGCTGCCACCGTCAGCAGTCAATCCGGCTATCCCAGCTGGGTTAAATGATCTGATTTTGAAGCTGATGGCCAAGACGGCTGAAGATCGCTACCAGAGCGCTTTTGGCCTACTATACGATCTGGAGCACTGTCAGAAGACCTGGCAGACCCAAGGGAATATTCCCATCTTTGTCTTAGGTGGGCGGGATATTTGCGATCGCTTCACCATCCCCGAAAAACTCTATGGCAGAGACCGTGAAGTCGCCACCCTCCTATCCGCTTTCGACCGCGTCGCCTCGCCCTCCCCATCTCCTTTATCCTTACCCCCTTCCCCATCTCCATCACCCCCTCCCCACGGAAGCAGCGAACTTATGCTCGTCACCGGCTTCTCCGGTATCGGCAAAACCGCTCTGGTCAACGAGATCCATAAGCCGATTGTTCGTCAGCGAGGCTATTTTATCAAAGGCAAATTTGATCAATATCAGCGCGATATTCCCTTTTCTGCCTTTGTGCAAGCGCTGCGAGATTTGATGCGCCAGCTGCTGACAGAGCCCACCGAAACAGTCCAAGCCTGGAAATCTGCCATCTTGACGGCCTTAAGTGAAAACGGGCAAATTTTGATCGACGTGATTCCCGAGCTAGAGCTCGTCATTGGGCCACAGCCGCCCGCCACAGAAATTTCGGGCATAGCGGCTCAAAATCGCTTTAATCTGTTGTTCCAAAGGTTTATACAGGTCTTTACGACTGCCGCCCATCCTCTGGTGATTTTTCTGGATGATTTGCAATGGGTCGATTCGGCTTCACTCAAGCTGATTCAGCTATTAATCGGGGAAACCGAAACCGACTACTTGTTGCTAATCGGGGCCTATCGCGATAACGAAGTTTTTCCAGCACATCCCCTAATGCTAACCCTGGAAGAGATTCAGAAAACCCAGGCAACGGTCAACACGATTACCCTGGCCCCCCTAGATGAAGGTTCACTCAATGAGCTAGTTGCCGACACCCTCAGCTGTCCCCTCGAACAAGCGAGACCGCTGACCGATCTGGTTTTTCAAAAGACGGGCGGCAACCCTTTCTTCACCACCCAGTTTCTCAAGTCTCTCTATCAGGATGGGTTAATCTCATTTGACTACCCTCCACTGGCACTGTCTGACTCGTCCGTGGGCCCTCCCTTGGTATCTGGCAATGGTCGCGGCTGGCAGTGTGACATTGCCCAAGTACGAGCCCTGGCCGCGAGCGGTAATGTGGTTGAGTTTATGGCGGCTCGGCTACAGCGGCTATCGCCCCAGACCCAAACCATTCTGAAGCTAGCCGCCTGTATTGGTAATCAATTTGATCTGGCTACTCTGGCTATTGTCTATGAAAAAGACCCAACCGAAACCGCGACGGACCTGTGGCAGGCCCTGCAAGAAGGCCTGATTTTACCCCAGAGTGAGGTCTATAAGTTTTATCTGACTCCTGTCACTCACCACTCACTACCCACCACCTCACCACTCTATAAATTTCTCCACGATCGCGTTCAGCAAGCAGCCTACACCCTCATCCCAGAGGCAGAAAAACAATCTACCCACCTGACCATTGGCCGACTGCTGCTTGAGAACACGGCTCAAATGGAGCTCGAAGAACACATTTTTGAGATTGTCAATCAGCTAAACATGGGCGCAGCCCTCATCACCGATCGGGTCGAGAGAGAGACGTTGGCACAGCTCAATTTGAACGCTGGCCGCAAAGCCAAACTCTCAACCGCCTACGCGGCTGCGGTGAACTATTTTGCAGCTGGGCTGACGGGAGTAGAGGGTTGGCAAAGACAATATTTACTTACCTTGGCCCTGCATGAAGAGGCGGCAGAGGCAGCCTATCTCAACGGTGATTTTGAGCCCATGTCTCAATGGCTCGACGCGATTTTTGAAAACGCAGCAACGCTATTGGACAGCGTAAA
>JBCBZL010000179.1:0-10054 GCA_039815385.1 Cyanobacteria bacterium P01_A01_bin.114
CTGGGCATCAGCACGATGGCGTTCAACCTGAACGGGTTCAACTTCAACCAGTCGATTATCGACTCACAGGGTCGTGTGATTGGCACCTGGGCTGACATTTTGAACCGCGCCAACCTGGGTATGGAAGTGATGCACGAGCGCAATGCTCACAACTTCCCGCTTGACCTGGCGGCAGGTGAGGCGGCTCCGGTTGCCCTGACGGCTCCTGCCATCAGCGCGTAGGTTGAGACACCCCGAAGCGAAGCATCGATTGAGTGGTTGAGCGAATCCCGTTTGACCAACTGAATATGCGAAAGCGCCCCTCGGAGTCCGAGGGGCGCTTTTGTGTGTTTAAAGCCACAGGAGCCCAGGTGCTGGTTTGAGTTTTTTTGTTTTTCGACAGGCAGCGTTCCGGCAGGGTGCCATTGGAAAAGCTTGCACGACTGGTTAGCCTCAAGAGATTAATTGATCTAACCCTGACCACATCTAGACCGGTCATTTGCTCTATGGGAAAATTTGCTGAGGCTAGCGCTATTGCTGTCACTGTTTGTTATAGAAGCCTTATGAAACCTGAGCCTGCATGGATTTTGATGGGATTAACCTCGCTGATTTGGGGCTTTACCATTTGCCCGGCTGGGGCTTTTGGCGATACTCGCAACCACTGGAATGAGGCGTGTCTCAATCAACTGGCCCAGCGACGGCTCGTCTCAGGCTATCCGGATGGCAGTTTTCGCCCAGATGCCACGGTGACTCGGGCCGAGTTTGCAGTGCTGATGCTCAATGCCTTTCCTGAGGCTCCAGTTTGGCAAACCGCCAGCCTGTTTGGCGATGTGTCTGAGCGCTATTGGGCTTATCAGGCAATTCGAGATGCGTCGGCCCGGCGATTTTTTACCGGGTATCCCGACGGTCAATTTCGCCCCCAGCAGCCGATTCCGCGCGTGCAGGCAATGGCGGTGATCAGCAACGCGCGTCGTCCCGACGTGCCAGATATTCCCAGCGCAGTGCTTGATCAGTACTTTGAAGATGCTGAGGCGATTCCTAACTATGCCCAAGCCGCGATCGCAGCCAGTGCTCGCCAGTGGTGGGTAGTTAACTATCCCCAGGTACGCCAGTTCCGACCGAATGACCGTGCCACCCGTGCCGAGGTGGCGGCCCTACTGTGTCGGGCTTTAGGCATGCCCCAAACGGTTCCCACGGCGGCGGTGGCTCGGCCTCATCCGCTGTTAGCAATTTTGCCCGAGGAGGGAACCGTGGCCCATGGCGCAGAAGGGCTGCTAATTACGCAGGCCAATGGAAGATTTGGCTATCGCGATCGCAGCGGTAATCTAGTAATCACACCTCAGTATGACAGTGTGCTTCCCTTTTCTGAACAACGGGCGGCGGTGGGCATCACCCCCGATGCTTGGGGCACCCGATGGGGCTATATTGACCCAGAAGGGAACACCGTAGTAGAACCACAGTTTTTTAGGGTTGAGCCCTTTGCCGAGGGGCTCGCCGCCGTCGGCACCGAGGGCGGGAAGTACGGATTTATTGATAAAACAGGTCAGTTTGCAATCACGCCCCAGTTTGACCAGGCCCAGTCGTTTTCAGAGGGGCTGGCGGCGGTGCAGGTTTCAGGTCAGTGGCAATATATTGATCAAGAAGGGCAGGTTGCGATCGCAGCGCTACCCTACGATGAGGTCAGGCCTTTCTCAGAGGGGCGAGCCAAAGTCAAGCAAAATCACCGCTATGGCTTTATCGATACTCGTGGGCAAGCAATTGTGGCTCCCCAGTTTGAAGCAGCCGAGTCGTTTTCAGAAGGCTTAGCAGCGGTGCGCCCCCCCGTAGAAGATGAACAAGTTCCGATGCGATGGGGATATATCAATCTGGCAGGAGAGATGGTCATTTCTCCGCGATTTGTCCAGGCCCAGTCGTTTTCAGAAGGCTTAGCAGGGGTTGGCTTCAACCTATATGATGGCCTGAGCCTATACACCGACCCCTCACCGGCAGATGTGACCTGGGGGTTCATTACGCCGACCGGCCAATTTGGCATCGAGCCCCAGTTCTATGCTCCGGTTCAGCATATTCCTGAAGGTGACACTGTCGTGTATGAGGGAGCTGTGGTACGGCCCTTTTCCCAGGGGCTGGCGATGGCCCGACTGGGTGAACAGGTTGGCTTTATCGACAAAACGGGGGCTTTTGTCGTGGCTCCTGCCTTCACCGATGCCGAGTCTTTTCAGAATGGACTCGCCCGAGTCAGGCTGGGCGGCGTCTGGGGCCTGCGGGTTGAAAACCCCTATCCTGATCTGGGACCCCCCTCAGCCTATTACACCGAAATCAGCGGCGGCGAATATGGCTATATCCGCTATCCTGACAGCCGGGACAATCTTTAGGGCACCGGACAGCGCTTATCCCTTCAACAAGGCTTCGCCTCGACGGTAGAGCATCTGGGCATATTCAGTCCAGGTGCCCTGCCCCCAGTAGCGAAAACAGCTGGTTTCTACCAACAGCAGATAGAGCAGCGCCTCTTGATAATCAGGCCGCTGGGTTGTACTCGGATCGGCTTGAACCTCGCGATCGTACTTCTGATGAAACAGCGCACTGAGCTGATTCATCGGTTCGAGCACATTTTCGTAACCCTTGACCCAGCTTAGATCGTTTGTCCAAGACGCGCCGTCCATATGAAACTGATGATCGGTTTCCTGAAGGTCTTGAATCGCCTTAGCCACCGCCTCCGGTGTTGCCTGGTCAGGGTTCACTTTCTGCCAGATCTTATGCTGCCCCACCGCCTGACAGACCGGATAGTCGTCTGGGCTCACCCCAGCCGCCTCAATTAGCTCGATATATTCCGTACCATTGAGGCCGGTCACCCCTTCTACGCCTCGGCCATGCTCCTTCATCTCAGACCAGATCGGCACAAAATCACGGGCATACTCATTCATCATCACGCCGCCATTCTCACCATCAGCGATCTGAGAGACACAGGATGGAACTGACACGCCGCCAATTTGCTGCCGTCCTCGCCCTTTGGCCTCATGATAGGGCTGCATTTGAGCCACTAGTTTGGTATCTGAGCCCTGGGTCTTGATCAAGGTAGTGATGCTAATCGTTTCACCCCGAGAGTTGCGGGCCACCAGCCGGTTGGGAATATACTTATCATCCTGGGGCAGGCCTGAGCCATCTGGACGCTCTACCGAATGCTCCTGCACCAGCAGCCAGCGATAGCCGCAGTCTTTCAAAGCTTTGACATATTCAAATAAAGTATCGGGATGGTTGGGCAGATGCATCTCTGGTGGCGAGAAACCCTTGACCCGGCTCAGGGCATCGTAGCCAAACAGCGCCGCAAAGTAATGCTGCCACGCCTGAATATGCAGCTTGATATCCGGAATCGGGGTGGATGGCACCACCGCATGGCTCCACATCGTACCCATCCACTCAACGTAGGGCTGATGCTGGGGCTCACACAGTCGCTTTAGGTTATCCAGCACATCGTCGCGTCCCATCTGACGCAGGCCCCAAAGCAAATTACCGGAGTAGTCCAACATGATGCGCGGGTTGTCGCCCTTGGCCACCAGCTCAGGAATCCAATCGCCCATGCGGCTATAGCACCAGGCAAACACCGACGCATTGTGGTTATCGCCATCGCCCTGGTTTTCAAACATATGCTGAAGATTGCTGATCAGCGCACCCTCATGGCCAGCCGGAATCGTTGGCTGATGCATATGCAGGGCACAGGCAAACCCGGCAGTGATTTGGTGAATGTCTAGATTAGACTGGGGCAAAAAGACTGGCTGGTCATGGTTAGTGACAGCAGCAATGGCGTCCTCCCAACCACAAATATTCGGCAATCCTGATCTCTGATCGTCCAGGCTCGGTAAGTTGGCAGCAGGTGCAGCTGAGATCATGGACTATTCCTCAAGTTTTATGCGTAGTTCTATGCGTAGGACAGCGCCTTAGGCCGACTACTTTACAGCCAAATGATAAACCACATCTCGTAACCTATGTTGGGGGTTTGGCGTCTTCTACTGCTAAGCGCCCATAGCCCCCCAAAACCAACAGCCAAATGATCACCATTAGCCAGTGCAATACCACAGGTGGCCATAAGGAAGCGCTCTGCACATAGCTGAGGGTACAGACAACGCCCAGTAGCCCGGCCAAGGTGAGAAACACTGGGCTATAGAACGTCTCGCGGCGATCGGTCATCACCAGCCAGGCATTCAAAGGGTGGAATACTACGAAGACGATTAACCCGAAGATGGCCCAAGTCCACAGGCTTTGGGGGCTAGCAATATCAGGACGAGGGAGCAACAACGCCCGAAACAAGATCTCCTCAAAGATCCCTGGATAGACCAAGGCAACTAAGGTGGTTGGCACAACAATATTCCAGGCTTTTACCCGTTCAACCCGAAAAAAACCGGTCCAGAAACCGAAGGGTAGCCCCACTAGCGCAAAAGCAGCCAGCAAGCCCCCAGCCGCGAGCCAGTCAGCCAGCGTGGGAAGGGTTGAAAGGGCAAGCCAAAGGCGGTTATAGAGAAACAGGAACATGGGGAAAGGCGAAGGGCGAAAGGCGAAAGGCGAAGGGCGAAAGGCGAAAGGCGAAAGGCGAAAGGCGAAAGGCGAAAGGCGAAGGGCGAAGGGGAAAAGAGGTACTAGCGCAGCCATGCCCCTTGGGCTATAGGGCGAAGGGGGAAAAGTTTTGAGTTCTCAATTCTCAATTTTGAGTGAGGCCAACTGCATAGAACTTGGAAATTCAAAATACCCTGAGGGAAACCGCTCGGGCGTCTACAAAATTCAAAACTTAGCCAATCACAGGCGACAAACAACACTTTCTATAGCGCTGCCAAAATCTTAAACCGCACATGGTTAAGGGCTAAATCTCCCAGCTTGACCTCTAGGGAATCATCCGCCATCTGGATGCGTTCGAAGGGGACTTCTTTGGCCATTTCGATGTGGTACCAGGGCAGGCCCATAAAAAAGCGGGTGGGGTAAGGGCCGCCTTCTTGGACATCATCAACATTCGACTCCATCGGCAGCCAGCCAACACCAGGGACGTAAAACTCAATCCAAACATGGTTGAACTCGGGCTCTAGCAAAATGCCCATTTGGTCTGCCTTGGGAGGACATTTATAGCGACCGACGGTGCGGCAGGCGATGCCGTTGAGGCGACAAAGGGCCAGCAGCAAACCGACATATTCTCCACAGGAGCCAATGCCGCGCTCAAGTACGATGTCAGGGGTATCGATGGCGGGGCGAATGCCGTAAGACAATCGGTCATAGACATAGTTGCGAATGCTCAGCACCTTGCGCAGCAGATTGGTTTCGCTACCCACGGCAAGACGGGCTGCCTCTCGAACGATGGGTAAATCCATCGCTAGCTCATCATCATCGACCAAGTAGCGTTGCTGAAGCTCGGTGGATAGCGGAGCAGCGTTTTCGACCTGACGCGGAATCAGCTGATATTTAATACCCCGGACCTCTAGCTGAGCGCGCCAGCCAAACAGATGTCGCTCGTGGGGTTCTAGACGATCAAACTTAAATACAGCGACGTCTTGACCATTGACCTGCTCAATCGTGAACGGTCGCCCTACTGGCTCAACAGACACTAACCGCTGCCGAGACGTGTTGGCTGGTAGCGCCATGCGCCACTCTAGCTGGTCAATGTGAACCGCGTCTAAGGGCACTATTTCCTCAGCGTAAACCATCTCGACGCGATAGCCGTTGGATACGGCGTAGTTGTCTTTGCGCTCGAAGGTGAGTGGATGGATGAAGGTGCGATCGCGAAACGTCAGCTGATAGGGAAACTCGGGTGTATTCGGGTTATCCCGCACGTAGGGTTCTTCAACCGCGTAGGCGAGCCAGACCAAGCCGCCCTCGGGTGTCGTCTCAGCCGGTACAGCAATCCCCGTCGGTGAAGCAAAGGGCGTCAGCACGCTCACCAGCTGTTCACCCGTCGCTCGGTCAAGACAATAGACCGTTTGCTCTACCTGGTCACACAGCCACAGATATTCAGCCGAAACGGCAATGTCTTCAACGCCAATACCGGGCAGAGAAAACTGGGTGATGTGCTGATAAGAAACCGCATCATAGACAAAGATGTAGCCTGCGCTTTTGGACGAGATATAGAGGGTTTCCTGCCAGACGGCCACCCCATCAATCGTGTAGGGCAGAGAAATGACAGGCTCAAGCACAAGGGTTTCGAGCGGCCCAACCAAAACCTCATTGCCCTTCGCCAGCCAGACCTGCTCTGGCTGCTGCTCTGGCCACAGAGCTACTCCCGTTGATGATTGAAAGGCGTCTATCTGCCGCGCATTGAGAATGCGGCTGTCTTCAGAAACAGGGTCGATTTGGAGCAAATAGCCCTGGATCGTATCCAGGGAAATCAGCTTACGGGGTTGGCCAGGTGTGTCAAAAATCGCCAGCCCCGAAAGTGCATAAGCCCCTACTGGGTATAGGGGTAGCACTGATAGATGGGCCTCTTTCTCTGGATCAGAGACCGCTGCGATCGCGACCGAGGGAGTTTCCGATGGGACAAATGCAGATAGGCCAGTGTCAGGCATAAAACGGCAATTAAGAGATACTGAGTCTTACGTTACAATGCTTAAGCATAGCGGTGAGTGTATAGAAAAACAGTTTTATCAATGCTGACGGAGCTTTTGCCCTTCTCGATTCATTTAGATGCCACTCTGATTGCGGGCATTTCCCTATGGGCTTTAGCGTTATATCTAGGTTTTTCCCCAGTAGGGGATTGGTTTGCTGAGCAGATTTGCCGCTGGTTTAACTTCGCAGAACGCTCTCTTTACACCTCAGCCGAAGAATTTGAGCGCACTCGCGTCGCCCGCGAGTCGCAGAATGCTTTCTACGCTTCCATCTTTAGCATTCTGCCTTTTTTTGTGGCTGGCACGTTGTTCAACTATACGGTGGCCTGGGGTTTGGGCCGCAGCTGGACAATCAGTATGGGTATCATTGCCTGTATTGGCTGCGGTGTCTATGAGCTGGGTCGTCGAGATAGTCAATCGGGATGAGGGGCGGCGTGAAATTTCACGCCGGTACGAAATTTTGAAAATTAGGTGTTATCCAACGTAGAATTTCCGGTCTACATCGTCTTGGGGCCTTGGCGCATCCATCCGCATTTTGTGTTTGAGGCACTGGCCTACAGTGTAGCCTTGCGGCTAACGCTGTGGAATAGTCGCCGGGATTCGCTACCGGCCGCCCAGCGTAGCTCAGTCGTCGTAGGCGGCATGGTCGGGGCGCTGGTCGGGGCCAAAGTGCTGGTCATGCTGCAGCATGTCTATTTAGCCTGGGAAAATTTGCCCCAGTATGGACTGCTGCTGGTGCAGGGTAAAACGGTTGTGGGGGCCTTGCTGGGGGCAGTCATGGGGGTTGAGCTCACCAAAAAACTGATCGGGGTAACGCGCTCAACTGGAGATTGGTTTGTGGGGCCGCTGATCGCAGGGATGATGATTGGTCGGGTGGGATGCTTTTTGACGGGGCTCAGCGATCGCACCTACGGCATTGCGACAAATCTCCCATGGGGCGTTGATTTTGGCGACGGCATTGCCAGACATCCGACCCAGCTGTATGAGATTGTGTTTTTACTCGGCCTGTTAGGCCTGATCTGGCTTCAGGCAAAGCGACGGGCGCTCAAGCCGGGCGAAAAATTTCAAATTTTTATGGTGGGCTACCTGAGCTTTCGTTTACTGGTGGATAGCATCAAGCCCGATTTTCATCCGCTGCTGGGCCTGAGCGCGATTCAAATAGCCTGTCTATTGGGGCTAGGGTATTATTGGCGAACGATTCGGGATTTTAGATTTTAGATTTTGGATTTTGGATCGGCCAGCTGCGTATCGGCCAGCTGCGTAACGTTATCCAGGGCAACCACAAGGGATTGCCCCTACGATGTCCCCGGTATTCTCTCCCCGCGTCCCCGCGTCTTTCCCTCCCCGCGTCTTCCGTATCTACCCTATCTCTCTACACTCCTGCCCTCGCTTCTACAATAAAAGTAGCCCTCCTCGGAATCTCTCCCCATGCCGTCTCCCTTTCCTGGGATGGATCCGTACCTGGAACATCCGCAAACTTGGCCAAATGTGCATCATCGTTTGATTAGTGCGATCGCAATTGCCCTAGGTCCACAAATTCGACCCAATTACCGCATCGTAGTCGAAGAGGCCGTTTACCAAGAGGCAGGTTGGGCTGACGATTGGCTAAAGCAGAAAGGGTTACGGTAAGGCGACCGGGTGCTGACCGTAAAAGGGGACGGTTTCAGACCAGTGGGGTCGATGGCCTTGTTGCCACTGAGCGTGGGCTAAGGATAAGACGCCCGTGACCGAGTCTCCCAATCCCTGACCGCTGGTCAAGTTAATTTGATGTAGAGCAGTTTCCCAGGTAGCGAGTTTGGCTTGCCAGGCGGCTTCGGACATGACGACATCTGGGATGAGGGTTTCTAGGCCATCAGGGTGATGCCGGTAGATCGCACCGTAAACGTCGCCGCGTTTGGCGGGCATGGTGAGTGAGATCTCGGTCTCAGCTTGCGTCCGAACGGCCTGCACCTGCGCTGAGATCGCGGCCAGGGAGGAAATGCCAAACAGGGGAATATCGAGCTGCTGGGCGAGGGTGCGGGCGATGATGACGCCGATGCGGGTGCCGGTAAAGCCGCCGGGGCCTTGGGCGACGGCGAGGAAGGTGAGATCTTGCCAGGGGTGGGGGGTGATGAAGGTGATTAGGTGTTCGTGGAGGTGGCTGGAGAGATCGCGACCTAGGTTCCAGACTTGATGGCGGGTTTCGGTGTCGAAGTTGCTGAGGGCGAGACCGAGGTCGGGGCTGGAGGTGTGGAGGGCGAGACCCAGCATGGTCAGTTGGTCATGGGTGAGTAGTGGCTTTTTATCATAGCGTTAGGTAGGCTGTGTTTGTCTCGGGGTTGGTGATGTGCGATAGGGGCTGCGCGGGACTTTCCCTCCAATGGGAAATAATCACGTTATCCCACACAGCGGTAATGGGTTTCCCTCCCCTTTGCTCTCGTTTGAGGGGCTGCCTGGGGTCCTAACTCCCCCAGCCCCCCCGAACTAGATTCTGGCTTCGTCTAGGCAAGGGGTGCTCGGTGGGTTAATCGAGGAGTCGCCGCTTGGTTTGCTTTTGTCAGTGTCAAGTAGCCAAACTTAAACCTGCGCAAGCAAATTCTGGAAGTATCATGGCGATTGAAATTGCCCTGATGAAGAAAATAGAGGCTCAAAGAGTTAGATCAAATTTCCAATTTTTGTACCGTGCAGAGCGGTTTATGAGACCATCTGCCATTTAAGATTTACATACACGCCCTACAGAGTCATAGCAGTGAATAGTTTTAACGCAAAGCAATCCTTGACCGTCGGCGGTCAAAATTATCAGATTTATAGTTTGCCGGAGGCGGCTAAAACATTGGGTGATATTAGTCGTCTGCCTTATTCGCTTAAGGTTTTGCTGGAAAACATGCTGCGCTATGAGGATGGGCGAACCGTTAAGGCTGAAGATGCGCAGGCGATCGCAGACTGGCTTGAAACGCAGACGTCTCAGCGGGAGATTGCCTATCGCCCAGCGCGGGTGCTGATGCAGGATTTTACGGGCGTTCCTGCTGTGGTTGACCTGGCGGCGATGCGGGATGCGATGGTGTCGCTTGGGGGTGATCCCGATAAGATTAATCCGCTGTCGCCGGTAGATTTGGTGATTGACCATTCGGTCATGGTGGACTCTTTTGGCAGTGAAGGG
The DNA here is from genome assembly GCA_039815385.1 of Cyanobacteria bacterium P01_A01_bin.114. Lineage (GTDB taxonomy): Bacteria > Cyanobacteriota > Cyanobacteriia > Phormidesmidales > Phormidesmidaceae > SIO4C1. Next base: position 9,694 of record JBCBZL010000179.1, read on the forward strand.
GCTTTTAGCGAGAATGTCAGGCGGGAGTTTCAGCGCAACAACGAGCGCTATGCCTTTTTGAGATGGGGACAGCAGGCGTTTGATAACTTTCGGGTGGTGCCGCCGGGTACGGGGATTTGCCATCAGGTCAATTTAGAATATTTGGCCCAGACGGTCTGGACTAAGGAAGAAAATGGTGAAACGATTGCCTACCCAGATACGCTGGTGGGTACCGATAGCCACACCACGATGATCAACGGGCTGGCGGTGCTGGGCTGGGGTGTGGGCGGCATTGAGGCTGAGGCGGCGATGCTGGGGCAGCCGATTTCGATGTTGATTCCAGAGGTGGTGGGCTTTAAGCTGACGGGCCAGCTGCCAGAAG
>JBCBZL010000096.1:0-14963 GCA_039815385.1 Cyanobacteria bacterium P01_A01_bin.114
GACGGGCTCGCGAGCTTCGAGCGCACTGCGACTTTGTGCAACAGGCGACAGTACAGACTGAAAACGGCAGTCTGCGACCGGACATGGTGGTGCAGCTGCCCTTTCAGCGCAATATTGTGGTGGATGCCAAAGCCCCTCTCGCAGCCTATCTGGATGCCCTGGATACCCAGCATGAATCGGCTCGCCAGGGCAAACTCAAGGAGCACGCCCGCCACATTCGCAACCACATCAGCCAGCTCAGCAACAAGGCCTATTGGGATCAGTTTCAGCCCAGCCCCGAGTTTGTGGTGTTGTTTTTACCCGGAGAGGTTTTCTTTAGCGCCGCGTTAGAACAAGATCCGGGACTGATTGAGGTAGGCATTCAACAGCGGGTGATTTTGGCCACGCCCACCACCCTGATTGCGTTACTCAAGGCGGTGGCCTACGGCTGGCAGCAGGAGAAGGTGACTGAAAATGCGCAGCAGATCAGCAACCTGGGTAAAGAGCTATATGACCGTCTGCGGACGTTCACAGGGCATTTGCAAAAGCTAAAGCGCGGGCTAGAAACGTCAGTAGACTCTTTTAATAAAGCCACCGGGTCGCTAGAAAGTCGCGTGTTGGTCAGCGCCCGTAAGTTTAAGGAGCTGGGCACGGTCTCGGGCGATGAGATTGAGGCGATGCAGCCGGTAGATCGGCTGCCCAGGGCAGTTAATGCAGAATGGGAAGACGCCGACAAGGAAGAAAATATTAACAACAAAACAGCCCAAAGCTAAAATCCCCTCCTCCGGAGGGGTGCCCGCAGGGCGGGGTGGGTTTCTGCAAGTTGCGCTAGTCGCGGGAGCCCATCCCTACCCCTCCTGTGAGCTACCATGTATACAGATCTAGAAGATAATGCTGGAAAGTATCTCTATATCCCGGATTGGCCCTCACCCTAAATCCCTCTCCCAAATTTGGGAGAGGGATTTAGGGTGGAGCGAACCTGTCTGCAGCGAAAGAACTCTAAAATGGCTAAAATTCTTACTGAAAAAGGCTTTACTCCCCTTCTCCCAAATTTGGGAGAAGGGGTCGGGGGATGAGGGCCTTCAGGGTGCGGCTCAATTCTCCGACTTGTATGTATACGGTAGCTCCCTAGAGGGGATAGTTTGGGTGAAGGTTTGTCCGGCAAAGAGATTTAAAGCTGCACTTCTCTTCCTCTCATTCAGCAGCAGACACCTCTCTGACCACAGGCCTCAATCACTCTCGGGCACCGTGACCACGCGGGACTCGATGCCTGCCCAGACCTCAGGAGACAGGCGCACAGCGGTCTCTTTGCATCGCACCATCAGCTCGCAAATGTAGAAGTAGTCAGCCAGGGCTTGGGCCTCGTCTTGTGAAAGGTCGACTGCTTCTGCCGAGAGATTTAGCGCACTCAACCAGTATTCGAGAATGTTCTGTCGAAATTGTTGTTTCTGTTGGCTTGAAGCTTCACTATCTGGTATATTTGGCCTGAGCTCTTTGAGTGTATTGATCAGCTCTGGAAAATTGACAAACTTAAATATATTTAATTGAGAGAATCTCTGGGCGAGGTCGAGGGCGCGGGCGCGGGCGCGGGCAAGGGCAAGGGCAAGGTCGAGGGCAAGGTCGAGGTCGAGGGCAAGGTCGAGGGCGCGGGCAAGGTCGAGGGCGCGGGCGAGGTCGAGGGCGAAGGTGCGGGCGAGGTTGAGGGCGCGGGCGAGGACGAGAGCGAGAGAAATAGCGGACACCCTTTTAGTGACTGGTTTAAGCTTACCCGAAGAGCCTGCCGTGGCGACGTCAGCCCAGTGTACCAACTGTCGCAGCTTGGGAGACTGTAAACACTGCTGCGATCTCTTTTCCAAGACCTCCATGAAGGCATTAGCCCCTTGTTTCCCAGTCAACAGCCCCGGTACTAACAACAAAACCTCTCGCCAGCGGTTGTCGGTGACGTACTGGGTAATCACTTGCTCCCACTGAGCATTGTCTACCAGGTATTGGGCAGTGAGATATTCTTGCAGCGTCAGATGTGAAAACGAATAGGCATCCTCAGCTCGTTCTACCAGAATGCCCTGCTGCACTTCGATGGCGTGTAAGACCTTTTCGCCATTCAGTGATTTCGGGACATTCAAATTGCTGGCTAAAAAATCTTTAATTTGCTGAGTTAGCTGACGCTGCGAGAAAAACAGCTGATCCTCATCAAATCCAGTATGAGCGATCTCAGACAGCAGCTCTTCTTCTAGCTCAATGCTTAGGCCTTCATAGATTTCATCTCGATTAATCCGTTTTTCTGCCGCCCATTCTTCCAGCAAAATTCGTAGCGCCCGTTTATATAATCGACTACGATTGTCTGGGAATCTTTGAGATCGATCATAGACCAGACACAAAAAGGTCAGCAGCAGCGGCGTGTGGGCCAGTTCCTTCGCGGCTTTATTTTTATCTTCTTGCAAAATCTCCCAGCATTTCTGCCCGGTTCCTCGTTCAATATCTGGCTCGCTGCTAAACCAGTTATTGATAAACTGCTCAATCTGGTCATCGTCAAAGTCGGCCATGCCCACGTCGCTAAATCGAGTAAACCCACCCCGATAGGCGGCGGTGCGACAGGAGGCAATAAATCGATTTTGGTCGTGGCGATCTACAAAATCTTGAATTGTGTGAATTACATTGTCGAGATTCGCCGTGGGTACTTCGTCTAACCCGTCCAGTAAAATCAGCAACTTTCCCTGCCTCAGGGCATGCTGCACAAAATCTGAGGGCTCTGGAAAACCGCAGTTTCCAAACTCCTCGGCAATCAGTGCTGTGATATCGATTTGATCGGCCTCAAATCGCTTGAGCTCCAGCAATACCGGGATTTGGCGATGGCGATAGGCGGCGTCTTCGTAATGAAATGTCCGCAGCGCTTCTAACCCAACCTTGCGCAAAAAGGTAGACTTGCCTGCTCCTGGCCCCCCCAGCACCATCAAATATTGCTTTTCATTCGCCACCTCAATACCAGAGCGCTTTTGGCCATCGCTGCGTCGGCCTGCATAGCCTCGAAATCGAGACTGGCGATAGAGCTGTTCGAGGGCTTCGGCAGACTCAAACTTGAGAATATCGTTGTCGTCTAGAAACTTAACGCCCGTGTAGACCTGAGCCAGCGCGATGGGCTCTCGCATGCCCAGCACTTTGAGCAGGCAGTGGCGCTTTTTATAGGTCTCGACGTATTTTCGGGAGGCGTTGGAAAATAGCTTTTTTGCTTCAGTAGTGGCCTTGCCCGCCATCTTAGGCAGCACGCTAAAGGCAACATTGGCCAGCCCCTCAGCGACTGGTTCGGCAAATAGTTCAAGTCCGCCCATGCTGGCTTACGGTGACGACATCTCGCCTATTATGGCGATTTTGTGCCTATCTTGCTAGTTACGCGTCAGCCATAAATTTATGGGTAAGACTGATGCGGGGACGCGGAGACAGGGGCAATGTGGGGATCTCTGCCCATTGAAGCTTTCCCCCTCTCCCTTTCTCCCCCTCTCCGCGTCTCCCTTTCATCCCATCTCTCTACGGTGTACAAGTTCTGGGATCTAGCGTTTGCGGCTGCCTCACCCCCTCTAACTCCCCCTTGGTAAGGGGGAGGACTGAAGCTTCCCCCCTTACCAAGGGGGGATTGAGGGGGGTAATGCAGGATTTGGGCTCTTCTTCGAGATGTGTGTACACGGTAGCCCCATCTCCCCAATCTTCAACGAACCAAGCAACCCCCTTACTGAATGTGAGTCGGCTTCTCAGGGCTATAGTCAATCGTTCGGGCCGTCCGCTCAGGGGGGGCCGCTTCATCGCGAATAGAGGCCAGGGCCGTGTGCCCCAGGGGCAGCATCACCAGCCCGCAGATCAGCCCGGTGCCTGCTACGCAGAGCCGCTTGGCCACATGGGAAGCATGAACCGCTTCGGGATAGTTACCCTGCCGGTAAAACTTTTTGACCTGGGCGGCGTAAATCAGCGCGGTGGCCCCAATCGGCGGAAACGTCACCAGCGTAGACAGGGCAAACTGCCAGTTGCTGGGGGGGCAGGGCTGATCTTTGTAAAGCTCATATTCCTTGGACCATTCTTGCTTTGACCAGCCCGGATTTTTAGGATTGGTCAGGGTGCCCACCAGCTGAAAGCGAGCAATTCCTGGTATCTCTAACGGGATTAACGTCTTGCGAATTAAATCGGGCAGGGTAAAGTAGCTAATGCCGACGCCCACCTGACGATGGATGACAATTTTCAAACAGCAATCGTCAACCCGCTCGATTTGAGCAGCAAGCTTTCTTTCGGCCAGAATTTCTTTAAGCGGCTGCGCCAGACCCTCTTTGCGATCAGAATCTTGAAGCGCCTTGAGTTTCTCTTTAACTTCTTCAAATGAGAAATCATTACAGGCGGCAATTTCCCAATCGTTTAGCGCGCCAGCCTGATCGCCCAGGTGCGATCGCACATTCCCCCGGTGAAAATAAGCCTCGGCCCAGTTAGGCTGAAGCGCCAGCGCCCGATCAAAATCGGTCAGCGCGTCGGCAGATCGGCCTTGTTGGGCATAGACCAGAGCCCGATTATAGTAAATCTCAGCGTAGTTGGGCTTATGCAGCAGGGCCGTTGCCCAGTCAGCCAGAGCTCCGGATTCATCGCCGCTCTCGTAGCGCAGCAGGCCGCGATTGCCGTGGGCTTTAGGATGGGTCGGCTCTAACGCCAGCGCCGCTTCAAAATCTGCGATCGCAGCCGCAGTATCCCCGAGTTTCCAATAGCTGAGCCCGCGCATCACATAGATATCAGCCGGGTTAGGGTGCTTGGCTAAGGCCTTAGTCAGCGCATCAATCGATTGTTGATAATTCGTTTGTTTAGCGTAGTTACTGCCGCGACGGTAGGCGAGCTTGGCCGTCTGGCGATGATACCAATTTTTGATAGGTGAAGTCATAACGTTTTAATAGATGCCTGTTACAGGCTAACTAACTCCTAGGCGTCACTCAATCGGCACTTGGACGGAAGCTGCTATATCAAAGGTTACTTTGAGATTCAGTAAATTTCACTACCAAGTGAACCGGTCAGCATTAAGAACTGCCATTTTTAAGCTTCACACTCCGGATTTTATTTTCCAGACTCATAAATCTTGATGCAATTAACACGATCACATCTGTGACCAGAGTCATACTTTGCAATCCTTTTTTGGAAAAAATCTGCTGGGGCAGCGTCAGGCCTTTTCAGAAAAAACAAGCCTAACGCCGCACTCGATAGACCTTAAATAGAGCAGACTTTAGATAGGGCCGCTGGGTCAGTTGCGTGAAGGATTTTGTAGAAAATGCCGCGAATCGTTTTGATTGCTGGGTTTGAAGCCTTTAATACAAACCTGTATGAACGGGCAGCGGCGGCAGCGCGGCAGCCTGACTTAGAAATCTGCGTATTTTGCGATCGCGACCTCACTACCCAGCCCGATGCGATCGCAGCTGCCCTGGCCGACGCCGACGTCTTTTTCGCCAGCCTAATTTTTGACTACGACCAGGTGATGTGGCTGTGCGATCGCGTCCGACATGTTCCCGTTCGCCTGATCTTCGAATCTGCCTTAGAGCTGATGGCCCTCACCCAGCTCGGCAAATTCGTCATCGGCGAGAAGCCCAAAGGTATGCCCAAGCCCGTACAGTTTATCCTCAGCAAATTTGGCAGCGGCAAAGAAGAAGACCGCCTCGCAGGCTACCTGAGTTTCCTCAAAGTCGGCCCCAAGCTGCTCAAGTTCATTCCTGCTCGTAAAGTGCAAGACCTGCGCAACTGGCTGATCATCTACGGCTATTGGAATGCCGGTGGCCCCGAGAATGTCACCGCGATGTTTAACTACTTGGCTGAGAAATATTTAGGCCTGAAAGTTGGTGAGATTCCCCCGATGGTTGAGACACCGAATATGGGGCTGCTGCATCCGGAGTATGACGGGTATTTTGAGTCACCAGCGACGTATGTGGAGTGGTACGAGAGAGGTGTGAGGACGTCCTCGCCCTTACCCCGTGTTGCGATTCTCCTCTACCGCAAACACGTCATTACCCACCAGCCCTACATCCCCCAGCTGATCCGCTACTTTGAGCAGGCGGGCCTCACCCCGGTGCCGATCTTCATCAACGGCGTAGAAGGGCACGTCGCGGTGAGAGACTGGCTCACCACAGCGTATGAGCAGGCGCAGAGAGCCCTGGGGAATAAGGCCTGTCCGTCGCTGTCTTCAGACGCGGTCAGGGTTGATGCGATTGTTTCCACGATTGGTTTTCCGCTGGTGGGCGGGCCAGCGGGGTCAATGGAAGCGGGGCGACAGGTGGCGGTGGCCAAAAAAATCTTGGGGGGCAAAAATGTACCCTATTTTGTCGCAGCTCCCCTGCTGATTCAAGATATTCACTCCTGGACTCGGCAGGGGGTGGGGGGCTTGCAGAGTGTGGTCCTCTATGCGCTGCCTGAGCTAGATGGCGCGATTGATCCGGTGCCGCTGGGGGGGCTGGTAGGCGATCAGATCTATCTGGTGCCCGAGCGGGTCAAGCGGCTGACGGGACGGGTCAAAAAATGGATTGCGCTGCGGCAAAAGCCAGTGGCCGAGCGCAAGATTGCGGTGATTCTTTACGGGTTTCCGCCGGGATATGGGGCAACGGGGACGGCGGCCTTGTTAAACGTGCCTGCGTCGCTGCTGAAATTTTTGCAGGCGCTCAAGGCCCAAGGCTATGAGGTGGGAGACCTGCCTGAGAACGGGGAGGCGATTGTTGAGTGGGTGAAAGCGGCAGACGAGTGGATGCCAGGGAAAATTGACGCGGGTAGGGGACAACGCGGAACCGGGGTAGGGGCGTTGCATGCAACGCCCCCACGGGAAATTTCCGATGCAACGCCCCCACAGGAAATTTCCGATGCAACGCCCCCACAGGAAATTCCTGCCACCGTAAATGTTCGAACCCTTGAAAAATGGCTGGGGTATCTCAAAACCTCAAAAATTGAGAAACAGTGGCAGTCGCTAACCAAGACAGGCATCAAGACCTTTGAAGAAGACTTTTTGCTGGGGGGTGTGCAGCTTGGCAATGTATGGATCGGGGTGCAGCCGCCGCTGGGGATAGCCGGAGACCCAATGCGGCTGATGTTTGAGCGAGATCTGACCCCCCACCCGCAGTACGCAGCGTTTTATAGCTGGCTGCAGCAAGATTTCCAAGCAGATGCGGTGGTGCATTTCGGCATGCACGGCACGGTGGAGTGGCTGCCGGGGTCACCCTTAGGGAATACGGGTTATTCGTGGTCAGACATTCTGCTAGGCAATCTGCCCAATCTGTATGTCTATGCGGCGAATAATCCATCCGAATCTATCCTCGCTAAACGGCGAGGGTATGGGGTGTTGATATCCCACAACGTGCCGCCCTATGGGCGGGCGGGGCTATACAAAGAGCTGCTAACCCTGCGGAATTTGATTGCAGAATATCGCGAAGATCCTGAGGCAAACGCCGTACTAAAATCTGCCATTTGTAAGCAAATTGTCGATTCAGGCCTGGAGGCCGACTGTCCGTTTCAAGCGGCGCGCGCGCTGGGCATTGAGTTCTCAGCTGAGACGCTGCACCTGTTTAGCAACGCGGTATTTGATGAGTATTTGGTTACGCTCTATCACTACCTGCAAGATCTAGAAAATCGTCTGTTCTCATCGGGTCTGCATGTGCTCGGGGCAGCACCTACCCCCGAACAGCTCGACAGCTATCTGCAAGCCTATTTTGGCGACAGCTATGACGATGAGTTTCGCGGGGCGATTGGGCAGGCGCTGGCCCAGACCGAAGGCGTGCAGTTTGTGCGACAATTTCAGGCCGATCCAACACAGTTAGAAGAAGCGCTGCTGATTCGGGAAAGGCTATTGCAAACCCCAGACGAGCTCACCAATCTCCTGCGAGGGTTAAATGGGGAGTATATTCCGCCCGCACCAGGGGGTGATCTGCTGCGGGATGGGCCAGGGGTCTTACCAACGGGCTGTAATATTCACGCCCTAGACCCCTATCGGATGCCGTCACCGGCTGCCTACGAGCGAGGGCGAATCATTGCTCAGAAAATTCTTGCTCAGAATTTGGAGGACAGCGGCCACTATCCAGAAACCGTGGCGGTGATGCTCTGGGGGCTCGATGCGATCAAAACCAAGGGAGAATCTTTAGGCATTTTATTGGAGCTGGTGGGGGCTGCGCCGGTCAAAGAGGGCACGGGGCGAATTGTGCGCTATGAGCTGATCCCACTGGCTGAGCTAGACCACCCTCGCATTGACGTGCTGGCAAACCTGTCGGGGATTTTTCGCGATAGTTTTGTGAATATCCTGGAGCTGCTGGATGATTTGTTTTTGCGGGCGGCTGAGGCAGCTGAGCCAGTCGAGCAAAACTTTATTCGTAAGCATGCCCTGGCGCTAAAAGCCCAGGGGGTCGAAAATGTCTCGGCTCGACTGTTCTCAAACCCAGCCGGCGACTATGGCTCGCTAGTGAATGATCGGGTGGTAGACGCCAACTGGGAGTCGGGGGATGAACTGGGTAAGACGTGGTGCGATCGCAACGCCTACAGCTACGGTCGTCAAGACAAAGGCCAGGCCAGGCCCGAAATCCTCGATACGCTGCTTAAAAGCACGGGTCGCATTGTGCAGCAGATCGACTCGGTGGAATACGGCCTCACCGACATCCAGGAATATTACGCCAATACCGGAGCCCTCAAGCAGGCCGCCGAAAAACGTCAGGGCCAGCGCGTCACCGCTAGCTTTGTCGAAAGTTTCTCAAAAGACACCACGCCGCAAAAGCTGGAAGACCTGCTGCGGATGGAATATCGGACTAAGCTGCTGAACCCTAAGTGGGCTGAGGCCATGGCAGACCAGGGCTCGGGGGGAGCCTATGAAATCTCGCAGCGGATGACGGCTCTGATTGGCTGGGGCGGCACAGCCAACTTCAAAGACGGCTGGGTCTATGACCAGGCTGCCCAGACCTATGCCCTGGATGCGGAGATGGCCCAAAAGCTGCGAGCGGCTAACCCAGAGGCTTTTCGCAACATCGTTGGGCGCATGATCGAAGCCAGCGGTCGCGGCCTGTGGAATGCCGATGGGGAAATGCTCGAGAAATTACAGGCCCTATATGACCTGGCTGATCAAGACCTAGAGGGCGTCATCCTGTAGAACCTTCAGCTAAGCTGCAAAGTCTGACTGCCTGGAGGCTGCCCTGCGATGAGGGGGTGAGGGGGGGTGCCGATTTAGATTTCGCAAAGGTTATGGTGTGAAAAATCGTCCTCGAACCAGCAGCTATATGGGTGAAACCTATGGTTCACAATCCATCAATGATTACCCCCCATGTCTTACCAGAGACTAACCAGGGCAATTTTAAGCATCTCGCTTCGCTAATTGCAATCAACCCTCAAAATATTGTGTCTTTGACGGTAATACCGAGCCCCGCCCCCGGAGACGATCGCGAGGCCTGGCTGCGAAAGTCATTCAAAGCTAAAGAGGTAGATGCATTTCTACGATTGGTTTCGGTTGAATACCCAGATATAGACACTTACTATTCGGTGATGGGGCTGCTGCTGTGCGATCGCAGCTATCCCATGAAAGCTGATTTACTATTTATAACCACCCGATTCACCTTTCACTCTAAGCGCCAAGAAGGCGGAGAGGTGCTCAGAATGATGACGAAATCTGTACCCGAAGCCACCGTCAATATTTTTGACCCGATGGGCGGTGACGGCATTGGCGATAGCTATGCCAATATCTGTGACGACCCGATTGGGTATTTTTACGAAGGCAAACAGGGTAAAGCTTTTTTTGAAACCGAGCTGTGTGACCACTGGACCCGCCTTGCCCAAGATGACATTGGCAAGCCCCAACTCCCCATCAAAGAAAAACGAGACAAAGAAAAACGAGACTGGGAGTGGTAACAGCCCGTTTGTTTACCCCTCGTTAATCTTCTATTACGCCCCCCTTAACAGTCTCTCAGTACTGTTGTGTGGGGGTCAAGCCACATCTGTTTACTTAATGTTTTCCCTATGGGCCAACAGCCGGTTTAGATGGGGCAAGACTTATTACACGTTTACACCTCAAGGTCTGACTCAATATCCGAATATCGGACACCCGTCTCAATGCACGTTTCACGATTACCAAATATCACCCCAAAGGTCTTGGGGCTGAGCCTATTGACCCTGCTAGGGTTAAGCAGATTGACAATACAGGCTATGGCCCAGAGCGAGCCTCTAACCGTCACTGTTCAGGCCGATAGCATTGGCAGTTACGAAACAGTGTTAGAACAAGCCGAACAAAGCGTCCGTCGGCTGGTAGCGGAAGCCTTCAATGCCGATCCGGAGCTGGCTGAGCTATTTGTCGTGGCTACCGTTGAGCGTAACGGTAGTATCCTGCCGCTGCTGTCCATGCAGGTGTCTCGAGAAGAATGGCAGAATGACACTTTATTCGCCCATGCCGGATATTCTCGGGTTGCCAGGGGGCTGCTCAACTTCGAAAGTGAAGCACAGGTTGCCAGCGCACCCACCCCGACAACTCGCCCAGACCTGTCTGACCGACGGCGGCAGCCCTCAACACGGGTGCCCAACCAGCCTCGTCAGGTGGCGACCAACCCGGCGACCAATCAGAATAATCGCCCCGCTGCTTCTAATCCAACTCGGCTATCAACGGGGGCAACTCCGCTGCCCAGCTTTTGGGAAAATGACGGTCTGCCGTTTGTTGATGATTAGCCACCCGAGAAAAGTTTGCTCTACCCTAAGGCGAATGCACGTTAATAACATCCCACCAAAACTGTACTGGCTGACGGCCCTCACCCTAAATCCCTCTCCCAGTCATGGGAGAGGGACTTTGAGCCGCGTAAGCCTTTCCCTACAGAAAGAACTCTACAGCAGCTGAAATTCTTTATCAGAAGGGCTTCGCTCCCCTTCTCCCAAAATCTGGGAGAAGGGGCTGGGGGATGAGGGCCTTCGGGATTTGGCTCAACTCTCCGACTTGTGCATACACGGTAGCTCAAATTGGGAGAAGGGACTGGGGGATGTAGACGCCTAAGCGGCTTCTCGCAGAGTGGGCTGTCGGGATGTTATTGCCTTGCGATCCCCTAAAGTAAAAATCCCTGATTTTATCACCAGGGATTTTTACAAATAATTTGAAGGATATCTTAGCCAACTTCGGAATAAGCCAAGACCTACGCTTCTGCAACCGTGCGATCGCGCTTCACCTGCTTAAGCAGCAGCCCTAGGCCCAGTAGCGCGAACACAAAGGAAGGCTCAGGCACATCCGCTGCATCAGTCACTTCAGAATAAGCCACTGTACCGGTGCCGCTGCCAGCCTCAAAAGTGTTGTAGGAAAAGAAATCGCCCCCAGCCAGCTCATCGTCCGCACTCGCGATTGTAAAATCAGGCGTAAATAAACCTGGGAAGATAGTGCCGCCAGCAAAGTTGAGCCCAGCTAGAACACCCTCTGTAAACTCAACAATCGGAAAATCTGGGAAAAAGATGTCGCTGTCGGCGGCAAAATCAACCCCGTCAAACGTGAAATCAATTTCTAAGCCCTCGGCGACCCCAAACGTCTCTGTCCCTACACCGGTTAAGCCAGCATCATCGAAACTGAAAGAGCCCAAAAACTCTTCACCCGCTAGGGAACCCTCTTCAACAGTGACAACAAAATTAAAATCAATCGCTTGAGCTGGAACATTGCCAACAACGGCAACACCTAGAGTAGCGCTGGCCATTGCGATCGCTACTTTTGCAAGGTTACTGACCATGATCGAGAGAATCTCCTATGGAAAATCTTGTATGAAAAACTTTGAAAAACGCGCCATCAGACACACGCCCCCAATTCGTATCATTAATAATCACTGAACTATTGAAGATTCGCAAGTCAAATTTTTGCAAGTTCTGAAACTTCATCTAAAATTTACAAAGCGTTTCTGCCATTTTCTATATGGCGATTGGTTTCGTTTTTTCAGATTGAAATAGATTTTGAAGGAATTGACTTAAACCTATAGCAGCAAAGTCATCTTTTCAAATAAAGCCCTGTCTAAGCCCTGCATAACTTTTGCATAAGATACGAAAGTTGATCGAAGTCAAGGTGACTGAGTTGCTTGTCTGTCAGCATATTGAGCAATCTTCTAGCCCAAGCTCGGGGTAGCACAGTTTGGCATCAAAATCATGAGCAACGTTTTAGTTTATTTTAGCTTGAGGTCAATCTTAAAGCAGCCTTTTAAGGTCTGTTTTTGAGGCCTAATTCTCAGCGAAAATAAGAAATATTATCAGAAGGATATCGCAAGATTAAAATCAAGTTAAGAGCATCTATTTGATCTATCTTATTTCAAATTTTGGATCTTAAATTAATCTCTTCATTACCTGTTCTTAATGTCAAAAAAATATTTTCTGGAATAATTGTGTCAAAAGGTTTTAGGTATCAGGGGGATTTTGAGCAACCATAGTTTCGTAGCTCGGTTGACTCTCCTAAGCAAAATGTCTGGTAGTCTTCTTCAGAGGACTGTGGTAGCTTGCACTCTTTCTGAAGTGCTTACCGGCCCAGAAGCCAGACCAAGGTGTCCTGGGTCTGACCGAGTGTTTTTTGACTCAGTGCTCAGCACCTTGACCCCGTGCAGGTCTTTCCCGTGTGAGTTTTTAAAGGTTATCCAAGGTCATCTCAGAGAGGATTCATGTCCAGTTTTTCTCGTCGACAGTTTCTAATTTTCTTCGGGGCTAGTGCAGCAACGACTGTTGTAGCACCCTCTTTGCCCTTCTTAGGCAAAGGGAATAGTGGCGTTGCTTATGCAGCAGTTGATGGCCCTTTGAATCTGACGCCCGTGCGTCTACCTCATCCGCTGCCGGTCTATCAAACTAAGTCTAGCTTTTTACCCATTGGCATCAATGGCGCAGGCAATCAGGTATCGGCATCTGATAGCCCTAACCTAGCAGCCTACGAAGTTTACGACGATGTCATGGTGCCGCCTGAGTATGAGCGCTATGTGATCGTCGCCTGGGGCGACAAGGTTTTTGCCGATACCCCGTATGCTAGCTCTGACGACTACGTTGGCTACAATAACGACTACACGGGCTTTGTCCCCACTGATCGCCAGGGCACCGACGGATATCTCTGGATAAACCATGAGTATGTCTCTTATCCCTTTGCAGAAGAGCTAGGCGATGAAACGCTGGCCGGTCTACCGACGAGTTTCCCAGCCGTCATCGGCTACGACCTGCCCAGCGATCCGACCCAGCGTTTGGGTGAAGGGTTCTACAACATCGGCGGTAGCGTGATTCGCATTCAGCGCGACAGCAGCGGCAATTTTATCCCGATCGCGGGCGATCCGGCTAACCGTCGCTATCATATTCTCTCTGGCCTGGCCTTGAATGCAGGTAAGGGCTTCCCGACCTCCTGGGGGAGCCTGCCTCACCAGCAGGGCGATGACAACTACCTGGTCGGCACAGGTCCAGCGGCGACCGATGTCTTCCCGTTAAGTGCTGACGGTCTGGGCAACAAGATCATCGGCACGGGCTATAACTGTTCCGGCGGCAACACCCCCTGGGGCACGGTGCTCTCAGCTGAGGAAAATTTTCAGGGTACCGTCACCGAGGCCGTCAAGCCAGATGGGACTGAGGTTGCGCCGTCTGAGACCGGGGGACTTTTCAACCTGGTGGGTGAGAAGTCTGGCTGGATGGTTGAGATCGATCCGGCCGATCCGGCTCAGCGGGGTCTCAAGCATACGGCTCTGGGACGTTTTCGCCATGAGAATATTACTTTCCGAGTTGCGCCGGGTGAGCCGCTGGTGGCCTACATGGGCGACGACCGTCGGGGCGGGCACACCTGGAAGTTTGTGAGTGATGGCGCGCTGGGTGCGCTCACCGATAAAAATAACAGTGCTTTGTTTGAAAGCGGTACGCTATACGTTGCAAAATACAACGCTGGCGGTACGGGTACTTGGATTCCGTTAAATCTGTCTACCCCCACTAATCCGAACAAGCCTTCTGACTTGGGCTCTGTTGAGATTGCGGCCCTGGGTGAGGCCCAGCGCGATGCCCACAACTTCTTGCCCCAGCGAATTGCGATCGGTGGCGAGATAGACGGCGGTGGCTTTGAGGTGACTGTAACCAATGAGGCTGATGTGCTTCCCGCCTATCAGGGTAAAACGCTGGCTGATTTCTATCCCAATCAAGGGGCTGCTTTGGTCGATGCTTTTCTGGCGGCAAACCTGGTTGGGGGCACCCCCTCCTCTCGTCCTGAAGACCTGGAAGTTGACCCGCGCACAGGGGTTGTTTACATCGCCTACACCGATCACATTCCGGGGGGTGATGGCTACCCTGACTCGCGGGTTTTTCAGACCGCCAAGCTCAGCGCCAGCGTGGATGCACAGCAGCCTTCTGGGGGTATCTATAAGATTATCGAATCTAGCGCTAACGGCGCAGGCACCGCTTTTACCTGGGACACCCTGGTTGAAGCGGGTGAAGCAGGGGCTAACTCGGGGGCTGGCTTCGCCAACGTGGACAACATGGTGATTGACCGTCAAGGCAATGTCTGGGGCGTCACCGACATGTCCACCAGCCGTCAGAATGGGTTCCGAACCGGTGTGGATCCTGAGATTCGGGAAATTGACCACACGGCAACCGGTGGCACCGATGCGCTGGTCGGCACCTTTGGCAACAACTGGGTGTTTTACGTACCGACCCAAGGGGCCGATGCAGGTGAAGTGATTCCGTTTGGCTATGGCCCACCGCGCTGTGAGATGACGGGTCCTACCTTTGCTGCAGACAGCTTTATCTTTGCAGTACAGCATCCCGGTGAGAGCGTGCCGATTAGAAGCAACGAGTTTGCGCCGCTAAACCGTGACATCGAGATGCTGGCCCTCGACGGCAGTCTGTTTAACCAGAGCAGAACCGTCCCTGCAGGCAGCAACTGGCCCAGCAATATCGGCTATCCGCTGCCTGATGGCACGGTGAACCTTGAGGGGCCACCTCGCCCCGCTGTGATTGGCATTAAGCGCAAGTAGCACCAGCCATCAATCATAGAACCTTACGTCAAA
>JBCBZL010000149.1:0-11344 GCA_039815385.1 Cyanobacteria bacterium P01_A01_bin.114
CAGGGCACCCACCCGACCCACCGCTGTGTCACAAACTCGCAGGCCAGACCCGTCTCCTTGCCCCCAAAACATTCGCTCGTGGTAGGTTGGTGTGACCTTGCGACGCTTGAGTAAACAGCACCCGTCTGCGTCGAAGATCAGCTGGGTATTGTAAAGAGAACCGTTGTCTCGCTCATTAACCCCTAGAATAATGACGATTTGGTGTGCTTTTGCCGCTCGACTGACCGCCTCAACATCAGGCCCAGGAACCTCCACCGATTCTTCGTAGAGCTTCAGATGCTCTTTGCCCATCAGCACCGCTGGGAGCACAAACGAGAAATAAGGGTAATAGGGAACAAACGTTTCTGGAAAAACAACCAGCTCTGCTCCCTCCTTTGCGGCGTCCTCAATGGCTTTAAGCACTTTTTCCATCGTGCCAGAGCGACTGTGTAGCACAGGTGCAATCTGTACAGCCGCCGCCCTGACGATCCGAGAATAGTCCATATTGAATGCTCCCGAAATAAGTGCTCCCGAAACGTCTCGTCTTAATAATCGTCGGCTTACATCGTCCAGGTATCTAGGATAAAAGCGCCCTCTTTGCGGTGCATGAGAACAATATCTAAGACGTCTAGAGGATTGATTGGCCTAATTCCTGGAATGAGAGAAGGTTCACCATGACCATAGAGAGCCTGAAGCGCAAACCGACACGCGTACACTTTGCCACCGTCTTCCAAAATCTTAACAAGCCGATTGTTCATCGCCAAGTGCCCCGGAAATGCTTCATCTCCCAGCTTTGGAAACCCTCGCTGTACGCCCAGCGTTACCCCCGGACCATAGAGCAATACCGAGGTGTCAAACCCTTTGGAGATTAGACGACTCACCTGCAAAAGATTGACTAACCCGATAGACCCTTCAAACGCAACGGTGTGGAAGGTAACCAGCGCTTTTTCGCCTGCCTCTGCCTTGACATCCGGAAAAACTTTCTCTTCGTAATCTACAAAAAAGTTACCGTCATGATGGGCAGGGGTTGTTACTTCTGGCATACTGGCTCGCTCCCAATATAAATTTAGTGCAGCTTAAGAGGTCTGCGAGCTCCTGACTCGTATCGGTCGTTACAAATTAAGGAAGTCTGACAGTTGGGACAGCAGGTCTAAGTTTGAGATTTGTAAAGACAATGTCGGCCCTCTTGGTTAGATTGGGCACATCAATAACCTGTCTCGATTAGCTTAAAAGAGCCGATGATCCTCTAATGCCAGCTCTTTTAAGTCGGCTGATTGACCGGATACTACCATGGGATACCCCAATGTAAAATATAGAAAACCTCTGCGCAAAAGGGGTCACCCTGCGTACTGCGACCTGCATAAAAAGACAGGTAGATATTAGCGACTGAGACAGCACCTGTTTCTTTAACCTATACCAGACCCTGCGTCAGGTATTTTGCCCCTGTTCATACAGCGAGACCTCCATTTTCGGTAACACCGTATACAGGGGTCATCAGATCCGCTGTTTAAGGTTGGGAAAATGCTAAAGATAAACCCATGAGCGCACATTTTCCTGTTGTTATTGTCGGCGGTGGTCAGTCGGGGCTATCGATTAGCTACTGTTTACAGCAGCGGGGTATCGATAACATTATTTTCGAGAAAAATCAGATTGCCCACGCCTGGCGCTCTAAACGATGGGACTCATTTTGCCTGGTGACCCCCAATTGGCAGTGTACTTTACCTGGCTACACGTATCCGGGTGAAGATCCTGAGGGGTTTATGCAGCGCGACGAAATTGTTCAATATGTAGAAAACTATGCCAAGTCTTTTCAACCCCGCCTCGAAGAAGGTGTATCCGTCTTAAAGGTTTCTCAAAACAAGTCTAAAAGAGTATTTGAAGTCGAAACTTCGATGGGGATCTATACCGCTGATCAAGTGGTGATTGCGACGGGGGGGTACCATCAGCCCAAAATTCCTCGAATGGCTGAACGCCTGCCTGAGCGTATTTTGCAACTGCACTCTTCGGACTACAGAAACCCAACATCTTTGCCAGATCGGGCCATCCTGGTGGTTGGCACAGGGCAGTCAGGCTGTCAAATTGCAGAAGATTTGCACCTGGCTGGTAAGCAGGTGCATCTCTGCGTGGGGAGCGCGCCTCGGTCTCCTCGTCAGTATCGCGGCAGGGATGTGGTGGACTGGTTAGACCAAATGGGCTACTACGACATTCCCATTGACGAGCATCCCCAAAAAGAATCGGTTAGGACTAAAACAAATCACTATGTCACAGGCCGCGGCGGCGGGCGTGAAATCGACCTGCGACAGTTTGCCCTCGAAGATATGCAGCTCTATGGCAAGCTCAAACACATTCAGGGTGAGAAAATTACGTTTCAAGATGATCTCAAGCAAAATCTCGACCAGGCCGACGAGGTGGCTGAGAGCATCAAGCGTACCATTGATGCTTTTATCGATAAGGCCCAGCTCGACGCCCCCGCTGAGCCTCCCTACCGTCCGGTGTGGGAACCAGATTCAGCAAAGCTAGCCTTAGATATTCAAGCTGCCAATATTGGCACGGTGATTTGGTCTACAGGCTATCACACAGACTTTAGCTGGATAGACGTCCCTGTATTTGATGGCAAAGGCTATCCGGGTCATGAGCGAGGGGTCACGGGGGTAGTCGGGCTTTACTTTTTAGGGTTACCCTGGCTTTATACCTGGGGCTCAGCCAGATTTTCGGGCATTGCCCGCGATGCTAACTATCTGGCTGATTGTATCGCCTTGAGAAACAAAGTCCTGCCCCGGCAGTCGGTTCGTACCGTCAATGAGGTCGCCTTAGGGTCGTGATGGTTAGTTTTGAATTTTGAGTTTTGAGTTTTGAGTTGACAGAGAGGCATCAGGCCTGTGAATTTGTTTGATCCCACCCCTCAAAAGATATCGCCAGCTCAGCTTCAGCAGCTTAAGGGCTGGGTATATGAGGTGCTAGCGCTGGATGCAGCGGTGCCTGTCTCGATCAGCCAGTTGAAATGTACTGAACCGGGGTGCCCCCCGCTGGAAACGGTGATTGCGGTGATGACCCAGCCGCCGCAAACCTATAAAATTCATCAGCCTGCCGCAGACATTGAGCAAACTGATGTGGTAAAAGCGCTGACGCGACAGCAATAGCCTAGAAATCGACTCTATTCGCTTTTTTCTGTCAATTCATCTACACCACATCCAGTTTGGAAATTTGAGTTTTTCCCGTAGGGCAAACGACGGCTCTGGATGTGGCCACGGTTTTAGAAATATATGCTTTCACCGATTAGGTTTAGGAATTGAGTATCACTCAAATCTTGCATCGCGCTGGCTATGGCCAGACATCCGCGCCGAGTTGAAAACTCAGCGCTCACTGAACAAAGTTCACTAAAGAAACTAAGCGTGGCAGCACTAGGGTTACATAAGCTTTTCAACGACTTTAACCCCTTTAGTGGGTTTGACTCAGTGAGCCCTGGCACTTTCAGTGCAGGGTGATGTTTAGCGGTTTTTCGGCCAGGTGCGAGATCTAAGCATTAGGAAATCGCTTACGGATCCTAACTATCAGCTTTTGTAAGATGATCTAAACTTGCTGCGAGCGTGACAAACCTGGTAAGTAGATAGAACGTTTGGTTTGCTGTGAACATTTCAAGGCCACCTTGCTTTCCATAATTTATCAACCCCATCCTGTGTAGAGGACGATACCCATGCCGACTGCTACTCTGGCCGATGAAATGGCTGATGAAACGATCAATGCGGTGCCAGTCACTGTTTTGACAGGATATTTGGGGGCAGGCAAGACAACCTTGCTCAACCATATTCTTACCTATGAGCATGGCAAAAAAGTTGCTGTCATCGTCAATGAGTTTGGTGAGGTGGGCATCGACAACCAACTGGTGATTGATGCCGATGAAGAAATCTTTGAAATGAACAACGGCTGTATCTGTTGCACGGTGAGGGGCGACCTGATTCGCATTATCGGCAACCTGATGCAGCGTCGCGACAAGTTTGACCATTTAGTGATTGAAACAACAGGGCTAGCAGATCCGGCTCCGGTCATCCAGACTTTTTTTGTGGATGAAGATATCCAGTCTCAGCTGCTGCTAGATGCGGTGGTGACGGTAGTGGATGCCAAGCATATCCATCAGCATTGGGACAGTGATGAGGCTCAAGAGCAGATTGCTTTTGCAGATGTAATTTTGCTGAATAAAGTTGATCTGGTGACCGCAGACGAGCTAGATGAGCTAGAACGCCAGATTCGAGAAATGAATGCCTTGGTGAAAATCTATCGCACTCAAAATTCTGAGCTGCAGATGGACTCAATTTTGGGGGTGAGAGCCTTTGACCTAGATCGGGCCCTGGATGTTGATCCTGAGTTTTTGAGCGAAGATGCCCACGAGCACGATGAGTCGGTTTACTCGCTGGCTTTTGTAGAAGACGGGGCTTTAGATAAGGAAAAACTCAACGCCTGGATGTCGAACCTATTGCAGACCCAGGGGCCAGATATCTTTCGGATGAAAGGGATTCTCAACATTCAGGGAGAGGATAATCGTTTTGTGTTTCAGGGGGTGCATATGATCTTTGACGGTAAGACTGAGCGCCCCTGGAAACCCACGGAAACTCGTAAAAGTGAGCTGGTTTTTATTGGCCGTAATTTAGATGAGGCGCAGCTCAGAGAAGGGTTTCGGGCCTGTTTGGTGTGATGGCTAAGTCCCGTTCAAAGGCTGCTGATTCAAAAGCCTCTCCTGTAAAATCCCCTGCAAAATCCTTTGAGGTTCACTGGCAGGGGCTGCTGAATGACTATATAACGGCCCTGGCTTGGTCTCCGGATGGGGCCTATTTAGCTGCTAGCTCGGCCCTCGGTGAGGTGTTTCTGTGGTCAGAGGGGGGGCAAATATCTTTACGCTCAGGAGAGCCAGGAGCCGCCGGTCGGGCTATCAACTGCCTCGGGTTTTCGGCAGAGGGTGACTATCTGGCCGCAGCCGGGCAGCAGGGTGAGGTTTTTATCTGGCAAATGCAGCCTCTCGCCCAGCCTCTCGCCCAGTTGGATATTCAGCCAGTCAAGGTTCTACAAAATCCTCACTGCTGGGTAGATCGTTTGGGATGGCACCCAACTCAGCCCTGGCTGGCGTTTGGGGCGGGTAGCCAGGTACAGGTTTGGGATGTTGCCCAAGCAGGGCTGCTGACAGATCAAGACTTTGCGGAGTCTTCGGTGTTGGGGTTGGCGTGGCATCCGCAGGGGCGCTGGCTGGCGGTCAGCGGGCACAGCGGTGTCAAGGTCTGGCGCAGTGATGATTGGGCAGCGGAGCCTGAATTTATTGAAGTACCCGGCGCAAGTCTGTCGGTAGATTGGTCTCTTGATGGGGCCTATCTGGCGTCGGGTAATCTCGATCGAACTTTGACGGTGGTGGCCTGGGATAAGCCGCCGCCGTGGTTGATGCAGGGGTTTCCAGGCAAGGTGCGACAGGTGGCCTGGTCGCCCCCTGTAGATGGTCAAGGGGCTGCGATCGCAGCTGCCTGCCTAGACGGCATCACCGTCTGGCGTCGCCAGGGCAATAACTGGAAAAGTCAGGTGCTTCAGCAGCATCGACGGACGGTGAGTGCGATCGCGTTTCACCCCACAAGCCCGCTCTTAGCCTCTGCCTCTCAGGATGGGCAAGTCTGTCTTTGGCAAAACGCAAAATCTCTCCAGCAAACCCTGAAAGGCGTTTCACAAGGGTTCTCGACCCTGGCCTGGCATCCCCAGGGCATCTATCTAGCGGCGGGGGGCGATCGGGGAGAACTGCTGATCTGGGCACCTTCAAATCGAGGTCAAGGCTTTCAAAAACGCTGAGTTACCTTATTGAGGTATTCTGCAACACCACAGAATTCAATCATATTGATAAGTGGATGAATCTCGATTCAGAAGCAATGATTCTATGAATCTGAGGGTTGCAAGGCACCTATGCCATAATTATCCTAATCTAGCTGAAACTATTAAGTATTTGAGCTAAATTATCGTATGCGACAAAATAGAGTCATGTATACAGTTCTCCTTTAGCGAAATAGTCAAGGGAGATGCCTTTACACTGAGTGGATAGATTCTTTGCCTATCAAAGATCAGGCCAGAATAGAGGCAAGGGTGTTTCGATTTGAGAAAGGTAACCTCGGTGACCACAAGCAGATTACTGATGGCCTGTATGAGGCAAGATTTATGTTTCCACCAGGGTATCGGCTCTACTTTGGTGTTGACGCTAGAAAAACTGTCGTACTTCTGAATGGAGGAAGAAAGGATACTCAGAAAAAAGATATCAAGGCATCAAAAGAGCTTTGGAATCAATACCTGGAGGGTAAGGATGACTAGCAAAGGACGAGTAAAAGATTGGAATGAGGCGTTATCGCTAAGACTTAAAGACCCAGAGTTTGCTCGTGAATTTATTATGGCTTCTCTGGATGAAGCAATCTCCCTGAAGGAGGTACTTGCTAAAGTCATCAGGGCTTATGGTGTCAACGAGTTCGCCAAGAAGGCTGAGATGCCCAGTTCAAATGTGGTGCGTGCAATTAGCCCAGAGTCGAATCTCACCTACTCCACTCTTTCAAAAATGCTTTCTGTGTTTGGTCTAAAGATAGGGGTTGCCATCGATAGTGGGATTAAGAATGTTGCCTAATTGGCAGTTCTTGGATTGTTGATTTGCAAAACTAAGGTGTCAGGCGGCTAATTTTGACTCAGAATAGCTGATTCTGACAATATGACGGCGTATGATTAATTGCTATAGAAAATTGCTTCCCTGAATGACTGGCTGAACATAATCATGGTTAACCTCAAACGAACCCGCGAGGATATTTTGATATCAGTGGTCAATACGGTTCATCGTCGGGGGTTGACGTCAACAGGGCTGAGTGAACTGTTTAAGGTGAGCGGAGCCTCGTCGGGGAGTTTTTACAACTACTTTCGGTCTAAGCAAGACCTGGGCCATGCGCTGATTGACTTTGAGTGGTCTCAGCTACAGGCCAATGTTTTAGAGCCTGCGGCAGCTCAGGGCATGGACTCTATTGAACAGCTCCTGTGGATTTTGGATCGACTAGAAGAGAAGCAGCTTAAAGAACCGAAGTGCGGGGGCTGCTTACTGGGGAATCTGGTCGTCGACCTAGTGGAGCAAGATCCGTCATTTCGAGATCACTTAATGCAGGTATTTAGCCAGTGGGAAGGAGCCCTGGCGCGGCTGCTGCGCCAGGGTAAAGCGCAGCTGCAACCCGAAACCAATCCGGATTTGTTAGCTGAGCAGCTGCTGACGGCGATCGAGGGCGCGATGCTGATGGGCAAACTCCATCGCGATAAAGCCAAACTGCGGCGAGGGTTCGATATCGCGCGACAGGTGTTGAAGGGCGCATTAGTCAATAACTGAACCCTTGCCATAAGATAGGCTTGTTGCCTGCCCAGCTTTTTGAATCGTATCGGATAAAAACAAGAACCCTCTGAAGAAAATAGAGGAGCTTTTATCGCTAGATCTAAACCATAACCAGATTGGAACCCTGAGTTTTTATCGTAGGAAAAACTACGGTTCTGGATATGGCCAGGGTATAGAAATTGAGCTTACGATGACTCTTAGATATTGACTTATCTCATTAAGGAAAAAAGTATGAATCTAGATCGCCTAAAGTGGGTAAAAGTTATAACGCCCCCTGAAGACTGGCCACATGATTGGGCTCTTTCCCCTGATGCAATTGCTGACCAAGAAGACCCAGTTATTCAAAAGAATGGGCTGACTATTCTCCCATTAGGATTCAAACATGAGGGCTCAGAAAAACTAGAGTCGGGCGACCTAATGGCACTAACCCAACATGCCAAAATTACGCATATTGTTGAGATTCTAGACGACCAACCCTATGAGCAAGGCGGTTGGTTTCATCGCTATATCAAGATCGTCTGGTGGAAACCAGGCACGGAATGGAATAGACTGCCCCATCGAGAAAAAGTTTTAGGTTTTGACATTCCAATTCAAAAGGGCATTCCATATGAATTTACGTCTTTTCAAGCTTTTCGGAATCGATGGGGTAGTCAAGGAGGAATAGGTGCCTTCCGCGAGCATCTAGCTAAGCAACTCATGCAGATTTCTGAATGAGCTCAGCTTTGATCTGAGATGAAATAGCAGGCCCTTTGCCTTTCGCCCTATAGCCCAAGGGGCATGGCTACGCTAGCGCCTTTCGCCTTTTCCCTTTCGCCCTTCGCCCTTCCCCTTTCGCCCTTCGCCTTTCCCCTCACACTGGCGAATCAATCAACCCAGGATCATCCTCCGGTCGTGGCCCCGGCGCAGGCCAGTGAAACCGGCGATCGGTTGCTTTAATCGGCATGTCGTTAATGCTGGCCTCGCGGCGTCGCATCAGACCGTTTTCAGCGAACTCCCAATTTTCGTTGCCATAGGCGCGATACCACTGGCCTGAGTCATCGTGCCACTCATACTGAAACCGTACCGCGATTCGATTTTCGCCAAAGGCCCACATCTCTTTGGTCAGCCGATAGTCTAGCTCCTTGTCCCACTTACGCTTTAAAAAGGCGCGGATGGTCTCTCGTCCCTGAAATACCTCAGCCCGGTTTCGCCAGTGGCTATCTTCGGTATAGGCCATCGAGACTCGCTCAGGATCCCTGCTATTCCAGGCATTCTCGGCCATACGGACTTTTTGTATCGCGATCTCGCGAGTAAAGGGCGGCACCAGTTTGGGGGCGGACATTAGCAATAACTCCTGTGAATGCACTTTTTCATCATTTGTATAGCTTTTGCCATTTAGGTTAGGGCACCGAGTATCGCTACGATCTATAGCGCACAACCAAATGGCGTCGCAGCCTTGCCCTAACGAAACTGGCGGCTGCTATACCTGGCAGCACTAAATATCTGGCAGCACTAATATACCTGGCAGTATTAACGGATACATCGGACATTCTTTCGAGAAACTGGGATTTTCTATCGCATGATTTCACCAATTGATAACATCCTGCTTTCTTCTCTCAGAAGTTTCTTGTATCCTGACTAGAGTGATCATTCTATTTGGACAGTACCATGGCCGAAGCAACTACAATGACCGCTGAGGTTGCAGCACCGCTAACCCCCATCCCCCAGGATGGCCTGACGGAGTTAGCCGCTAAGAATAAAGCCAACCCTGCGGATAAGACGCTGAAGGTTAAAACCGTCTGCACAGGCAAGTTTCGCAGCCTTAACTACGCCCGTGACCTAGAGGCCTTTGCCATCGATGAGCCCCCTGTCTTGCTGGGCGATAACACCGCCCCTAACCCGTCTGAGATTGTGCTGGGTGCCCTGGGCTCTTGTCTGGTGGTTGGCATTCAAGCCAATGCAGCCGCCAAAGGGGTTACCCTCACCAAGCTTGAGATTGCCCTGGAAGGCGATATCAATATTGTCAGCACCTGGGGCACGGGCGAATTGGAGAAGCCCCAGATTGGGTTTACTGACGTGCGGGTTAAAGTCGATATCGACGGAGATGCCGACCGCGAAGTGCTAGAGGAGATGGTCAATCATGCCAACACCTGGTCGCCGGTATCTGCGACCTTGAGCAATCCGATGCCGGTGTCGGTGTCAGTGGCGTGAGTGGGTGAGTAGGTGAGTGGGTGAAGACATCTGCCCTCTGGATTCACCTCTAGCACCATCTCACCACCTCACCAAGCGAAGCGCCTCACCAAGCGAAGCGCCTCACCACCTCACCAAGCGAAGCGTACTCACCACCTCACCTTTCCAAAAAAGAGCTCAGTATTTAACCGTCCAGCAGTACAGCTTAAGGTTTAGTACTCAAGTTAGCAGACTTAAACAGGCCCCAGGATTTACGCTCTTGGAGCCTGTTGTCTTAACTAATCGAAAATTTCCCTGCAAACGCCCACGGCGAATAGCCCATCTTTAAAAACTGTTCTCAACCAAAAATTTGACATCGTCATGCAAACTCTCTCCAAGGCATTTACCGACCCTCAAGCGTCCTTAGACCTGAGTTCTACAGAGATTGACCCGGCTATTGAGCCGCTGCGCGATACGATTAACCGGGAGCTTGCACCTAAAGTACAAGCGATCGATCTCGAGGGAGAGTTTCCGGGGCAGATTATGCATCGATTGGGGGCAGCTGGCGCTTTTTCCCACGCGGTGTCTCCTGATTATGAAGGGTCTGGCAAAGGGCTAAGGGTTGCCGTTCAAAGCATTGAAGAAATCTCTAAAGACTGTCTCTCAACCGGGTTTATTAGCTGGTGCCAGGTGGCCTGCACGTGGTATTTGCAGAACACAGAGAACACCGCCTTAAAGCAAAAGCTGCTGCCGGAGGTAGCGACCGGGCGAGTGCTGGCGGGGACAGGGCTCTCAAACCCGATGAAGCATTTCGCGGATATCGAGAAAATCGCGCTGACGGCGACGCGGGTGGAGGGGGGCTATGTGGTCAACGGCATGCTGCCCTGGGTCTCAAACCTGGGACCAGGACACGCTTTTGGTATCGCGGCCCGGATAGACAGCTCAGGGCCCGACTCAGATGAGTACATGATGGCGATTGTCTCAGATGACCTGGAGGGCATGTCTCTACGCTGCAATGCTCACTTTATCGCCTTAGAAGGGACGGGCACGTTTAGCTGTCTGTTTCGAAATGCATTTGTCCCCGATGAGTGGGTGCTGGCAGCGCCCTGCGATGCGTATGTCGCCTGTATTCGCCCAGGGTTTATTTTGACCCAGGTGGGCATGGGGCTGGGGCTAACGGCGAGCTGTATTGAGCTAATGGAGCGTTCTAATAAGCGGTTAGGGCATGTTAATCGGTTCTTGGACGATCAGGCTGAAGATCTGACGGCTGATTTGCAGATGGCTCGGCAGCGCGCCTATCGGCTAGCCGATCAGCTCAATGCGTGTACGGGCGTCGCAGATCCTCAGCTCACTCGAGAAATCATTCAATCGCGGGCGACGGCGGCAGAGCTCTCGCTGCGCTCTTCTCAGGCGGCGATGCTCCATGCTGGGGCACGGGCCTATGTTCACGGCAGCGCTCCAGAGCGCAAGCTTCGAGAGGCGTACTTTGTGGCGATCGTCACACCGGCTTTGAAGCATTTGAAAAAGATGCTGGCGGATATGAAAGAAACGGCTTTGCCGGTTACGGGCTGATGCGGATCTGTTTCGTCTTTCGCCTTTCGCCCTCGTACAGGCGTTGCCTGCAACGCCCCTTGTATATAGGGTGGCTCATCAGCGATGGTATACCTAGTAGCCCATCCATAAGTGCCCTCCAAACTGAACCGCCCCTAAAGCTAACCAAGCTAGTTCGTAGATCAGCGGATTGCGGTTGATGAGCGACCTCTCCCCCTAGCGATCACTTTGGACAGTATCAACGGTGTTGCCATTTGCTGCAACCAACCAGAATTAGCAAGGCCAGGGTCG
>JBCBZL010000282.1:0-6565 GCA_039815385.1 Cyanobacteria bacterium P01_A01_bin.114
AAAACGCCAACAAGAGTGGAATTGCAAAAGCGCGGGGGGTGCCCGACCCCAGATCGCGCCACATCCACATCGACTGGTTGAGCAGCAGCGTACTGATAAAGGCCACCGCAGGCACCGGGATCAGTTGCATACAAAGCCAGAACCCATACAGCGTCGCGACGATGCCCAAGATCGGCGGCAGCAGCTTGCTCAGCAAAAAGGGATGAATGCCCAGACCGGCCGCTGTTTTATAAAGGGTCTCGTAGCCAAACGGTGCGAGCGATTGAAAGTAGTCGGCAATCAGATCGTTTGGAAACAAATCGGGGTCAAGCCAGCGCTGCATCCAAAAAATGTGCTGACGGGCGTCGTCTTGTAGGGCGTATTCACCCGTAAAAGCCTGACGCCAAAATAGAGCCCCATAAAGTGCGGCAAAGAAAAGGCTGAGGGCTAGCCAGAGGGTGTGGTTTGATTTGAGGGGCTTTGAAAAATCCAAAATGCTGCGAGTGGGCGGGGATTGAAGGTCACCCTCCTATCGAAGCATGTTTACCGTAGATTGCGGATGTCTGGACATAGCTCGTTGGGTGCAAGATTTAGGTTACCTCTTTCTGTTGAGATAGATACTTTTGAGATAGATACTTTGGCCATGCTGTAAAAGCTGCACCGTGAAAAAATAGATTGGGTTGTAGATCTGGCCGGTTACATTAAGGGCAAGCGTAATGGAGATCAAGGTTAAGCGAGTCGGAGTCATCGGGGGCGGGCAGCTCGCCTGGATGATGTCAGCGGGGGCCAAGGCTCTGGGGCTAGATCTGGTCGTGCAAACGCCTCAGTCGACCGATCCGGCGGTGTCGGTTGCGACTGACGTTGTATTGACCCCGATCGCAGATGCCCAGGGGACAGCTGAGCTGGCGGCCCAGTGTGACGTGGTCACTTTTGAGAATGAGTTTATTGATCTGCCTGCGCTCAGACAGCTGACCGGGGTGACCTTTTATCCTCAATTAGACTGTCTAGCCCCGCTGCTCGATAAGTATGACCAGCGCCAATATTGCCAGCGCATTGGCCTGCCCTCGCCGCCCTTTGTGACGCTTGCCTCTGAGGCAGACCTGCCCAATCTGGCAGCTCAGGTTGCTGCCGTGGGGCTGCCGCTGGCTCTAAAGACGCGCCGCCACGGCTATGACGGTCAGGGGACCTTCATTCTCAAAGATTTAGCAGCCGTCAGAGAAACCTGGGCCAGGCTAGGCTATCAGCCCGTGCTGCTAGAGGCGTTTGTGCCGTTTGAGCGAGAGCTGGCGGTGATGGTGGCGCGATCGCAATCTGGTGACATTGCGGTTTATCCCGTGGTCGAAACCCAGCAGATTGACCAGGTGTGTCGCCGGGTGATTGCCCCCGCGCGCGTGTCGGCGGCGGTGCAGGAAAGG
This sequence comes from Cyanobacteria bacterium P01_A01_bin.114, assembly GCA_039815385.1. Lineage (GTDB taxonomy): Bacteria > Cyanobacteriota > Cyanobacteriia > Phormidesmidales > Phormidesmidaceae > SIO4C1. The sequence continues at coordinate 1,395 of JBCBZL010000282.1, forward strand.
GTAAGTGCGATCGCAGCCACCCTGATGACCCAGCTGGGCGTGGTCGGCCTCTTTGGCATTGAGCTATTTTTGACCGCCGATGACCAGATTTTGGTCAATGAAGTTGCCCCCCGCACCCACAACTCCGGGCACTACACCCTCGACGCTTGCAAAACTTCTCAGTTTGAGCAGCAGCTCAGGGCGGTATGCGGCCAGCCGCTGGGGGCAGCCGCCCTAACCTGTTCCCAGGCAGTGATGATCAACCTGCTCGGGTACGAAACGGCCACCGCTGACTATGCCGAGCAACGCGCCGCTTTGTCAGCGATTCCCAACGCCCATGTGTACTGGTATGGCAAAACAAAATCCCGACCTGGGCGCAAGCTGGGCCACGTGACCGTGATCACGGACGTGATAAAGTCTGATGCCGAGCTGGCTGCCCTGATCCACCAAGTAGAATCTTGCTGGTATCCTGACACGGTTTAATTTGAAATTCCTATGGGGGTACGGCAAACCCGTCATAGTTCTGTATTGTTTCCCCCTTGTCGCAGAGGGGCCTCAGTTAGTTATGATGAGCCTAGATTTCACTACGGCGTTGGTGACTGCCAACAATGTTTCTTGATCTATGCTTTTTGACTCTGGGAGCTGAATAGCTCTGCGGTGGCAGTATACCGGGCTTGTACTCGGAAACTTTAAATCGTAGCCACGGCTCCCCCCTGGTTTTACCAGGTCAAAAACTGAGGTAAAACGGCGTTGCGGTGAAATCTTAGATTTTAGAAAGGCTCTGTCCGTCGGACAGAGCCTTTCTTGTCTCTAAAACTGCCAAAATTGTGTAGTTTCCACAACAACTGACAGACTGAGCGCTAGCATAGATTCCAGCCAAGGATAGATTCCAGTCAGGGGTTACCCCCTCGTCTGTATGTTGTTTTATCAAGTGGGCGAATTTACGTGACCGCTTCAAACACTTCAGTCCCTTTTCCTGCAAACGTCGTCCGGTTAGACAACGGACTGACCTTGATTCATCAAGAAATTACTTCAACGCCAGTGGTGGTGGCAGATGTCTGGGTTAACGCGGGGGCCACGAGAGAGCCTTTAGCATGGGCAGGCATGGCTCATTTTTTAGAGCACATGGTCTTCAAGGGCACCGATCAGCTACTGCCAGGGGCATTCGACCAAGAAATTGAGCGCCGGGGTGGGTTTACCAACGCGGCCACCAGCCATGACTATGCCCATTTTTTTATCACCCTGGCCGCTGATGCCCTGACAGATACGCTGCCTTACCTGGCCGAGCTATTACTGCGAGCGTCGATTCCGGCAGATGAGTTTGTACGAGAGCGCTATGTCGTCCTCGAAGAAATTCGACAGGCCTGTGACGATCCGGACTGGTTGGGGTTTCAAGCCCTGTCAGAGCTGCTATATCCCGAGCACCCTTACGGACGCTCGGTACTCGGTACACCCGACATCCTAAACCAGCGCTCGCCTGAGGAGATGCGACGGTTTCATCAGGCCCACTATCAGCCAGAAAATATGTCGGTGGTGCTGACCGGTCAGGTGTCCTTGGAAAAGGCGATAGATCTGGTACAGCAAACCTTTCATCGATTTGCCCCACCCGCGACCTGCCCCAGTGAAGGCACAGCCGCGCCCCCGCGCTTGACCGAAAAGCGACGCCAGACGCTGGCGCTGCCCAGGCTTGAGCAAGATCGGCTGATGATGGCCTGGCTAGGCCCAGGGGTCAATCAGCTCGGGGCCGCCTGCGGGCTAGATTTGCTGGCCGTGCTGCTGGGCGAAGGGCGCACCTCTTGGCTGGTGCGCGAGCTGCAAGAAGAGCGCCAGTGGGTGCAAGACGTCGGCGCTAGTTTTTCAGTGCAACAAGATTGCAGCTTATTTAGTCTCAGTATGTGGTTAGACTCAGATAGGGTGGCAGATGTAGAGGCGCTGGTGTGCGATCGCATCGCAGACCTAGCCGCCAAACCTGCCACAGAGTTAGAATTGTCTCGCTGTCAGCGGCTACTCACCAACGACTACGCCTTTTCCACTGAGACTCCGGGGCAGCTAGCTGGCCTTTACGGCTACTACAGCACCATTGCGACCCCAGAGCTAGCGATGTCGTATCCTGCCCACGTTCAAGCCTGCACAAGAGCGACGCTGCAAACCTTAGCTGGCCAGTATTTATCCCCTGAACGTTATGCTGCGATACACCTACAAGCGGCAAGCTAGCTGCGGTTTCCATTCCCCCTTTTCGAGTGCGCTAAGTCCTCTAAAATATCCTGAGAATTGCCCGTGACTGTTTTTACCTCTTCTACCCAGACCCCAGCTCAGCAGCGCAGTTTGCGCGTAGAGCTCCCCAACGGCATTGTGGTCATTGCCATCGAGAACTCGGTCGCCGATATCATCTCAGCCCGCATTTTTGTCAAAGCCGGTCAGTGTTGCGAATCGCGTCAGCAAGCAGGTTTGTTTAGCTTGTTAACCTCGCTGCTAACCCGAGGGACGGCCCATCGCTCTTCGTTAGAAATTGCCGAAGCGGTGGAATACGTCGGGGCTAGTTTAGGCGCTGATGCCACATCAGACTACAGCCTGGTGAGTCTCAAGACGGTCTCTGCCGATTTTGAGCCCATCTTCGGCCTCGCTGCCGAGATCCTGCGTGAGCCCAGCTTTCCCAACCACGAAATCGAGCTAGAGCGAAAGCTCACGCTTCAGGGGCTGCGATCGATGCAAGAGCAGCCCTTTACCGTAGCCTACAACCATCTGCGCGAAGCCATGTATGGCGATCATCCCTATGCACTGTCAAGCCTAGGCACACCAGACACCGTCACCGCCCTCGATCGAGAGGCGCTAGTGGCCACCCATCAAACCTATTTTCGCCCCGATAACCTGGTGGTGACCGTAGTCGGTCGCATCGATCCCCAACGGGCCGTTGACCTGGTTGAGCAAACGCTGGGCGATTGGCAAGCCCCCACCGAGCCTATGCCGCCTTTGAGGCTGCCAGCGCTATCGCCCAAAGCCTATCGGATTGTCACCCCCCAAGAGACAAATCAATCCATTATTGTCTTGGGTCATCTGGCCGGTTCAGTCAAACATCCTGACTATGCTGCCCTTAAGCTTTTAAGTACCTATCTAGGCAACGGGCTCTCTAGTCGGCTGTTTGTAGAACTGAGAGAAAAGCAAGGACTGGCCTACGATGTCTCTGCGTTTTATCCAACTCGCTTAAGCACCTCGCAGTTTGTGGCCTATATTGGCACTGCGCCGCAAAACAGCTCAGTGGCGTTAAAAGGCTTGCAGTATGAAATCGAACGGCTCTGTGAGACCCCGCCAAACGACGAAGAACTACAGGTGTCTAAGAACAAGCTGCTGGGTCAATATGCCCTGGGCAAACAAACCAACGGCCAAATCGCTCAGCTTTTGGGCTGGTACGAAGCCATCGGCCTGGGCATAGATTTTGATCAATCCTTCCAGACAGATATCAACGCCGTCACCGTCGAAGACGCCCAAGCCGCCGCCCAGCGGTGCTTCATCGATTCCTACATTTCCATCCTCGGCCCCGCCGAAGTTGTAGAACCGTTAAGGTAAGAGAAATTATCAACTTACCCATGACGGCTACTTCACAAATCTTGCCCGACACCCAATTTTGGACCTGGCAAGGCTTCTCGATCCGCTATCAGCACGCCGGGCAAACTGGCGCGCCGATTGTGCTCATTCACGGCTTTGGAGCCTCGAGCGATCACTGGCGTAAAAACATCCCTGTCTTAGCCGAAACTAATCGTGTTTACGCCATCGATCTGATTGGCTATGGCCAATCCGCTAAACCCAAACCCGGCGAGCCCATTGACTATACGTTTGAAACCTGGGGGCAGCAGATCCTTGATTTTTGCGAAACGGTGATTGGCGAACCTACCTTTATCGTGGCCAACTCCATCGGCTGCGTAGTCGCTATGCAAGCAGCAGTGATGCAGCCCGACTGGGTGCGAGGCATCGTAGTGCTAGATTGCTCTTTGCGACTGCTGCACGACCGTAAGCGACAGACGCTGCCGTGGTATCGGAGCGCACCTGCGCCTTTGATGCAGCGAGTACTGAGCTATCGACCCTTGGGGCAGTTTTTCTTTTCGACCCTGGCCAAACCTAAGACCCTACGGCGGATTTTATCGCAAGCGTATGGTCACCCCGAGGCTGTGACAGATGAATTAGTGGATCTATTATTAGCGCCTGCACGTGATCCTGGCGCACTGGACGTGTTCTTGTCATTTATTAGCTATTCCCAGGGGCCGCTGGCAGAAGATCTGCTGCCGCAGCTTCGCTGCCCGGTGCTGATGCTATGGGGCACCGCCGACCCGTGGGAGCCCATTGAGCTGGCCAGGTTACTGGGTGAATACGATGTGGTAGAAGACTTTATACCCCTTGAAGGAGTGGGACACTGCCCCCAGGATGAAGCGCCTGAGATCGTTAACCCACTGGTGCGCGACTGGATTTCCCAAAAAAATACCCTGTGACACGGCCGGACACAGGGTAGGGGCAACAGTTAAACGCTTGTGCTGATGTAAGCTTCTCCCAAGTCCTTAGGGTAGATCACTCAGGCTGTGCCGATTTCTATAGTGTCCATAATCCTTATGCTGTCAAGCTTCTAGTCAAAATCCAATGGGGAATCCAGCTCAGGGCAAGGCCAGCCGCTGAAATTAGGGTCAAGGTTAAAAACGACCACAGGTTACTGACATCGCGGGTCAGTAAGTCAACTCGCAGCAGCAGCGACGCGGCCAGCATGGCGAGAAAATAAGCAAAAATTTGAATCCAAACCACGATGACGACGGACAGGGAGGCTATGGCCAGGGCCATGATTGAGTAGCCCACGTCAGATTTAAACCCCAGCAAGAAAACATTTCGAACCGGTTTCCAGGCCACGCTCAAAAAGGCGGCTTCTACAAACGCGTGGCTAATGGCCAATATCCAAATCAGATCAGGGCTGCTTTGGTGATGTAAAAATGCACCAAAGCCCAGGTAAGATAGCAGCAGCAGCAGTGAGGACAGCCAGGGAAACGAGGACATGCTAAAGGTTGGTTGAGATAGCCTGCACAGGGCAAGTGGGAATGCATTGCTCACATACGATACACCGAGCCCGAGCAAAGTTGAGCTTAAAGGTGAGCGGGTCAAGCGTCAGCGACTGGGTGGGGCATACGCCCGTACAAAGCCCGCAATGGACACAGCTA
>JBCBZL010000191.1:0-9600 GCA_039815385.1 Cyanobacteria bacterium P01_A01_bin.114
AATTGGAGTAGCGAGCTGGCGATGAAACGAGGCCTATTTGTTGGACTGGTCACCCTAGACTATATTTATCAGGCTGATCATCCCCCCGCAGCAAATGAGAAAGTGGTTGCAACTCAAGCCATGATGGCCGCAGGGGGGCCTACTACTAATGCAGCGGTGGCCTTCAGTCAGCTGGCAGATCAGCGAGCGATTGTCCTGGGGGTGTTAGGGGCTCATCCTTTGGCAGCACTGATAAGAGAAGATTTAGCCCGTTGGCAGGTCGATTTGATTGATTTGCAGCCTGAACGAGCCATACCGCCGCCAGTTTCTTCCATTGTGGTGAGTGCAGCCACTGGAGAGCGAGCCGTTATCTCTCGAAACGCCGCTGATCGACAGCATTTGAGTGATGCACCCTTCGACACACAATATGGCGCTCAGTGGTCAGATCTGCTTGACGGCGTCGATGTTATTTTGATTGATGGCCATCAAATGGCGATGGGAGCAACATTGGCAGCATTGGCCCAGGCACGCGATATCCCAGTGGTGGTGGATGCCGGTAGCTGGAAGCCAGGCTTTGACCGGGTGCTTCGACGCGCAGACGTGGTGATTGCTTCTGCTAATTTTTCTCCACCTGATCGCAGCGACCCAATGACATATCTGGGTTCGTTAGGCATTGCCAAAATTGCCATTACCCAGGGCGAACAGCCGATACAGGTCAGTCAGCAGGGCAGACATACTCAATTGGAGGTTCCCCAGGTCAAGGTGGTAGATACGCTAGGGGCTGGGGATATCTTTCACGGGGCGTTTTGCCACTTTTATCCAGAGCTACCCTTTGAGTCAGCGCTAGCAGCCGCCAGTCGAGTCGCGGCCTTTGCCTGTCAACATTTTGGGACTCGAGACTGGATTAATCCTTATTCTGCCTCCTTACCTATCTAAGACGATGGGTTGCCAAAACGCTTAGACGCTTGCAATTAAATAAATCACCGCTTTCGCCTTTCGCCTTTCGCCCGTCTCAGCCAGAGCCTTATATTTGGGCGATCCCCTTGGGTTCCAAACCTGCTCGGTATCATTCAGAACCTGCTTGCCACCCTCAAGATTGGGTGAATTCTAAAAAGGTCACAAAGCCCACGGATCTCAGTCACTTTAGACTGAATTGGGATGTAAGGTCTGTTTGTGTTATGACCGTGGATGGATCCTTGTAATTTGGATGGTTTAAGAACCCTGCGTTTTTAATTCATCGAGTCAAAGACCGTTTGACGAACCGTTTTGACTATATATAGCGAGTAGCGAGTAAAGTAACCAGCCTATGTCTTACGAAAAAGAAAAAGAAATTGCGATCGCCGCCGTCAAAGCCGCTGCGATTGTCTGCCAGCGAGTCCGCACCGAGATGGTGCCCGAAGCAATTGAGAAAAACGATCGCAGCCCGGTGACCGTGGCTGACTTTGGTGCCCAGGCCGTGGTCTGCAAAATGCTGGCCGACGCCTTTCCGACTGACCCGGTGGTGGGTGAAGAAGACGCCGCCGATCTGAAGACGCCAGAAATGACCGATCGTCTCCAGAAAGTGACCCAGTATGTGCAGGTCGCGATCGCAGACGCCACCGCTGATGCTGTGACCCAGTGGATTGACCACGGCAACGGCGATGTCGCTTCTCGCTATTGGACCCTAGACCCCATCGACGGCACCAAAGGCTTTTTGCGCGGCGACCAGTACGCTGTCGCCCTGGCCATGGTTGAAGACGGTGAAATCAAGGTGGGTGCCCTGGCTTGTCCGGCCCTCACGATCGGCGATAAGACCGGCCTGCTGCTCGTCGCCGTGCGGGGTGAAGGCGCAGAAATGATGGCCCTCGACGAAAGCGCCCCAGCGCCGATTAAAGTCACCTCGTCCGCCGATGCTGACCACTTCCGGTTTGTAGAAAGTGTTGAGTCAGGCCACGGGGACCAGACCCAGCAATCTGCGATCGCCCAAGCAGTTGGTATTACCGCCGACTCAATGCGCATGGACAGCCAGGCTAAGTACGCCGCCGTAGCGTCTGGTCAAGCCGTGCTGTATTTGCGATTGCCTTCCCCCAAATCACCCGACTACCGCGAAAAGATTTGGGACCATGCCGCTGGCGTCATCGTGGTCGAAGAAGCCGGTGGTCGCGTCACCGATATGACTGGCAAGCCGCTAGATTTCTCTAAAAGCGCTCGCCTGGTTGACAACCGGGGCGTCATTGTCAGCAATGGCGAAATCCACGACAAGGTGCTGGAAGCACTAAAGCAGCCAGTGGGCTAGTTGTCTGTCAGCCTCCAGTTGCGGGTAAGACTGACGCGGCACTGACTCTGAGCGTTCGACTGAGCGCTCACGCCGAAGTCTTGTCCAGAGGACAAAGGGCGGATAGGGGATGGGGAGACACGACGGAGACGCTCACTGATTAGACTCACCGCGTCTCCGCATCCTCCCTTCGGCTGAGCTCACGTCGAAGCCTTCTTCATGTCCTCCCTAACCAAAATTTTAAGCTTGACGCAGTACTACAGCTTAAGCAGGCTCAAAGAAATCTCTAAACCGTGACTAGTACGTCTTCTGAGACGTTGTTTTCATCCAGACCCGGCAAGAACTTTTCTGCCAGCTGGGGGCTTTCGTCTAGTAGATATTGCAAGAAGGTATCTGCCACCACAGAAGGCTGCTTGCCCGCCAGATGGGTGACGTACCACTGACGCTTAATCGGGAAATGCTCTACATCAAGCACCGCGAATTCGCTCCGACTCCCTTCTGAAATAATGGTGTGTTGCGAGAGTACTGAGATCCCTAGCCCACCAGCAATCGCTTGCTTGATCGCTTCGTTGCTGCCCAGCTCTAGCCGCACTCTGACGTTGATATTGTGCTCCTCAAAAAGCTTTTGAATAGCGTCACGAGTACCGGAGCCGGGTTCGCGCATGATAAAGGCTTCGTCATTGAGCTTTGAAATGGGAATATTTTTCTCTTTTGCAAGGGGATGTGTTTGGGGCGCAAGCACAATCAAGGGATTGGGCAGAAAGGGATGAACTGCCAGATCGATATGGCCAGGCGGCTGGCTAAGAATGTAGATATCATCTTGATTATTGGCCATGCGCTCTTGAATAACTTGGTGATTGGTCACCTTGAGCGAAATATCAATGCCTGGGTAGCGCTGGCAAAAAGGCCCTAACAAACGCGGAACAAAATATTTTGCGGTAGTAATCACTGCCAGCTTCAGCTGACCTTGCTTCATGCCTTTAAGGTCAGCAACCGACATTTCAAACTGATCGAGCCCGTCAAAAATCTCTTGACAGGTTGATAACAGCTGCTGACCGGCCTGGGTCAGATAAAGCCGTTTGCCAATTTGCTCGAATAGCGGCAACCCGACTGCTTTGGTCAGCTGCTTGACTTGAATTGACACAGTCGGCTGTGTCAAAAATAACTCTTCTGCCGCACGGGTAAAGCTGCCGTGGCGAGCTGTGGCTTCGAAAACTTTAAGTTGATGGAGCGTCGCATGTATCAAGGGTCAAATCCTCTCAGCGGTCGCATAAGTGACAAATGTGAATAGATAATATTCTATCAACAATTCTCAAATGTGTGGAATTTTTCTATGAAAAACGCTAGATTGCTTGTGTGGCAAGTATTGCCACTAAAAAATCAATGCCTAACGTTAACATTCTGTTCACTTTGCTGCATTAGCCTACTGGGTTAAAACTGCGTCTTGCCGAAGCTTAAAACATGAATAAAACCACCACATCAGCTACAGATAAAGAGCCTCAGGCTTTGCGGTTAATTACGCTAGGAAAACTATTTCTCAAGCTAGGGGCTCTCGGTTTTGGCGGGCCGCAAGCTCACATCGCGATGGCTAGCGATGAGGCGGTAGATCGACGCGGCTGGCTGACTCCCGAAGCGTTTAGCGATGGGTTGGCAATGTGTGAAATGCTGCCAGGGCCGGCGTCAACTCAGATGGGGATTTATATCGGCTACGTCAGGGCTGGCTGGCTGGGCGCGCTCGTGGCAGGTCTGTGCTTTATCACACCCGCTTTTTTGATTGTGGTGGCGCTGGCCTGGGTTTATTTTCGATTTGCCCAACTGCCCCAGTTAGAAGCGCTATTTTTTGGCCTGTCACCCGTGATGATTGCGATCATTTTGGGCTTTTGCTGGAAGCTGGGTCGCAAATCGATTGTGGACTGGGTGGGGGTGGCGATCGCAATTGCCACCCTAGCCTTGAGCGTTTTTTCTGACTTGAGCACCCTCCTGGTTTTTCTGATCTTTGGGGGCGTGGGTCTAATGGTCTACGGGCGGCGGCTAGGCGCTGGTCTGGGGGCCGGTTTACTACTCGCCCAAGCGCAAACGACCCCCACCGTCGTTGAGGTACTCCCTAAATCAAGCTTTTGGGGCCTCGAACGAATTTCTGAGTTTTTGGGGCCGCTGCTGTTCTTTTTCCTGAAGGTAGGCGCGTTCATCTTTGGCGGGGGGCTGGTCATTATCCCGCTGCTAGAGTTTGAGGTGGTAGAGCGACTGCACTGGCTCACCCGCAGTGAGTTTATTGATGGAATTGCGATTGGTCAGCTGAGCCCTGGCCCCGTTGTGATTACAGCGGCCTTCGTAGGCTATAAGGTGGCGGGTGTCGTAGGGGCGCTGGTGTCTACCATTGGTATCTTCACCCCTTCATTCTTATTTATTATGCTGGCCGCCCCTGTACTGCTGAGACTCCGAGAAAATGCTTGGATCCAAGCATTTTTGAAAGGGGTGAAGCCAGCGGTGCTGGGTGCGATCGCGGCAGCGGCTATTCCCCTAAGCGAAACCGCCTTTTTCAAAGAAAACACTGTCCTGTCAGTTTTAGCTATAGCCATTGGCATTGCTGCTTTGATAGCCATCGTGCGATTTCGTATGACCGCATGGAAGCTGATCCTGGCAGGCGCTGTCATTGGCTTGGTCGGCTACCCTTTAGCAAGCTGACAGTTAAACATTTGGCTAGAAACCGGGTTTCTTTGACCGGGTAAATCTTTTCCCTGCAAGGTTTCAGTCGAGAAACCCGGTTTCTAGCTCAAAAAACCTGGTTCCATTCATAGACTTCATAGTCTGTCCAGATGCCATTCTGCCAATAAGGGTCACCTTCAACGAGCTGACGAACCACTGCTTCCGCTTCGGCTTCATAAATGCCAAAGACTTTTGCATTATCAGTCGTTGGGCCAAGGGCTTTGAGGCTGCCCTGGTCTTTTTGGGCCTGAAGCCCTTTCAGGTGATCTTCGCGATAGGGTGACCGCTTCTCTATCGCGTTTTCGCAGTAGCTGCCCCACATGACAAATTTCGGCATGATAGACTCCTCACGTTTTCGCTTGGCTATTATCCCGCAATTTGTTGGTGATAGGACAAACCACAGGCCTGGATGTGACTGCAGTTTATTTCGAACCAAAAAAATATTTTCTGGCAGCGCTTACTGGCAGCTCTTTAAAGAAACCACCGAAATTCAGCAAAGTTATCCACGGTTTTGTGAAAATCCCAAGTAGATCGTCGTTTGCTCTTTTGAGGGGTCTCACCCCCCATCTATACTGTCGGATATTGATACCCGCTAGATCTGTAGCCGCGAGGATCAAATCGCGGTCGTGGTTTGTGTTCCCAAACCCAATCTCAGATTGACTTTATCCCGCCTCAAGCAGTCTTCGGCTAGATCTTCAGACTAAATCGTATAGGGAGCTTAAAGGCTGCCTCACTCAATAGTTTTCGGTAGAACTCTGCATGTGTTACCCCAGAAGTTCATCTCGGAAAACCGTTTGTGAGTCCCAATTATCAACTCTAGGTGATTAGTTCCTGAAGACGTTTCACATCGGTTAGAGTCAGCCCGTGACACTCGGCTAGTCAAGCTCGGCTAGAGGCTAGAGGCGGCTTTCTACCGCCATACCATCTTCCCGTTTTCCTGTAGAACCGCAGCTATCAGGATCACAGCTACCTGTGCAGCGACCTCACAGACAAAAGCCAAAGGGGTGTGATAAAAATTAGGACTCCCCTTTAGTCGTCTGTGTGGTCGACGTATTCTCCCTTCTGCGTGTCTTCCCTAGCCAAACTGTACCAGCACAGCCATGCCCTGTGGCTATCTAAACGTGGCGCTTACTGATGCTGTGCGCTTTAGAAAAATTTAGACTTGAGCTAGCTCTACACCGGGGTGCATCTCTTAGCTAATTTTTTCAAAAATTTCTTTGAAGACCTCTGTGAGACACAATCGCCTCGTTCAACGCCTTAGCTTCTTAGTCAGCCTTGTTAGCAGTCTGGCACTGTCAAGCCCAGCCAGTGCCCAGGTTGAGTTGACCTGGGCCAGGATTGAGTATCTTCGCAATCGTGTACAGCTCATCCCCAGCAATAGCACCGCGCGCCCTGCGCGGGTATCTGACTTATTGGGCATCGGCGACGCCCTACGAACTGCCGCGTCGTCGCGGGCAGAACTGCAATTTAACGATGGCTCCATCGCCCGGATTGGGGAACGCGCTACCTTTCGATTTACCCCCAACACCCGAAACTTTCAACTATCCAACGGCACCGTTTTATTACTGGTGCCCCCAGGGCGAGGCCGCTCTACGATTCAAACCCCCAACGCCGTCACCGGGATTCAAGGCTCAGCTCTATTTGTCCGGTTTATCCCAGAGACTAACACCACCATTATTGGAGCCCTGACCGATAACCCTGGTGGGCCAATGGTTGCTTACAACCAGGATGGCTCCCAACAGCGAGCCCTCTCTTCTGGCGAGATTGTGGCGATAGAAGGCAACAATATCAGCCCGCCTCTGGTTTTTGATTTGAGAACCTTTTATACCACCAGCGGGCTCGTCGAAGGTCTCAATCTGAACACGCCAGAAATCTCAACGGGTTCCGCAGATATAGACGCGGTTCGCCAAGAAATCACAGAGGCCATTCAACAGCAGGTACCCGTCTCAGAAAACGACGCCATCGAAAATCCCACTTTCCTGGTTCCCCCGCCAGCCGAATCCCAAACCGATTCGCAAGCGCAGGACGACGCCTTTACAGATTCAGATGCAGCCTTTAAAGATTCCCCCGCAGCTGAGTATCTTGAAGAATCGACAGACGATACCTCCCCACCAGAATCTGCTACGCCTGACGGTTCAGAGGGGGACGCTAACGCGGATGAAGAGGGCGACCCCGAAGAGAGCCAGCTTGAGAGTAACGGGTCTGACGAGGAAGGGGCTCAAGCGGGCGAGGGCATTGATGATGGGCTCGATCAAGATCCCTCAGACGGTGCTCAAAACGACCCCGAAACGGTTGAAAATTCGCCGTCTGATGCTGCTAACAGTGGGGATGTTGATGCTGGCCCAGAAAATGCTGGCCCGGAAGACGCTGGCTCGGAAAATGCTGGCCCGGAAAATGCTGGCCCGGAAAATGCTGGCCCGGAAGACGCTAGCAGCGGGGGTGGCCCGAATGGCGACCCTAGTAATGAGTTAGATAATAGCTTGACCGAAGACTTGGATACTGACCCTGGGGTAAATATTGACCCTGAGGTGAATCCTAACGCTGGAGAAGAGCCTATCTCTGGCGAAAGTGTTGATGGCCCCTTGAGCCCACCCCGCAACCCTGAGAATGGGAGCACCCCTGTCCCAGGCGACACAGTACCTGGCACGCCAGAGGGGCTACCCGACGCCTCGTCACCAGAGTCGGGCAATCCAATCCCCGCTCAAAACACTCCAGCACCCGGTGCATCGCCTCAACCCACCCCGTCGATGGAGCAAAATCTTCCTCTTGAGTCAACCGGTACGGCTTCACCCGGGGGTTCGCCAGGCACCCCTCCTTCTCAAGAAATCGCTCCGACCCAAGCGCTCCCTTCTGACGCCGTGCCCACGCCGGGTGAGCTGCCCACGCAAAATATTCCATCAGCCATACCTCAGGCCGGCCCATCGTCAGTTGCCCCAGCCTCTGTCACGCCCGAGCAAAATATGTCACCAGCTGTTCTACCCAGTCAGACAATTGCCACCCCTGATAGCCCCCTCCCTGGTCAAGACGCTATCCCGCCTGGTCAAGATACGATGCCCGTTGAGCAAGAGGTGCTGATGATGGATCCAGACGACCGGATGGACCCAGATAATCAGATGGATCCAGAAACTGAGACGCCTGAGGCAGAGGCCAATGGGCCGGTCCCAAACGTCAGCGTCCAGTAAAGGGTCTGTTCACATCTTGTGAATTGGGGGCACTGCATTCGGATTTGGTATTACAACCGACTGTTATCCAGGCTATGGCAAAACTCATTGATGCCCTGCTTAGTCGCATAGATAGCCACGGGGGCTGCCAGCAGCGGCGGGCAGGTAGTTTCTTGCGTCAGGTGATTAACCAAACCAACCAGCTGATTACCCTTGAGATCTGCCCGAAATTGCTGCTGACAGATAATATGGCGGTATCTTTTTGCAAAGCCAGCTAGCCATGATTCGTTTGCGTCAGGCTCTAGCCCTGCTTTTAGGGCAAGCGATAGGGCTGCATCTTCGACATCACCGTCACAATCTTCAATATCTTGGAGCGCGCTAATGGCATCAGGATAATCGGCAAGCTGCTGCTTGAGCTGAGTGATTTCGTTTATGGTTAAAGACAACATGACTTCTAGTGACGTCTATTGCAGGCGGTTACGAGTTTAGCTTGCCGAGCCGAGGATGTGAATGCACAATACGATCAAACCAGCCTTCAAACCGCTCGCCTAGAGCCGTTAACGAATAGTCAGCTTCGGCCTGCTGCCGACACTGCCGACGATTGAGTTTTGCCAACTGATTAATCGCGACGACTAGACCATCGACGCTGTCGGGCTCTACTAGCCAGCCTGTTTCACCCTGCTTGATAATTTCGGTAGGGCCACCGCGACGATAGGCAATCACAGGTACCCCACAGGCAAGGGCCTCGATGGCCACGTTACCAAAGGCCTCGTGCCATCGGGGGGTCATCAAAAGCGCGCTAGCTCGGCGTACGACTTCTTGGAGCTCTTGAGTTGAGAAAAAGCCCAAATACTCGATGGGAGCATTGGGGTACTCAGATTGAATCTTGTTCCAGTAGTGAGGGTCTTCAAGCTTGCCTAAAATCTTAAGGGGGATCTGGGTTCGCTGAACTGCTTCGACAGCATCTTCTAAACCCTTTTCAGGAGAAATGCGCCCCATCCATGCTAGCCAGGGCTCTGGGGTTTCGCAATAGTCGTACTGCGATAAATCGACCGCGCTGCCTAATATTTCCCAATCTTGTTGTAGCGGGAAGGTCTCGACCTGAGTTTGGGTATAGGCCCCCAAACTGCCTGGATATCGTTGGGCAATTTGGGCAATAATGCTATCCATCGCATCGCTCAAAGACCCCATACTGACAAAATGGGCAATCGGTATGCGAAAAAACGGGGTCAGAAAAAACGGCAGCCAATCATAGGCAAAGTTAACAATCAAACTGTAATCGTCTTGCACCTGGCGGATGCGATCGCACAGCTTTACCAAGACCCCGTCTGTCGCTAGTACAACCGGCTGCTCTCGGCTTTGGGTGTGGGCCGTCGCTGCTAAAGCCCCCTCTACCTCAAGGATTGTGGCCCCCCTGAGGACCGACCCAGCGGGTGCGGCAATGGTAATCTCATGCCCCCGTTGATTTAATGCTTTGACTAGATTGATCAGGGTTAGCTC
>JBCBZL010000200.1:0-9433 GCA_039815385.1 Cyanobacteria bacterium P01_A01_bin.114
CAAATCGGATGGCTACCTGAGATCGAACCTGAGTATGACAGGCTTATTCTGACTTCTGTAAAACGTTGTTCTGAGTTTTGCGGGTAGATAAAAAAGTGATCATCCTACTCAAGTAAGATGACCACACCTGCTCTGTAAAGAGAGAATCTCTAATTGAATGCTACGAAGTTAGGCTTTTCCAAAACCGACAGGTACTGTAAATCTGCCTATCTCTACATGATCTGGGGTGCCTGGCTTGTAGTGCACCCAAAATGATATTTTGGGGGGCAGACCGATGACGGCACCAAAGCCTTCAAACCGATAGTCAGGGTTGTCTGAAATATCAGGATCACCCTGTTCATTGAAGGAAAATACAGGCGGTAAGTCTTTTTCAGCGCAGATTTGATTGATCTGGGTAATGGTTGATTGAGAGTTGGCCAGGGCTTCGAGCAGTTTTTTTAGACCGATTGCAGAGGGTGCGATCGCCATAACGCTATCTTCCTTTTGTAGATTGAGTGGATTGAGGATGCCTGGGGCTAGACGAGGGCTCCTGATTAGGAGATTGCCCCTACCCTGGGCATCCATGAATCCATTCAACGGCCTGGCTACCTAAGATCAGACCTGAGAATACCTGAGTTGTGATGACTTATTCCTCTGGTTCAAGCGGCTCTGTTTTTTCAACAGCTTGCTCAGCAGCCTCTTCGCCGACCTTGATCTCCCGGTCATTTTTAGTAGAGCGAGACCCGTCGTCATCGTCATCATCGTCAGGCGTCGTTGGGAGAATCACCGGTTTTCTGACAACGTCAGCCTCATCTGCCTCGGCGAACTGAAAATCTGGGGTCTTTTTAGGGCCTGTGCTCATGGTAGATATCCCTCGGTGCTGCATGCCTAAGTTTATAATAGGGCTCCTTTAGTGTGCGATCGCACCCAGCGTACACAGGGTCGATCGCTGCGCCGGGGTTAACCCCTTCGCCCCGGTGATAATCATCCCCTCGTAGGGGCGATCTGCGCTTAAAACGCTCAAGCATTCTCCGGTTTTGCGATTCCAGAGCCGAATGGTGCCGTCTTCGCTACAGCTCGCTACCTGGTCACCTTTGTGGTTAAACCGTACCATCCAAACAATTTGCGGGTGACCGTCTAAAGTTTGAAAGCAGTCACCAGTCTTGACGGTCCACAGGTTTACCCGGCAATCTTCGCTGCCGCTCGCTAAGGTGAGGCCGTCGGGGCTAAACGCGACAGAGCGCACTCGAGCGGTATGACCTTCTAGCGTCCGCAGACAGTTTCCAGTTTTCAACTCCCAAAGTTTGAGGGTGCGATCGCCGCTACCGCTGACCAGATACTTGCCATCTGGGCTGTAGGCAACGGTAAGCACCCAGTCTGTGTGCCCTGCTAGTGTCTGCAAACAGCTGCCCGTGTGAATATCCCAAACCTTTATCAGGTGGTCATCGCTGCCGCTGGCAATCGTAGTGCCCTGGGGGTCAAACGCGACCGTTTTGACTCGCTGTTGATGTCCTTCTAGCGTATACAAACATTCCCCTGAGCGCAGCTGCCACACCCTGACGGTCTGATCGCTGCTGCCGCTGACCAGCCGTTGACCGTCAGGGCTAAAGGCAATCGCCTGCACCCAGCCATGGTGGCCCCACAGCGTTTTCATCTTTGCCCCGGTGCCGACGTCCCAGATTTGAACCGTATGATCATCACTGCTGCTGGCCAACAGATCGCCTGCGCCTTGTAACGGGCTAAACTCGACTGATGTGACCACGTCGCTGTGGCCGGTCAGTACCCGAGTACAGGTTTCGGTTTCTAGATCCCAAAGCCGAATTTGGTGATCTTTGCTGCCGCTGGCCAGACTACGATCGTCGGGGCTAAAGGCAATAGCGGCCACCCAGTTACTGTGAGACTCAATCGTAGTGAGGCAGTGGCCCGATGCCACATCCCAGAGCTTGACAGTCTGGTCTTCTCCACTGCTGACAAAGGTTTGGCCGTCGGGGCTAAATTTGACTAGCCACACCTGATGGGTGTGTGATTGAAAGGTTTTAACGCACTGATGCGTGTTGACGTCCCACCAGCGGATGGTTTTGTCGTCGCTGCCCGTGGCCAGAGTTTGACCGTCGGGGCTAAAGCTAGCCGCCCAAACCTCTGCCTGATAGTTAGGCAGCGTTGCCGTACACGCTCCCGTTGGCAGGTGCCAAAATTTCACCGTTTGGTGATCGCTGCCCGTGACGAGCGTGTTGCCATCGGGACTGAGTGCCGCAGACAGCAGCCAGTTGACGTGGGTTTCGAGCACCTGAAGGCAGTCGTCAGACTGGGTATCCCAAACCCGGATCGTGCGATCATCGCTGGTGCTAATCAGGTGACCCTCTGGGGAGAACACCAGGTTTAGAATGCGATCGCAGTGCCCCCGCAGCGTTTTCACACACTGCCCGGTTTGCACCTCCCACAGCCAGATATCGGGCTCATAGCTGCCGCTGGCAAGCCGCTTCCCATCAGGGCTAAAGGCAACTGTCTGAACGCCGCTGGCATGACCGCGCCAGGTCTTTAGACACTGCCCGGTTTGCACATCCCAGAGCCGAATGGTCTGGTCGTGGCTACCGCTAGCCAACAGGCGACCATCGGGGCTAAAGGCCACACATCTAACCCAGGCTGTGTGCCCCGCTAGGGTCGCTATCTGACGCCGATCGGCAATGCGCCATAGCAGAACCTGCTGATCAATACCCGTCGCTAACAAGGTGCTATCTGGGCTAAAGTCGATCGATAAAATATCGCCGAGGGTTTGAGTGAACACCGATTTAGCCAGATCGGCTTGGGTAAAGTCGACGCCACGCAGGTTCACGCCCTGCAAATAGACCTGCCTGACAGTTAGCTCAGAAAAGTCATATCCACTCAGATTGACCCCGAGCTGATGAAAAAGGTTGAGCAGATTGCCAGCCGCATACCCCGTAGAAGGTCGGGTACAAGCTTTGAGGGCGGTGAGTGTCTGATCTAAGCAGGCTTTGACGGCTGCCCAATCGCCAAGCTGCCTCTGTAACTGATCGACAACAGGGCTGAGAATCAGACGCTGCTGGGTGTTTCGCAAATAGTCTTTAGTTTGCGCCTGACTGAGCGAGTGGCTGTCAATGAGGCCCATGTCACCTCGACACAGCTCTAAACAAACCTGCTCAATCAGCCGATTGGTGACATATTCCATCACGACAGGCTGTTGCGTAAACGAGATCGTTTTTCGGTTCACAACGGTGGTCACTTTCTCGATCAGAGAACGCTGCTGTAGTGACTCCAACGACTCAAGCAGCGCTTTTTGAGAGGCCACTGGCAAAATATCTTCACGTAGGTCAGATAGCGTAGCGGGTTCGCGGGCGATCGTGAGCCAATACATCACCTGTTGTTCAAATCTGGTGAGCCGGTTAAACTGCTGCTCTAGTAAGTCAGAAACATCTCCATAGACGACCGTATCCTGGGCTAGAAATTGGCTCACATCCCCATCAAACAGATCTTGAACCGTGGTCGAAGCAATTTTTAAGGCCAGCGGATTGCCAGAATACCGATCGATCAGCGGACGGGCTTCTAGCGAAACCAATCCCTTTTCCACTAAAATCGCCTGCGCATCGTCTGGAGCCAAACCGGTGAGTCGAAATGAACGAATGGGGGCGGTACTGCCCTGTTTTGCAATCAAACCACCGGGTATTTCGCGACTGGTCAGTAATAAACAACTCTGGTGACGGCTCTCGCCCACGCTTTGAAAAAATTGACCATAGGCCTCATATCCAGCCTGGTAAGCGCCGGCTCTGTTGCCCTCACAGAGAATAGACTCCGCATTATCTAGCACACAGAGACAGCGAAACTGGCGCAAATACTTAACCAGCTGCGTGATCTGCCTCCCCAGTGTCTCTGGCAGCCCTACCGCAGTCTGACCCGAGAAAAACTGCAGCATATCGGCTAACAGCTCTGGCAGCGGCGGTGCATTGCGCAGCGAACGCCAAATCACAAACTCAAACCTGCTCTGAAGCTGTTCGGCCAGCTTGATAGACAGCGATGTTTTGCCCATACCGCCCATGCCGATCAGGGTAATCAGGCGGCAGCGATCCGCTATGATCCAGTGCTCCAGGGTCGCTAGCTCCTCTGTTCGTCCGTAGAAGACAGAGACATCCATGGCTTCGCCCCAGTCGCCTTTATTTGGGAGTGGGGGAGCGGAGGGGTAGGAGAGTGGGGGGGTGGAGGAAAGAACAATATGATAAATCGGCAAGGGGGAGGGTAGGCCTTTTAGCTGACGTTCTCCGGCATAGTTAGCGGGGATCGGCAGGGATGCTTGAACCGCGTCATAAGCAGCCTGAGACAGGCAAATGCCACCGGGGGGCGCTTCGGTCTGTAACCGGGCAGCCAGGTTGACGCTGTTGCCCATGATCTCCTGATTGATATGCACCACATCCCCCAGGTCAATGCCAATGCGGTGTTGCAAAATATCTTCCGGGGGCAGGTGGGCTGCGGCTTCTGCTAGGGTTTGTTGGATTGCGATCGCACAAAGCACAGCCTGCTCAGCGCTTTTAAAGTAGAGGAGCAGCCCATCTCCTAGCTTTTTTGATAGCCGCCCTGCAAACTGTTGGCAAAGCAGCTGTATCTGCTGCAGGTCTCGCTGTACCAGGGCAATCGTATGCTGCTCATTAGCTGCCATACGCGGGGTGAACGATACCACATCGGTAAAGACAATAGCCGTCAGATTTCTTTGCTCTAGGCTGCGCTGCTGGTCTGAAGCATCCTCAGAATCTGGCCTGAGATCTGAGATCTCATCCGAGTCTAGGGAAAGCTTTTCGCACAGCTCCAAAAAAGTGGCTCGATCAACGGGTTTGCCGGTCAGAAAATTGCTGACCGTGGCCAGAGACAGGCCAACATCTTCTGACAGCGCCCGCTGACTAGGAAAGCCGCTGCGTCGGACGGCAAGCTTAGCCGTATTGATACAGGTATCACGAACCTTGAGCGACCTAGACATGGCTATCTGGTAAGACGCTACGCTTGGGTTACCTTACTATACTTCGAAAGCAGGAAACGCTTCCCCCGCTGCACCAGGTCAGTGCTCTATGCGGCTCAAAGGCTTATTGAGAGTCTTCACGGCAGGTTTGTAGATGCGCTTCTAAAAGCCAGAGAGATTGGTCGGTCGTGCGAGAAATCTCTTTATACAGGTCAGCGGTGCCCGCTTCGCCTAACCCTTCTGCGATCTCGATGCAGTTGCGCAAGCAGGCAGCGTAAACAGCCACGTGTCGAGACATCGCCGTCACATGCTCTTTGCCCGTGCAAAGCTCGCTGGGGTATTGAGGAATTTGCGATCGCACCAGCATGGTCTGGGTTGGCTCCAATGCCTGCCCCCCGAGGGCAACAACGCGCTCGCCGACCAGGTCAATAGAGCGGTATAGCTGCTCTGCAAGTGTGTCAAAGAGCTGATAGAGCGAAAAGAAATGCATCCCCTTGACATTCCAGCGAGAACACTTTACCTGCATCCACAGGTCAATTGTGCTGGCCAGTGTCTGATTCAAGATTTCAATGGCTTCGACCTGGACTTCAGGCGTGAGGCCGACTGCCGTGGGATAGTACCGACCGCTGGGTACACCCTGAGATGAATACATCATGAATTCTTGTGTCAGAAATTCTTGTGTCAGAGCAGGTTAAATCCTAAAACGCTCCTCGTTTTCAGTATTGTAAATTCTTTTTTGATTTTAGTCTGATCTTGCGCTCGACTGAGCATTTTCGAACCCGTGGCCCCGTCAGCCAAAATTTTATTTCTTCGGGTAGACGTGTCTTTTGTAAGATTGCTGTATATTCCTTTCGAAGATATCTGTGTCTAAACTGATGACTGCTACTCGAGCTATCCACCCTTCCGAGCTGATTTCCCCAAGCTGGGTTGTGTCAGAGTCATCAGTCAAGGCAGACTCTTTAAAGATTGAGCACCATATAGAGCAGCCGTCTGAGCTGTCTGCTGACGGGCTTACCCATCACCTTTTATTGGTTAATCTACAGGCCGGTAGTCATCGCCAGGTAACGCGCATCGGCAAGGAAGAGTATGACGGGCCTAACGATGATGGGTCATTTTTCTTGTCAGCGGCCGATGACCAACCCAGTTTCTGGGCTTGGGATGGTGTAGACGAGGCCATGATGTTTGCAATTGATCCGCGCTACCTTCAGCAGGTTGCAGATGACTGTGGCTGCGTCCGAGCAGATTCTCTCATGCTGAGAAACGTCGTATATGGCATGGATCCTCGTCTGGAATGGTTTGCTCACCAGTTTCATGCGGAGATGCATCAAAAATGGCTGGGTGGGAAGCTATATAGCGAGTCACTGGGCGTTTTGTTTGCGCTACATCTGCTCCGAAAATATTCTCATCAGCCACTCGCTACTCGCCAACAAACGGGTCTAGACAGCAAAAAACTTGAGCAGGTACGCGCATACATTGACGCTCATCTATCAGAAGACATCAGTTTGGCAGAGTTGGCAAAAGTAGCGGGGCTGAGCAAGTTTTACTTTTCTGAGATGTTCAAGCAGTCTTTGGGGCTCCCGCCTTACCGGTATGTCTTGCTTCAGCGCATCGAAAGAGCTAAGCAATGCCTCAGAGAAGGCAATTTACCGATCAGTGACATCGCCCTGCACTGCGGTTTCGCCGATCAAAGTCATCTCGCTAAGCATTTTCGTAAGTCTGTGGGGACGACGCCACGAGCCTTTCGTGACCAGTAAGGGATCTGCGATTAGATAATATCCTACTTTTAGGGCGGGTTCCAGGTGATGGGTGATGGGTGATGGGTTCTAGGTGATTGGCGTTTTTGAACAAATCACGAGTTACCAACAACAATACGTCTTGGTTCCTTGAAACCTGAATCCGAAATCTAAACAGGCAGGCTAACTCACTTAGGATCGAGGATTAAATAAGGAATTCACTATGAAAGCCGATACTGTATCCCCTCCTGGGAGGGGCGACGGGGGTGGGTTGGTTACTGGCGCTAGGATCGGAACCCACCCCGCCTTACAGGCCCCCCTCCCGAGGAGGGGATTTAGTTGGATGCCTTATTAAATTCTTGTTCCTTAGCAGCTTCGTTAATCCAGATATGATATTGATCGAACATTGCTCTTCAGAGAGAGGACGTTTCCTTATGACTGCTATCGTTGACACTGCTAGTCAAAAGCCTAAGCTTTACGCTACTCGGCTGGATATTGCTGACGAGGTTCGAGCACAGGTGATTGACCGTCTGAATCAAACCCTGGCGACCACCCTTGACCTTAAGACCCAAACCAAGCAGGCTCACTGGAATGTAAAGGGGATCGACTTTTATCAGCTTCACCAGCTATTTGATGAAATTGCATCCACTCTAGAAGAGTACGTCGATATGGTGGCCGAGCGGGTGACCGCGCTAGGTGGGCTGGCGCTGGGTACGGCTCGCATCGCGGCTGACAAATCTGAGCTGCCCGAATATCCCCTGGAGGCGGTGGGTGGAAAAGATCATGTCTCGGCTCTGGCTGACCGACTGGCCCTCTATGCCAAATCACTTCGAGAGAATATTGACCGCACCGCAGAGCTGGGAGATGCAGATACTTCTGACCTGTACACTGAGATCTCACGCGCGGTCGATAAGTATCTCTGGTTCCTTGAGGCGCATCTAATCGGCTAAGGCGTTTTTACCCGTCAAACGGGCGGCGGCGGACCGGGTGCATTTGACCTGATTTGCAACGACTGCTGCGGGATACCAATGCTAATGTCGGCTTTATCGAAGGCAACCTTGAGCCGTCGCCGGTATTCTCGAGCGACCTCCCACTGTTTGAGGGGAACAGTCTTAATCCACAGGCGGACGGTTGACCCGGCATAGTCGAGATTGTCGACCCCTAGCAGCAGGGGCGGTTCTAAGATGAGTTCGCCCCACTCAGGCGACTGGCGCAGGGTATTGGCCACCGATTCGATTAGGCTGAGGGCCTGGTCAATGTCGGCATCTAGGGAAACGGGAATGAGCAAGTCAACCCGAGACCAGTCTTTGGAGAGATTTTCGACCACAGAAATAGCGCCGTTAGGAATCGTGATCAGACGACCCTCTTCATTGCGAAGCTGGGTGATGCGCAGGCTCATATTTTCGACAAAGCCAGAGACCGCATCAACTTTGATCACATCGCCGACCCCATACTGATCTTCGCTGAGGATAAACAGACCGTTGATCAAGTCTTTGAGCAAACTCTGGGAGGCCAGAGAGAGGGCTAGCCCGACGATGCTAATTCCGGCTAGCAGCGGAGCCAGGTTGAGCCCGAGCTGAGACAGGGCTCCGACAAAACTGATGCCAATCAGGAGGCTGGCTAAAACACTTTTGACCACTCGAGAAAAGGTCACCATTCTGAGCACCAGCCGCTGTGACTGGCTTGACTGGAGCAACGCTTCTTCTTGAACGGTGAGCAGCAGTCGGTCAACCAGCAGATTGGCCAGGCGAATCAGGATATAGGTTGCGATCGCAATCATCACCAGCTTAACCGGCAGTTTTGCCACGTCGCCGATGATGGGCTGTAGGCTGCGAGTATAGGGAAACAACCCGACAATATAGAAACAGCTGCCGGTCCAGATGCCTGCCTGGGCGGCGTACAGTAGCCAGCGCTGCAGGTCGATAAAGCCGCGCCGCTCGCCGCGAAACACTCGACGCCGCAGGGCAGCCAGTGCCTGGAGGGGGGTTTCAGGGTCGCTACCGTCTTCGTTGATGGGGCGTTTGGCTGGCAAATACTGTCGGCGGGTGCGACTGAGCCGCCGCAGCATCCGCAGCAATAGCCAGCTAGCTGCCAGGGCAGCGATTAAAAGCAGCCCGGTTCGTCTCAGCTGCTGGCGAATGTACTGGGGCTGTCGTTCTCGCCGAAACTGCATGAGCCCCTGCCGTAGGGACTCAGTCATCTCAGCCGCGCGCAGCTCAAGATTGGTGTGCCCGTAGAGTTTGGCATCGGCGTTTGTCACCGTCATCAAGAACTTGCCGTCAAGATAAATGACGGGCTGACGACTGGGGGTATCCATTTGCCACCGAACCGGGGGAGACGCCTCGTGCAGGCGATCGCGGGCCACTTGCTGAATGAGCGTTTCAATCCGCTCGGCTCTCGGCTCGGCATCAACCCCCTCAGTGGCCGTCACCCGAAACAACTCTCGGCCATTCAGCCGCACGGGCTCAGCCGCCAGGGCAGGCTGAGCAGCGCCATCCAGCAGATTGCCCAGCTCGCGAATCTGCTGATTTATCTGCTGGTCTAGCCCGGTGCTGAGGGCTGGGGGCTCATCTGTCTGACCCCAGGCAGCGGGCATCAGTAGGGCGGGCATCAGTAGAGCAGGCATCAGTAAAGCTGCCGCCACAATAGCTGGCAACGTGATTGCCAGTATCTTGGCCCGTATTTTTGAACCCATAGGCCTGAGCAGTAAGCGGCCGCTATACCCTATTTGGACTTTACGCATGGGGGATTCGCGCATGGG
>JBCBZL010000377.1:0-4145 GCA_039815385.1 Cyanobacteria bacterium P01_A01_bin.114
AGTCTGCTGATATCGCCCAGGGCGTTGACCAGGCCCATGAAACCCGTGATCAAAGCAGCGACGAAGTTTTAGACGCAATTGGCGCAGGCGATCAGGGCATTATGTTTGGCTTTGCCTGCGATGAAACCCCTGAGTATATGCCCCTGCCCATTAGCCTGGCTCATCGGATCACTCGACAGCTGTCTGCGGTACGTAAATCTGGGGCTCTGCCTTACCTAGGGCCCGATGGCAAAAGCCAAGTCACGGTCATCTACGAAGACGGTCGCCCCGTTGGGATTGACACCATTCTGATTTCAACCCAGCACAAAGCCACCATTGACAACATCACCGATGAGGCTGCTGTACAAGCCAAAATCAAAGCAGATTTATGGACCGAGGTGGTCTTGCCCATCTTCAGTGATTTGTCGGTCAAGCCAGACAGCGACACTCGATTTTTAGTTAACCCCACGGGTAAGTTTGTCATCGGGGGTCCCCAAGGAGATTCGGGCCTAACCGGTCGCAAGATTATTGTAGATACCTATGGGGGCTATTCCCGACATGGAGGGGGAGCGTTTTCTGGCAAAGATCCTACCAAAGTAGATCGCAGCGCCGCTTATGCCTCGCGGTATGTTGCGAAAAACATCGTGGCCGCAGGCCTGGCAGAAAAATGTGAGGTGCAGCTGAGCTATGCCATCGGAGTGGCCCGACCTACCAGCATTTTTATCGAAACCTTTGACACGGGTAAAATCAGCGATGATAAGCTGCTCGCTCTCGTGCAAGAGAACTTCGAACTCCGGCCAGCTGGCATCATTCAAACCTTTAATCTGCAACATTTACCCCACGAGCGGGAGGGGCGTTTTTATCAAGATGTAGCCGCCTACGGGCATCTAGGTCGTGACGACCTCAATCTACCCTGGGAAAAAACTGATAAAGCAGCTCTCTTAAAATCGGCTGTCTCTGATTTGCTAATGGGCGCAAGCGTCTAGCATACCTAGGTCAACTCTGTTGGAGTATCACGCTGCGGGGCGCATGTTTTGCGCCTCGTTTTTGTCGTCTGTTTGCTCAAGCGTGTTGGTTACAAAAACTTTGCGCGACAAGCTCCCATTTTGAACCAGGGGTACTGCATTCGGATTGAGTATCCCCTAGGATCATAACAACTGAGTTGGGCAAGCAGACCATGACACCGCTAACAACCGCTTTGAAAGAGTGGGCAGTCGCCGTTGAAGCCCTGACCCAGGGCGAGAGCATCCTGCTGCTGCGCAAGGGGGGCATTCGTGAACAGGGGGGGCAATTTAGCGTAGCTGCACAGCAAGTCTTGCTATACCCCACCTACGAACATCAGAAACCCCATCTGCTGAAGCCCACCTATGCCCAGCAGGTGCAAACAGTCGCACCCGGATGGCATCCTGAAACCGTTTCTCTCGCTGCCTGGGCCACTATTACCCACATCTTCAAGCTCCATTTGGGCGAAGCCCGCGATCTAGCCTTGCTTACCCAAACACTCCACCCCTTTCATATTTGGAATGACACTTTTGTCACCGAGCGGCTACGCTGGAAACCCGGTCAGCCGCTCTACTTTTTGCTCCTCAGAGTCTATCAACTACCAGCCCCCATTCAGCTCAGCTGGTCAGCTCAGTACGGCGGCTGCCGCTCTTGGCTAACCTTAGAGCAAACCGTCAACCTTGAAAACTCAGTGCCCGTTTTACCCCAAGCAGCTTATCAGCAGCAAGTCAACCAGATTCGCCTCTGTATCGAAACCTTGAGGGCCAAAGCTGTAGGGGCCGTACTTTAGACCGCATAAGACGTTAAGCGCCCTCCTTAAGTCACGCAGCCCTATGGCTCAGAGCGCCCCACGAGCGCCTCTGCTTTGGCATCATCAGGCTGCCGCGTCCCCTGGGCGATGGAGGATACAGACGGACTCTGATCTGTCGAGGTATCTGCCGCAGAAGAGGCTACGTCAAGGGAGGTCGATTCACCATCCAGACTGCTTTGGGGCAGCAGCGGCAAGACAACTGTTACAGAGGTGCCTTGATTTTCACCC
The DNA here is from genome assembly GCA_039815385.1 of Cyanobacteria bacterium P01_A01_bin.114. Taxonomy (GTDB): domain Bacteria; phylum Cyanobacteriota; class Cyanobacteriia; order Phormidesmidales; family Phormidesmidaceae; genus SIO4C1. The sequence continues at coordinate 2,021 of JBCBZL010000377.1, forward strand.
GCACTGTAAAGGCTGATAGTTCCCCCCATCAGTTTCATGAAATTCTTAGAGATGGCGAGCCCCAACCCCGTTCCTTCAAAAGAGCGCGTATGGGAGCCATCGACCATAGCAAACGGACGAAATAGCTTTTGCTGCTGGCTAGGATCAACCCCAATGCCAGTGTCTCGAATGGTTACTCGAACACGGGGAAGGGCCACGTCTCTTTCAGATAGGGGCTTTGAGGTCACTAATTCAGACCGGTCCTGACTGACCGGTTCTGCCGACTCCAGGGCCTCTGGAGACTGCATCTCTTTATCGACGACAACGGTGATACTGCCCTGGGGGGTAAACTTGACAGCGTTGTAAATCACATTCAATAGAACTTGCTTAAGCTTGCTAGCGTCCGCCTTCACCATCAGGGGCTCATTCAGCTCAGGGCGTACTAAAGCTAATCCTTTTTGCTGAATTTGCAGCGTCTGCATATCTAATACATCCTGCAAAATACGGCGGAGGTCAACCGGCTCTAGCGCCAAATCGTCGGTGCCAGATTCGATCTTGGCAATATCGAGAATGTCATTGATGATTTTGAGCAGGTGAATTGCTGCATTATCAGCTCGCTCGAGAAACTCCAGCTCTTCATCGCGATCGTCACAGCAGTCATCGCGCACCAGGCGAATACAGCCAATAATGGCATTCAGCGGTGTCCGCAACTCGTGGGACGTATTGGCCAAAAACTCATTTTTGAGCTGGTTAGCCAGCTGGGCATCTTCCCATGCCTGCCTGAGCTCAGTGGCACCCGCTTCTAGACGTTTTAGCATCCGCTCTAACACGCGCCCTAGGTAGTCAAGCTCCCAAATACTGGAGTTGCGAGGAGCCGATTTGAGCTGAGACAAATCTTGAACCTGCTGCGAATAGCGGATTAACCGCTCTACCGGCAAAGACAGGCTACGGGCCACATACAGGGCCAACAAAACGTTGGCACTCATCAACCCCAGCGTTAATAGGACCAGAATGCGGCGAATCTCTTTTAGGGCATGCAAGGCTTCTGGTAGGGGCGTGACCGCTAGCACGGTCCAAGTCCTTTCTTGGCCTGGGGCCACGGGTAGCTGCACACCTTTGTACCCGGCTAGCCATTCATCGCCACTCTCTTGAAAACTAAATAAATGCAAGTTGCCGAATTGACCAGCCCGAACGCTGGCGAGGATAGTGTTAAGCCGATCGGACGCAGGCACGTTGTCAACCGCCTGACCCAGCTGATCAGGGTCAGGATGCACCACGATCGTGCCTTTGCCATCGATCACAACAGTGTTGCCAACGAGCGATCGCGGGTTGGTATCTTCTACTTGGGAAAACCCAATGCGAGCCGTCAGGGTATAGCGCAGCTGACTCGCTGGATCATAGGCAGGTGCCGCCACCACCAGGTTAATCAGGGAAACCGCTTTAGGATCAACGGCAGTGGCCATAGATCGTCTGGCAGCTTGCAACGACACCAAAGAAAACGTAGAGCGGGGCAGCGCACTTTGTCGCAGCCAAGGCAACGATTGTGGATTGTCTAATAGGGCCTGCTCGCAGGTGCTTAAAGTCACCTCTCCCTGGGGGTCTCTCAGCTCAAAGCAGTTAACTTCGTACGGTGCAATTTGGGCAAACTGGTCAAATGTCTGTTCGATTTCGGTGAGGGTACCCGTGGTCAACGCGGCGGTCTGGGCTAGCAAGCGTAAGTCGGTTTGGGCAGTTTTGACTTCTTGCTGCAGCTCATCAGCTTTGCGGAAAGCGCTGCTCGCCAAATTTTGACGAGCGGTCTCTAGAAGGCTGGTTCTGGCTTTTCGCAACGTCATTGCCTGCCCAATGAGTAAAATCGGTACACTCAGTAGCAGAATACGAAAGATGAGAAGGCGACGGAACGAACTGGGACGCTTGACCATAAAAGTCGCTGAGAGACGACGGATACGCGAGTAAAAATCAAATCAATATAGGAAACACCAGAATAAGATTCAATTCCAAAAACACACAAATCTAGAATTGGGCAAAAAACTGACTCACAAGCTAGTCGCTATTTCGTTAGTCTATCGAGGGGAGAAAGCCCTCTGCAGGATTGCGGACTAAAAGTTGAATGATGGCTCACATAGATGAAGATTTGAGTGAGCAG
>JBCBZL010000137.1:0-11963 GCA_039815385.1 Cyanobacteria bacterium P01_A01_bin.114
GATACTGGATTGCAAAGGCATCTGGCTCAGTATGGGTGACAAAGCTGGCTTCTGCTAACGACAGGGAAGCAGCAGCTTCTTCAACTGGGTTTGCCAGCGTTTGTAAGTCAATCACCCCCACTAGTCCTAAACTAATCAACAGAGGTAAGCCAAGGCGAGTGGTAATCATAAGTCCCCCACGGACGATGCCAACTTTTAGAATCGTTGCTAAGCAGCATCTCAGGTCTCAATGAAATTTTCTAGCCCTTTGTTACAGTTTGCCCAATTGTCCATAGTTGTGGGCACCTGCCTGGCGTTTGGGATCAATGACGCCAGCGCCCGCACCCGTTATCGCCCTGCCCCACGCGGGATTCCGGCGCAGCGAGCCTCAGGGGGAACCCGCGGTGAGCCCCCCGCTTTTTGCACTACGGGTGACCAGCCTATGACAGCGGTTTCCCCAGTCGAAAATCTAGGATTCACGACGGAAGGCTATCCTGAGTTTCAGTGGTATATGCCAGAGAATACGGTCAGCCATCTTGAATTTTGGCTCTATGAAGCAGATACAGAAACTGGGGTCGATAGCCCTATCTATCAAACAGTCTTTGTCACCAGTGGTGCAGAAGGCATTGCCACGTTACAGCTACCCGACACGGCGGGTCTGCCGCCGCTAGAAGTCGGCCAAACTTACCACTGGACCGTCAGTGCCCACTGTGACATCGATGCGATGCAGGCAGACATGTTCGTCGACGGCTGGGTTGAGCGCGTCGAGGCGACCCCCGCCCTGCAAACGCAGATGGCTGAGGCAGCTAGCGATATTGAGCGCGCCACCATCGCCGCTGACAACAGCCTCTGGTTCGATGCGATCCAACTGCTGTCTGAGCAAATTCAGCACGACCCTAGCAATGCCGAAGCCCGTAGCGAGTTGGCGAGTTTACTAGAGTCGGTTGGGTTGGATGCAATCTCAACCGTGCCCCTGTTGATGCCATAGGTAATGGGCAATGGGTAATGGGTAATAGATAAAAGCGTTTGCAGAGCAGGCGGTAGTATCAAGCCCTAAAATCTAAAACCCAAAACCTTTCTCTGAACACAAATAAATAGCCCTGTACTAGACCAATACGAAATTTTTGTTAAAGTTTACAGAGGTTAACATCACGTCCTGGGGCAATCCTTTACTATGCTGCGTCTCGAAAATATCACTAAGGTCTATCCTGCTGGCGAAGTGCTTCGAGATGTGAACTGGGAAGTTAAACCAGGGGATCGCATTGGGCTAGTCGGGGTCAATGGCGCAGGGAAATCGACCCAACTCAAAGTCGTGATGGGTGAAATCGAGCCCACCTCTGGCACAGTTGTGAGGCCAGCAGAGCTGCACTTTGGCTACCTAAACCAAGAGTTTGAAGTAGACCCGTGCCGTACGGTTCGCGAAGAATTTTGGACTGTCTTTAAAGAAGCCAATGAGGTGCAGCAGGCCCTGCATGAGCTGCCTATTCAAATGGAAACCGCCGACCCTGATGAGTTGGAAAAGTTGATCAACCAGCTTGACCGCAAACAGCGTCAGTTTGAAGCCCTCGACGGCTATGGTCTCGAGTCTCGAATTGAAAAAATTCTGCCTGAAATGGGGTTTCACGCCGATGATGGAGAGCGCCTGGTGAGCTCTTTTAGCGGGGGCTGGCAGATGCGCATGGGCCTTGGCAAAGTCATGCTGAGATCGCCCGATCTGCTACTGCTTGACGAGCCTACCAACCATCTCGACCTCGAAACCATCGAATGGCTTGAGTCTTATCTCAAGGGGTTAACTACACCGATGGTGATCGTCTCCCATGACCGTGAGTTTCTCGATCGCCTTTGCACCCAGATTGTCGAAACTGAGCGCGGTGTTTCAACCACCTATTTAGGCAACTACAGCGCCTACTTGCAACAAAAGGCAGAAAGTAAGCTTGCTCAGCAGGCCACCTACGATCGCCAACAAAAAGAAATTGCTAAGCAGCAGGTCTTCGTGGATCGGTTTCGAGCCAGCGCCACCCGCAGCACCCAGGCTAAAAGCCGCGAGCGTCAGCTCGAAAAGATCGAGCGCATTGAGGCCCCGATCTCTGACCTGAAAACCCTACAGTTTCAATTTCCGCCAGCCCCCCGCAGCGGGCGTGAGGTCGTCAAAATTGAAAACCTCACCCATATCTACGATGACAATATCTTATTTCTCGAAGCCAATTTGCTGATTGAACGCGGGGATCGAATCGCGTTTGTGGGCCCTAATGGGGCCGGCAAATCAACCCTGCTGCGTCTGATTATGGGGTTAGAGCCCCCCTCAGAGGGGGAGGCTCGCCTTGGCGAACATAACGTGCTGCCTAGCTATTTTGAGCAAAACCAGGCAGAAGCCCTCGATCTCGCTAAGACCGTGATGGAAACCATCCATGACGAAGTGCCCGACTGGAAAAATGAGGAAGTTCGGACCTTGTTGGGCCGATTTTTGTTCAGCGGAGATACTGCGTTTAAGTCGGTCTCAGCCCTGAGCGGTGGCGAGAAAGCCCGGCTTGCCCTGGCGAAAATGCTGCTGCGCCCGGCTAACTTACTGGTGCTAGATGAGCCCACCAACCACTTAGATATCCCAGCTAAAGAGATGCTGGAAAATGCGCTTCAGAACTATGACGGCACTGTACTGGTCGTCTCCCACGATCGCTTTTTTATCTCTCAAATTGCTAACAAGATTGTTGAGATCAGGGACGGTGAGCTCAGGCTCTACCGTGGCGATTATCCCTATTATCTCGATAAGATTGCCGAGGAAAAAGAACGTGCTAAACTTGAAAAAATAGAAGCGGAAAAAGCGGCCAAAGTCGCTGCCAAGAGAGAGAAGCAGCGGGACAAGCAAAAAGCCAAAGCCGCTGCCAAGAAAGCCGCTAAAGGGTAGCTTTAATCTAAGCGTTACTGCCCTGCTTGACTAGGCACGTTTGCCCAAGACAAGCAGCTAGAGCAATCAGGTCTATAAAGACCCGTCGCCTCTAGATAGGGTGCTTTCACACTCTCAAGTATAAGTTTCCCATCTTTAATAAAACGTTTTTTTAGTCGCCTAGGTATCTAGCTAAAATCTAGCTGTCATTGACCTAGCCGCTTTTTACAAACTATCTGGTTTGAGAGGTGATGGGCTGGTTTGTCAGACTGTTTGCATGACCTGTTCGTTCAAATATTCGTTCAGATTTCGTCCAAGTAGTAGACATCTCACCAGAGACACCCTGTTTGTTTAAAGCAACTGATAAGAAATCACAAAGAAAGCCTGAAGATTTCAAGAGGTCTGAATGATATGATCTCTGAGACTTTTGTCAACACTTGTAAGAAGGACTCTCCAGTATGACACAGGTGCCTGTTTCTCCGATGGTGCTCGTCATTTTAGATGGATGGGGCTACCGCGAAGAGTTGGATGGCAACGCTGTTACCGCTGCCAATACTCCTGTGATTGATAGCCTTTGGCAGGTCTATCCCCATACAACAATTAAGACTTCTGGTAAAGATGTCGGGCTGCCCGACGGGCAGATGGGCAACTCCGAAGTCGGACATCTGAATATCGGTGCCGGGCGGGTCGTGCCCCAAGAGTTGGTGCGTATTTCTGATGCAGTGGAAGACGGCACCATTCAAGAAAATCCGGCGCTCCTGGAGGTTTGTCAAAAGGTTCGCTACAACGGCAGTAAGCTTCATCTGGTGGGTCTTTGCTCAGAAGGGGGGGTTCATTCCCACCTCAAGCATTTACTAGGTCTGCTAGAGATGGCCAAAGCGCAAGACCTTTCTGAGGTTTGCATTCACGCCATCACAGACGGTCGAGATACCAAGCCCACTGATGGGCACTTGGCCCTACAAAAAATTCAAGATTACATCAGCGAGCATCAGTTCGGTCGCTTAGCGACTCTGAGCGGTCGCTACTTTGCCATGGATCGCGATCATCGCTGGGATCGTATTGAGAAGGTTTATCAAGTGATGACAGTGGATGGCGAGGGAGATCCCCGTACTGCTGTCGAAGTTCTTAAGGCCTCCTATGATGCCGGTACGACGGACGAGTTTTTAGAGCCGATCCGACTTGCGCCCGGTGCCGTTGAGCCAGGCGACGGCGTGATTTTCTTTAATTTTCGCCCTGACCGAGCGCGGCAGCTCACCCAGGCGTTCGTAGATCCTAATTTCAAAGGGTTTGAGCGGGCACAAATTGCTCCGCTAAAGTTTGTCACCATGACTCAATATGATTCGTCGCTGCCGGTTTCTCTGGCATTTGAGCCGCAAAACTTGAGCAATATATTGGGGCAGGTCGTCGCTGACCACGGGCTCAAGCAGTTCCGCACTGCTGAAACTGAGAAATATGCCCACGTCACCTATTTCTTTAACGGTGGCTTAGAAGAACCGTTTGAGGGTGAAGATCGAGAGCTGGTTCCTAGCCCTATGGTGGCTACCTATGATAGAGACCCGGCAATGTCGGCCCAGAAGGTAACCGATGTTGCGATCGCAGCCATCCAGAAAAACTTTTACTCACTGGTGGTGATCAACTACGCCAACCCAGATATGGTGGGCCATACCGGTCAAATTGATGCCACCGTCGAGGCCTTGCAAACGGTAGATACCCAAATGTCTCGTCTGATGGAGGCCATTAGCCAAGCGGGAGGCACCGCAATTATCATCGCTGACCACGGCAATGCTGAGTACATGTGCGACGAGCAGGGCAAGCCCTGGACCGCCCACACAACTAACCCCGTTCCTTTCATCCTGATTGAAGGGGAGGGGCTTAAGATTCCTGGCTATGGCTGCGAGCCTAATCTCCGCGAAGATGGCCGATTAGCAGATATCGCCCCGACCATTCTGGAGATTCTCAAATTGCCCAAGCCAGATGAAATGACCGGGCGCTCAATGCTGTTACCCGCGACGATGCAGGTAAAGCCAAATCGCACCCCAGTCCGGGTGTCTTTATAGCCTGTTCCTACGGTAGGATAAAAGTTCGTTAGGACTTAAGCACAAATTGCAATGTTAACAACGGTTGTACAGATAGTTTGGGTGGTGGCTGCGGCCGGTTTAACGATATTGGTATTGCTGCACAGCCCTAAAGGAGACGGCTTGGGTGCCCTCGGAGGTCAGGCGCAGCTATTTACCAGTACTAAAAGTGCTGAGACAACGCTAAATCGAGCAACCTGGACGCTAACGGTGCTATTTATGGCCACCACCGTTGTCCTGAGCGCTGGCTTGCTTGACACCATTAATCCTGCCCAGCCCCAAGCTGCACCGGTAGAAATTCAAACCAGCCCCGCTGAGACCGCACCGACCATTCCGTCTGACTTGCCCGCATCGCCTGATTTACCTACGTCAGAGCCCGCATCAGAATAGGTTACCTGCCCCCAGACCCACTCAGTTTCGAGGAAGGTCAGAAAATAAATTCTAGCTGTAACGTCCAATCTGGGGGATCTCGATAGATAGAGATCTGTCGAATAAACTCGCGAAAAAAGAACCGTCGTTCGGCTTCAGACAGGTCTTGCCAAAACTGTGGGATCGCCACTGCCTGGGTCAGCTCTTGGAGATTGACCGGCGGCAGGGCCGACTGGCTTTGTCGCAGAGCAGCGATCTCAGTGCGCAGCTGATAGGCTCTAAGCTCAGCGGTTGGCTGATCGAGAATTCCGCTGGCGATTAGGGCAGGCAGCTGATCAAGAATGGCCTGCTTCTGGTCAATCTGAGCCGCAAATTTGTCTGCTGCCTCAGGCAAGGGAGCCTTGGCCCCGAGGGCGGTCAACTGGGCAACCGCCCTTGGCAGCGTTGTACAGATGACCTCAATAGTCTTGGCCAGGGCCTGATCGTAGTCAATGGCTTTACATTTAGGCTGCCGAGGGCAGCTGGTCGGCCGCAGATACAGGTATACCTGCGGTTTGCCCCGAATCGTCACGCGGCTAATTTTTAACCTCGTGCCGCAGGTAGCACAGGCAACCAATCCGGCTAATGAACGCGGGGCGCTGGCGGTTTTGGGGGGCAGTTGGCGATTACGGCGCAGTAGCCGATCGACCTGGGCCGCCTCTTCTCTGGAGATAATCGCCTGGTGAGTATCGGGCACAACTCGCCCGTCTTGATGGGCCGTATCGCCGCGATAAACTGGATTTTCTAACCAGCGTCGTCCCGTGGAGGGGGCAATTTTTTTACCGTAGCGTTTTTCTAGATAGCGCACCGCCCCCCGCAGCGACCCGTACACAATAAATCGCTCAAAAAAATCTTTGACCACGGGTAAAACGCTGCGATCAACGACATAGCGATCTTTACCGCGCCGATAGCCGTAGGGGGCACGACCCGGCGGCAGGTGGCCCTTAATTCGCTTTTGAGCATGCCCCTGTCGAATGCGGCGGCTGCGCTGGTTGTGCTGCACCTCACTCAGCAAGGTCATCAGCTGTACCTGAGCCGATTGGCCTCCAGATCGGCCCTCAGATTGGCCCTCAGATTGGTTCACAGAGGCATTCGAGGCAAAATTTTGAGGAGTGCGCTCTGTAAGGCCGCTAGAGCAATAGTCTTGTTCAGTGGCAATTACCACAATCCCCAGCGCCTCAATCACTGCGAGACGCTCTCCCACGACGGCGAGGGTGTCCCCCAGTTCGTCAAGGCTACGAATCAGTAAATAGTCGGGGGGAGCTAGATGGGCATCGGTGATCAGCTGCTGGAGTTGGGGACGGTCACCCACAAGGGGGGCAGCCCCTGAGACCCAATCTTGATACACCTGATCAACCTCCCAACCCCAAATTGCTGGCGTCGGCTCTAGCCGGAGGTCGCTGTAAAGATAGGCAACGGTTCTGAGCAAAGATTTTCGTCGGGGCCAGCCCTGCTGAGCAGTTTTCTTAAAATACTTCTTTTAAGGCGTCTCTGAGTGCGATCGCATCCGTTTCATCTTCCCCGGCCACGACCAGCATCACTGTGGTGGTGACCTGATCTGCCTCGCCCCCCTCGTCTGCAACACAGATAAACATAGCCGTAGCCGCTTGATAGCGTCCAGAGATGCTAGTGCTGGTCATCTCAGTCTGCTCAATATCAAGGGCCTCAAAGGCAGTGTCGGCCCGAGCCAGACACTGCTCGGCATTGATCCCCAAAACGCGCCATGTCGGATAGATATCAGGCACCTCAGCCCCAGCGACCTGACTAACGACCTGACTAAGGGCAAGGCTCAAACCAACGGCAAACAAGGGAATGCTTCGCATCATGATCACAAATCCAGCTTCAAAGAATGACTTACAGCTTTCACATCAACCGTGGCCAAATCCAGATCTCAAGTTTCCCTACAGGACAGACATGCCGTTTCTCTGGGGAAAGCCTCAAGTTTTCAAACTGGATATGGTTGAGATGCCCCGTTAATCGTTAAGGTAAACTCACAGGGAGTTTCCGGCAGCTATCCTCTTACAATTATGGCTAACCGAATTCTAATATCCGCATTTACATCATTATTTTTGGGCAGTTTTGCTCTGCTAGTCGGCTGTAATGCCCGCTCTACAGATGTCGTCCAATCCCCTGAGGCCGCTCCAACTGAGGCCGCACCGTCTCAGGTACCGTCCGCCGAAAACCCAGACCCAGCAGAGGCAGCCCCCCCCCTAGCCGCCAATCAGGCGGCCCCCTCTGAGCCAAAAACCGAAGCCCCTCAGGCTCGTCCTAACCCGGTTACGCTTCAAAAGCAAGACTGCGGCCTAGCCGAAACCCAGCAGGCGATGAATCAATGTGCTCAGCAAAACTATCAGCAGTCCGACGATGCCCTCAATGAGATGTACACAAGCCTCAAAGATAGCCTCGATAGCGTTGCCGCAGATAATCTGGTCACCGCAGAAAAAGCCTGGCTCGATTTTCGAGATGGCAACTGCGACTTTGAACGCGGTCAATTTGAGGGCGGTTCGCTAGCCCCGTTAATTTACGCGAGCTGCTTAGAGCAACTGACCGACGAGCGGATTGCTGAGCTACAGCAGCCTGCTATGCCAGAGACCGCTTATGAGCAAGTCGATCAGCAGCTTAATCAGGTCTACCAGGCCCTCCAAAGTACCTTAGATGAGCCCACCCAAGCACAGCTCACCGAGGTTCAGCAAGACTGGCTTTCATATCGCGACGCAAACTGCACCTTTGAAGTCAACTACGCAGACGTGGTGATTAGCGAAACCCAGTGCTTGGCTAGAATGACCGAAAATCGGGTGTATCAGTTGCAGGCTCAGCTTGAGAGGTGGAGCCTGTAAGTCAGTAAAGCGTCCAAAGTTCACCCCTTCCAGTATGAGGTCATATTTTTGATGCAATCTCGTTTGCTATGGGCGGCGCTGGCAGCTTCCGGTTTGAGCTGGGGGGCGGTTCATCTGCCCACCTTCAGCCTTCAGCCGGTCTATGCCCAGGCAGAGAAGCCAGGGGAGTCAGCAGAGTCGGAGGAGTGGCAGCTGTTTGAGTCATCTGATGGCGCGTTTCGAGCGCTGTTTCCAGGGATGCCGACGCAGCAACAGGTGACCGACAATGTTCAAATGTTTCTGCTAGAAACAGACGGTGCAGGATATTTTGTGGGCTACATTGACGTGCCGCTCACCCCTGACCAAGTTTCCCCTGAAGAAGCCCAAGCATTTTTAACAGAGATTGCCACGGGGACGGTGGGTGATGGACAAATTTTGCAGCAGCAGCAGCTCAGCTATGGCGACTCTCCGGGCATTGAAATTGATTATTTAGATACCGAAAACAATCAGGTACGACTGCAAATCTATTGGATTGGGTCTCGTTTTTACCAGGTAGGCGTCGGTGCGATCGCAGGAGCCGAGCCGCCAGCTGAGGGAAATCGCTTTTTTGAGTCATTTGAGGTGATCGATCAGGCGAGACAGCAGACGTCGCCCGGTGTCACTGAAACAGCTCCGCCCGCATCGACCCCGTCTTCTGAGACAGATTCCTCTTCTGAGACCGAGGCAGGAACAGACCCTCTGGAAGAAGCCTATGCCCTCGTACAGCAAGGGGACTATGAGGCTGCGATCGCACGCTTTCAACAGGCCATCGCCCAGTTTCGCCAGAGTGGCAATCAGGCTCAGCTCGGGTTAGCCCTATCGCTGCTGGGCTCAGCGCAGTCGCGTTTAGGGCGGTACGAACCGGCTCTGAGTGCCTGGCAAGAAGCCTTAGAGATTCAGCAAGCACGCGGAGATCGGGCCGCAGAGCTGAACCTGATCAACAATCTGGGCACCGTTTACGACAACCAGGGACAGTATGAGCCTGCCCTCGACTATTACCAACAGGCTCTGACCCTGGCCCGCGAACTCGAAGATCGAGAAACTGAGACCGGAACACTGAGCAATATTGGCCAGGTCTATGCCAGTCGCGGTCAGCGCACCGAAGCCCTGGACTATTATCAGCAGGCTCAGGCCCTGCTCGACACCCTGCCCGCCTCTGACTTTCGTAAACAAATCGAAGGCACCCTCCTCAATAACCTGGGCGAAACCTACGCTAGTCAAGGAGAATATGAGACCGCACTGCCCTACTATCAGCAGGCCCTAGCGCTCAACCGAGAGCTGGGTGACCCGGTGGGGGAAGCCATTGCTCTGAACAATCTGGCCGGTTTCTATAACCTACAGGGGCAGTATCCCCAAGCATTAGAATATTACGAGCAGGCCCTCGCAATTGTTCAGGAATTCAACGTTCCCGCCGAAGAAAGCGTCTTGCTCAACAATCTGGGCAGCATTTACAACGCCCAGAGTGACTATGCCAAAGCGCTAGACTACTATCAGCAGGCTTTAACCATTGCTCAACAAATTGGCGATCGCAGCGCTGAGGCCACCGCCTTAGGCAACATTGGCGGGGTATATGGGTTTACAGGGCGCTATGACGAAGCCCTCTCCCAATATCAGCAGCAGCTTGAGATCGCCCAGGCTCTATCAGATCTTTCTACCGAGATCGTCGCCCTCAACAACATCGGTTATCTCTATATCCTTTGGGGCCGCTATGACGAGGGGCTTAGTCAGTTTGAGCAAGCGCTGGAGATCTCTCAAGCACTGGGGGAACGGGCCAGTCAAACCGTCTTGCTTAATAACATTGGTCAGATTTACGAGCGTCAAAGCCGCTACGCCGAGGCCGAAGCCACCTATCAGCAGTCTTTAGACCTGCGCCGCGAGATTGGAGACCGCCCCGGTGAGGCCACAACCCTCAACAATCTCTCGGCAGTTTATGTCGCCCAGGGCAATTATCCAAGCGCGATTACCGGGTTTGAACAAGCTTTAGCAATTGCAAGAGAACTCGGCAATCGGGCGATCGAAGGATCAACCTTAAGCAACCTGGGGCTCACCTATGACAACCTGGGAGACTACGACAAGGCGCTTGACTTTTATCAACAGTCTTTACAAATTCGCCAGGCCATTGGCGACCGAGAGGGAGAGGTGACGACGCTTAACAATCTGGGCAGCGTTTATCTGGTACAGGGCAATACTGACCGGGCACGAAGCACCTATGATCGGGTGCTTGCGATCGCACAGGAGCTCAACAACCCCGATATTGAAGCCTCGGTGATCAACAACATCGGCAACCTCTACGACGATCTGAGTGACTATCGCCAATCAATTAGCTACTATCAGCAGGCCCTCGAGATTTACGAAACCCTGGGCGACGCGTCTGGGCAAGCGAACACTTTAAGTAATCTAGGATCTACCTATATTTCGCAGGGGCAGTATGCCAAAGCACTTGAAGTTTTCGACACGTCTCTCAGCCTGCGTCAGTCTATCGGCGACCGTCTGGGCGAAAGCATTACCCTCAACAACATCGGCAAAGCCTATGAAGCCCTAGGGCAGCCCGAACGCTCTTTGGACTATCACCAGCAGGCCATCGCCCTGCAAATCGCACTGGGCAGCCGCTTAGAAGAAGCGATTAGTCTAGGCAACCTGGGCGTGACCTACATTCGCCTAGAGCGCTATGCGGAGGCGCAGACCGCCTTGCAAAACTCCCTAGATTTATTCAAGACTCTGGGCATCCCCACAGAGGGACGGACGGCTCTGGGTAATCTGGGGTTTCTCTACGATACTCAAGAACGGTATGAGCAGGCTCTCCCTTATTACCAAGAAGCACTCGAGCTAGCCCAGGCCGCAGGCGATCGCATCAGCGAAGCCACCCTGCTCAACAACATCGGTCTGCTCTACAACAGCCAATCTCAGTATCCCCAGGCTGAGGGGCAGCTCAACCAGGCGCTGGCAATTCAACAATCGATCGGCGACCGCGTGGGCGAAGGCGTTACCCTGACTAACCTGGGCCGCAACCAGATCGACGCCAACCAGGCCAGTCAGGCCCTCGAGCCGCTACGCGCTGCGGTGACCCTCTGGGAGTCTTTGCGTCCCGGTCTTGCCGATCGTGAGAAAGTCTCACTATTTGACACCCAAACCGCCACCTACCATCACCTTCAAGAAGCCCTGGTCACTCAAAATCAGCCCGAGGCCGCGCTAGAGATTGCCGAACGGGGCCGAGCTCGTGCCTTTGTTGAACTCTTGGCGGCCCGTCTGACCGGAGCTTCAGAGACCGCTCAGGCTGCCGTCAGCGCCCCTGACATCAGTCAACTCAAACAGATCGCCCAGACTCAACAAGCCACCCTGGTTGAATATTCAGTTTTAGAAAACGCCTCAACCCGCAAACTTTACATCTGGGTTATTCAACCCAACGGTACCATCACCCTAAGACAGGTCAACTTGCCAGATACCCCGTTAGAAGAATTGGTCGCCACCACCCGTCGCAGTTTGGGCGTGCGCGGCTTTGCCGAAGCGTTTGTGGCCAACACCCCGCCGCGCACAGCGGTCAATACTGACAACCTCAGGGAGCTCTATACTCTGCTGATCGAGCCCATCGCTGATGTGCTGCCGACGGAGCCGACCAAACGGGTAGTCTTCATTCCTCAAGGCCCGCTATTTTTAGTCCCCTTCCCAGCGCTACAGGCCCCCGATGGAGACTATCTCATTCAAAAACATACTCCACTGACGGCTCCTTCTATTCAAGTATTAGGGCTTACCCAAGAGATTCGCTCA
>JBCBZL010000281.1:0-6628 GCA_039815385.1 Cyanobacteria bacterium P01_A01_bin.114
ATGCCAGGCTGCGATCGCACCCCCTTTATCGGCACTCACATCCGGGATAAACTTGCCCCGTGACATCAAATCGAGGCTCCAGCGGGTGACGTGAGACCAGTAGCGCAAATCGGCCCCCGCGTGGCTATCGGTTGCCCCCAACGGCAGGGCATTGAGCAGCCTGAGGGTAATCACAGCGGGCAGCATTAACCCTTCAACCTGCCACGGGTACAGCACGGCCTCACCTATCGGGCTGGCAGAGTGCTGGGGCTGGGTCAGCATCTCGGTGAGCTGGGTGGGTAGGGCCAGCTCGTAAGGTTTCCACCGAGATTTTGAGCGCTCGCTCAACCAGGTCAGATCAAGCGTGGGGGACGGGTGCTTTAAGAAAGCGACCATCTCGTCATGGGTCAAACAGTAGGGATGAAGCGTGAGGTCGGCTCCCTGACTTGAGCTGCCCGGCGCTAATTGTTCCAGGTCAGGGCGGCCAAAGTCAGCTGGGTCAATGCGTCGCCAGGTCTCTCCCCACAGCAAAAAGCGCTGACGCTTGGGCAACCAACTTCCATGCAGAACAACCATAGTTTTTGCGGTGGGTAAAAGTTTTTGCGGTGGGTAAAAGACGCTAGGCTTCGTACTTTTCGTAGGCACCGACGATACGCTGCACCAGGGGATGACGCACGACGTCGGCTTTGGTCAGCTCACAAAAAGCGATGCCGTCAACGCCTTTCAAAATCTTGATAGCAGTGGCCAGGCCAGACTTTTGATAGTTGGGCAAATCGGTTTGGGTGACATCCCCAGTCACCACCATGCGAGACTTGAAGCCTAGCCGGGTCAGCACCATTTTCATCTGGGCCGGGGTAGTGTTTTGGGCTTCATCCAAGATGACATAGGCACTGTTGAGGGTGCGCCCTCGCATATAAGCCAACGGAGCCACCTCAATTACCCCCCGCTCCATCAGGCTGGGAATTTTTTCGGGGTCGATCAGTTCATGAAGCGCATCGTACAGCGGTCTCAAGTAGGGATTGACCTTTTGCTGTAGATCGCCAGGCAAAAAACCCAGCCGTTCCCCGGCTTCGACCGCAGGGCGCGTTAAAATCAGTCGCTCATACTGCTGATCGAGCAGCGCTTGTACAGCCACCATGGCGGCTAAAAAGGTTTTGCCAGTACCCGCCGGGCCAGTACAAAAGGTGAGGTCACGAGACTTTAACGTCTGGATATAGCGCCGCTGCCGAAACGTTTTAGCCCGAATGGTCTCACCTCGACGGGTGCGGGTGATCACATCCTGCTGTAGCAGCCCAAGTTCGTCTTCGCGGTGGGTATCCACGGCCTGAATCGCCGTCATTAGGTCTGCGATCGCAACCGATTGCCCCTTAGACCAAAGAGGCTCCAGCGCTGCAATCAAACCTCGAGAGCGCTCAATCTGGGTTTGAGTCCCTAAAATGAGCAGCTCACTTCCCCGCAATACAAGCTTCGCCCCAGTTTGCTGAGACAGCCGCTTAAGGGTATCTTCCTGATAGCCTGCCAGCGCCATTGCCCTCTCAGGGCTTGAAAACTCAAGCTTAAAGCTACTTTCCATGCCAGCTGTGGCCCAAAGTAAACCCTAATTTTAATAACTAAATACTTTAGCGACGTCGAGGACGATCGCGTGAGGGGCGACTACGAGGTCGGCCACCGCGAGGGCGACCACCGCCCTCACCTTCATGGGCTGATTCACCGTACACATCAACATGCACGATGCAATCATTGAGCTGGGCAGTCGCCTTGACAACTTTTCGAATAGCCTGAATATTGCGGCCTCCCCGACCAAAAACGCGCCCCTTATCTTCACCATCAAAGGCGACTCTGAGCCATAGACGCTTTCCACCGGCTAATTTTTCGCTGTTAACCTTCAAAGAATCAGGCGATTCTAAGAAAGGTTCGACTAAATATTGGACTAGCGCTTCAAAATCAGGCACGTTTACCTATCCAAAAATACCCATATAGAAAATTACTCAATAAAGACTCAAGACCCAGTCACGCTTCAAAAGGCAGATGATGCCTATCGCCTCAAGCTCTAGATTGCCCTGCCTACTGATCGCCTAGCTGCTGAGCTGCTCGTAGACGTTGGCTTTTTCCAAGATACTCTTGACCGTTCTGGTCGGTTGAGCCCCTTCTTTCAAACGTTTCACAATGGCGGGCACCTCTAAGCGAGTTTCATCGGTGCGGGGGTTATAGTAGCCCAACTCCTCTAAAGGGCGACCGTCACGCCGATCGCGGCTGTTCATCGCCACAATTCGATAGCTTACCTCGCGTTTCTTGCCATAACGCTTTAATCGCAGTTTGATCATATCTTCAGTTTGAGTCGTTGCTAGTGTCTGTAAATTCTAAATTGATGCCTGAAAAGTCAAGGCCTCGCAAGGCCAGCTAGACCACCCTTCCCGACCAAAATCGAGTTAGGCAGTCGTCAGCTTTGCTCAAAGCATCTCATTGTAGCATTCGCGTTTGCGGATGCGGCAAATATTAATCTTCGTGATCTTCGTAGGGGTCGCTGAGCAGCTTGGAAGGCGGCCCAAACGCCGTGTAGATGGCAAATGCGGTGAAGGCCACAATGATGGCTCCCACTGAAATGATAAGAACTGTTGCAGAATCCATAGGATCTCTTCAGGTCGAAAGGTTGTAAACTCTATGATATTACAGAATATAAAGTGACGTTAAAACAATATATCCATGGCACAGCAGACGAAACTGGGCAACCTCTTGAGACCTCTCAACTCTGAGTACGGAAAAGTCACCCCCGGCTGGGGCACAACCCTGCTCATGGGCATTTTTATGGCGCTTTTCCTGGTGTTTTTGCTGATTATTCTCCAACTTTATAACAACTCTATCCAGATTCAGGGCGTCAACGTTGACTGGCGCAGCGTGGGGCTCTAGTGCAGCCTTAGCTAAGTTTAGCGAGTCAAGTTTTGATTCGGCTAGGCGAAGCCGCTCTTGGGTAAGGTCGATTGTCGACCCAAGAGAGCGTGTGTAAGATTTGATTGAGATTCAAACACGGGGGGAGATGCGTTGGTAGCTGCCCCCTTCATCCTCTAGGCGCTTTCGTACTGAGTTCTAACTGTCATGAATATCTTTGGCATCGGTCTTCCTGAGATGGCGCTCATTATGGTGATTGCGCTGCTGGTTTTTGGCCCCAAAAAGCTGCCCGAAATCGGGCGCAGCCTGGGTAAGGCGTTAAAAGGGTTTCAAGATGCCTCAAAGGAATTTGAGACAGAGTTTAAGAAAGAAGCCGAACGCATTGAAAAAACCGTCACTGAGCCGATCAAGGCGACCCTCGAAAAGCCTGAACCCAAAGCCCTGTCGGCTAAATCCGTTGAGACTGACCCGGCAACTGACCCCGTAGGAGCGATCGAGCCGGATGAGGCGATGACCGAAGAGGCTGCTGTGGCAGGGGAGCATGAGAGTGCCGCTTAGAAGCCGGTGAGGAGAAGGCGTAGCTTCCTTATCTGTATTTTCTTTTCTGTATCTGCTGTATAGAAGTGCTGTAGAGGTTTGCGAGGAGTTAAAGCGTCAGCTCGCAGACAAATGCTAGCATGCTGATTGAGTATTGAGTACCTCCTGTCCCATGAGCGCCGCTGGTTCAAAGGCCGAAAAACCTGCTAAAACGAGTGCGGCTGATGGGGGTGCGGCTGAGGCTGTCATTCCCCAGCTGCTGGTGGGGCTTGGGAATCCGGGTAGTAAATATGATCGAACTCGTCACAACGTTGGGTTCGAGATTATCGACACTTTTGCAAAGGGCTGGCAAATTCCTATATCAGCTCACAAGCGGTTTCAGGGGAGTGCTGGTGAAGGTCGCACCGCTAAAGGCGAGCGGCTAATTTTGCTGAAGCCAATGACGTATATGAACAACTCGGGACGCGCTGTGCGTGCCGTTGTGGACTGGTACAAGCTTTCGCCAACCTCAGTATTGGTGATTTACGACGATATGGACTTACCGGTGGGCAAGCTACGCCTTCGGCAGTCGGGCTCTGCTGGGGGGCACAACGGCATGAAGTCTATCATCTCTCACCTGGGGACTCAGGACTTTCCTCGACTACGAGTCGGCATTGGCAGCGCCAACAAATCGCAAGGCGATCGGGATGGGGGTGTGGTCTCCCACGTACTAGGCAAGTTTGCCCCCCAAGACCGCAAAGTAATGGATGCTGTCGTGCTGACTGCGGTGGACGCGCTTGATTTTAGCCTGCGTAAAGGGGTAGAAGCCTCCATGAATTTGTACAACGGTCGGGAAATAGAAGTCTAGGAACCAAAGAACTGAAGTAGTGACTGGACCGTTGCTGTGGGGGCTTCTTCGGGTAAAAAGTGTCCGCAGGGTAGAGCTTGTCCCTGTACATCGACAGCTCGATCTTGCCAAATTTTCAGCACTTTGTAGTATCGTTCCATCGCCCCCTGGGCTCCCCACAAAACCAGTAGCGGGCACTGGATCAGGTGCTCTAGATCGGCTTCGTCATGGGCCAAATCAAGGGTAGCAGCAGCGCGATAGTCTTCGCAGGTGGCATGGATCGTCTCAGGCTGACGAAAGCAGCGCCGGTATTCTGCCATTGCCTGTTCGGTGAACGCGCCGGGGTGGGCACTCCACCGATGTAGCTTAGTGGTGAGATAGTCATCAGGATCGTGACCAATCAGCCGCTCAGGCAAATTATCGGGCTGAATCAAAAAGAACCAGTGCTCGTAGATCGTTGCCATCGCCTGGTCAATGGTTTTAAAGATATGCCGGGTGGGCACGATGTCGAGCACGGCAGCTCGTATGACTCGCTCGGGCTGATCGAGCAGCAGGCGATGTAATACCCGCCCGCCGCGATCGTGGCCAGCGGCCATAAAGGTCTCAAACCCAAGCTGGGCCATCACCTCAATTTGATCCTGCGCCACTGCTCGTTTGGAATAAGGAGAATGGTCAGGCTTAGACACCGGTTTGCTGCTATCACCGTAGCCGCGCAGGTCGGTACAGACCACAGTAAAGTGCTCAGCTAGCTGCGGGGCAACTTTGTGCCACATGACATGGGTTTGCGGATACCCGTGCAACAGCAGCAGCGGCGGCCCCGCGCCGCCGACCAGGGTATGAATTCTAGCTTGAGCAGTTTTAATAGAGTGTCGCTCGAAGGACTCAAACATTGTCTGAGGAGGGTGACAGGCTAAGGGGTGGCAGACTAAGGGGGTGACAGACCAAGGGGAGTGACAACTTTTGGTGGAAAGTTATCTCGGGTTAAAGGGTTCTAGATGCGAGGTGCGAGGTGTTAGATGCGAGGTGTTAGATGTTGGATGCGAGGTGTTAGATGGTTTCCTTACTCAAACCTAAAACCTGAAACCTAAAAATTGCTATAAATCAAATACAGGCGCGCAGGAAACTGACCATGACCGATGATGCCACTATTCGCTACGCAGAGCTACTCAATCGCTTGGTGATTGATGTTGATACGACCGAAGAGGTGGGCCATGTGGAGGGGCTACTGGTAGATTTAAAGAGGGCTCACGTTGAGGGAATGGTCTGTAAAGCAGGGCTCCTGGGGCGTCAAAAAGAAACGTTCGCCTGGTCGCAGTTGACAAGCATTGGTCAAGATAGCCTTGTGGTGCGGGCAACGGCGAGGGAACCCATGAATCAAGACTCTCGGGATACTCAAGACCGGATCGCCGCCGCCCAAAATGCGATCGGCCTAGAGGTTTGGACGGATACGGGGGATCAGGTTGGGCACATTGCCGACTACGTGATTGAGCCAAAAACCGGTGCGGTCGTGCAGTATCTGTTTGCAGCGGAGGGTCTGAGAGAACTGACGGACGGTCTGTTTAGCTTTGCCCCCAGCGCGATTTTAAGTGCGGGCCGCAAACGAATGATGGTAACCGCGAGTGCCGCTGAGGGGGCTGAAGTTTACCAGGTGGGTCTCAATCAGAGGGCGGCTCAGACCGCTGACTTTTTGAAGTCAGACTATGCCCAAACCCAGCAAGACCTGGATACGCTGGTCAAAGGGGCAAAATCTCTGGCAGAAAAGCTCAAGCAGCGCACTCGGCAGCTGTCTGACTATACTCAGGAAACCCTACCGGAGCTGACTGAGCAGCTGCAAGACCGAACCCAGGGGATTCGCGATCGCATGCAAAAACAAGTAGAAGATGTCAAAGACAGGCTACAAAAGACCCGCCCGTCCCTTTTTGACACCGATGACTCAAAGACCGACACCATCGACATTGCAGCCTTTGAGGTGTGGGAGGACGATCCGGTTTCACCCGATGAGCCAGCGTCTCCTAACCCCGCTGAATAGGCTAAATACGCGTATCCTAAACGGGATGGCCGTTGTCCGTTGGTGATGTCCTTTCAAGATTTTATTGACTTTGTTCTAGGGAGTCTGGCCGCTTTATTTCCGGTGGTAGACCCGATTGGTAGCGTGCCTATTTTTTTGGTACTGACGGCTGGAGTGCCACAGTCGCTGCGGTATCGCTATGCCCAACGGATTGCGCTCTATGTGATTTTGCTGCTGGTGGGCTTTTTACTACTAGTCCACAGATCTGGAAATAGTCCAGCAGCTAGGAACGAGGTTCAAAGCCCTTGAATTGCCATTGGAACGGTTTGGCCATGGTTCGGTTGAAATAATCGATGAAAGCGAGAATCCGTTGACGCAAATCCTCGGTGGAG
>JBCBZL010000014.1:0-30273 GCA_039815385.1 Cyanobacteria bacterium P01_A01_bin.114
CGATGACCACCTGGCGGCGATTCATAACTTCGGTGGGAGAACATCCGTTATCTAGGTCGCGCAGGGCCGTTCTAATCGCATTTGAGGGCTTGTAAACAACCCCATTTTCATTGAGAAACGCCTTGAGATCTCCTATTAGCTGCTGATCTAGGCCAGTTTCCAGATTGATGGACAAAATCCAGCGGTCAATCAGATAGACGACGGTGACGGCTTTAGTCACTCCGCTGTGATGAGTCAGAATGTGATCGATAACCCGAGAGGCTAACGTTGCATTCATGAAACAGTAGATAGTTTTCATAATTTTCTCCTAACTGCATGAGCGCGCTGATTCTCAGCTAATCTTCGAGGGGGCAGCGCTGAAAGTCAGAGTTCACAACAGACCTGGCGCTTCATATTTCATTTATACAGGAAGAATCTGAAGAAAATGTGAAGATTGCTGGACGTCGGTCGCCCAGCCAACTGTCCAGCCAAGCGTGACGGGCTGCGACCTCGGCAGTATGATGGCTAAATTCTAATAGCGCTGAGCTAATTTCTAGCTCAGCTGATTTCTCACAGTTAGGAGGTCGTTAAATGCTGAGGCCGCGAAACCGGCTTGGTCAAGTGGGTGCAATCACCTTTTGGGGCCGGTCTCTGACCATCGCAACTCTACTCGCCACTGTTGCTTGTAACCAGGTGACCGTCAGCCCATCTGGCGCTGATTCGTCTAGACCCGAGCCATCTAGTGCTAACTCGTCTGGCACTGACCCAGCTGGCACTGACCTGCCTGGCACTGACCCAGCTGGCACCGACCCCTCTGGCACCCGTCAATACGATGCCACTGCCACCGTCATCTACACCTGGCAAGCTGCCTATACTGACGACGGTGTTTCTCAAGATCGCCCAAACGATACGCGCATCGAGAAATTTGAGTCAGTTTCTTTAGTCAATCACAACGGCACGCGCCCCGGTGAGGCGGTCACCGGGCCTGACGAAAAGGGACTTTGGTGGCCTGCGCTGCCCCCCAAGCCAACCGTTGATGATCTAGAAGCTCGGGCGAAAAAAGGGGAGCGGGCAGGCCAGCCTGAGTTAATCAAGTCTGTAGACTATGCCATTGCTTTTGATAAAGCAGGCGAGATGGTTAACCTGCCCACCGACTATCAGGTCTATCGTCAAGCGGTTAAGGCGTATCCTGAGCAGCGATCGCTCTTGTTGACGCTGGGGCCGAATGATGGCTCGGTGATTAATGCGGAAATTCAGTAGTTGGGGGAAGGGCGAAAGGGGAAGGGCGAAAGGGGAAGGGCGAAAGGGCGAATAAAACACTGCTATATACTGCTGTATGTAGGCCTTTAGCGCGTGCAAGTATAATTTTTCTCTAGGATTCAAATTCTGCGTCTTTTGATTTTAGGGCGCACTCAGCCAGGAATAAACTATGAGCAGCCCCATCATTGACGAACAACTGCAGGCCTATCGCGCCCGGCTAGATGCGCTGCTCAGGAAGGTCTATCAGCTTGCGGCCAACATCAACGATGCCAAGCTCCAGGAGACCACCGAAAATCTTAGGAAAAATATCAACGAGCCGTTTCTTTTTGTGATCGTGGGTGAGGTTAAAGCGGGTAAAAGCAGCTTTATTAATGCCCTGCTTGACGCAGAAGTTTGCGCTACGGATGTCGAACCTTGTACCGATATGGTGCAGCAAATTGTCTATGCAGATACACCGTTCGAGCAGCAGGTAGAGCCCAGCCTCAAGAAAATCGGCCGCCCCCTTGAGATTCTCAAAGAGATCTCGATTGTAGATACGCCGGGCACCAACACGATTATTCAAAATCATCAGATTATTACTGAGCGATATATTCCTAACAGCGACCTGACGTTTTTTGTCCTGTTTGCTAAAAACCCCTATCAAAAGAGTGCCTGGGATTTTTTGGGCTATGTCAGTGACCAGTGGCGCAAAAAAGTTGTTTTTATTTTGCAGCAGGCTGACTTGCTCAGAAAGGCAGAAGACCTCGAAAGAAATATCGCTCGTGTAAAAGAGCTGGCCAATCAGCATCGGATTGGGTCGCCTGTGATTTTTGCCACCTCCGCTGAGCTTGAGCAAGAGGGCGATCTGAACGGCAGCGGGTTTCAACCGGTGCGGCAATATATCAAAGATATTGTGGCGACGGGGGAGACCTATCGCATCAAACTGAGCTCGGTGAGCGAGACGACTCGGATCTTGATTAGCGATCTCGCTGAGCACGTCGAGGCTGTCGAGCAGCGGTTAGAGACCGATCGGCTGGCGGTAAAACGGATCAAGCGCCGGTTTGAAAACGGGCAGTCGCGATCGCAGCTAGAAGTTGATGGCTTGGTGCGGCAGCTGCTCGAGCGCTATGACACGATTACCACCCGGATCAAAAGAGAGTTTCGCGAGCAGCTCTCTTTTTTAAATGTTGTGGGGCGCTCATTTCGAGGCATTTTTGACCGAGAAGCCTCTCTCAAACAGTGGATTAACGAATTTGTCGAACGCTGCCAAGACGATCTCAGGGTTGAGCTTCAAGACTTTGCCAACGACGGCACCGCTCATTTGGTAGACGGCATTCGCCAGTTTGGCGAAGACCTCACGCTAGATCTCAATGGAATTCCGACCGGACAGGTTAAAAGCGGTCGCATCCCGGTGAAAATCTTAGAACGGCGTCAGGAAGTCATTGATGGCATCAGAAATAAAGTCGAGAGCCTGCTAGAGGACGACGGCCTGATCAAAACCCTCAACCCTGGGTTTGAAGGAGAAGCAGCGGGAATTGGGGGTGCGTTTGCAGCGGTGGCGGTGGCGATTATTCAAGTCGTCGAACTGCTGACGGCACAGCTAATTTTGAGCACCCTGGAGGTTGCCTTTGCCGGGATTGGGGTGCTGATATTTGCGGTGGGTTTTACCTGGCGACGTAATCGCATTATTCAGGCGTTTGAACGTTCTTTAGACAGCGCAAAAGTCACCTTCGCCCAAGATGCCACCGATCGGCTAAACCAAAAGCTGGGTCTGATCTATACCGATCTAGAGCGGGAGTGTACCCAGTTTTACAATGATGTCGAACAAGAAGAGCGCGAGATCAAACCAATCTTGGAAAAGTTCGCTGCAATCCAGTCAGAATCACGGCAGGTCTTTAATCAGCTACAGTCATCAGGCTTAAAGCTAAATGTTTGAGACCTTTCTAGAGATATCAGGTGTATTTCCAAGATTAAAAACGCTGACGCATCAATGACGCATCAATATTGACAAATCCCAAAACTCGCACTTTAATGTAGATGTCGAGCGCATATTAGCTTCATCAGTAATAACTAAGTGTGAAGTTGAGCTATGAAGTTGCGCACAGACAGGGTCAGGCTACCGAGATAAATATTCCCTGTCACCCCTCGATTGGTGCAAGTTTTCTACCTGAGCTACCGCTAGGTTTCTCAACAGACATATTCTAAAGTCCTGTGATTGAGCGAATGCAGGGCTCTGGCTGATTGTTCCCTTGCAGAGATATCCCTTGCAGAGATATTGTGTAATCTCTGGGATACTTAAATCTTGCCCACATCCAGGCTTGTAGCTTGTCCTATGGGAAAAACTCAAGTAAACGGATGTAGGTTCGGTCTGATGCGATAGACCCAACTGCCTGTCTCCTGTAGAAAAATGCGGCGCGATGCTTGTCCCTAAACGCCTGGGATCCAGGGTTTAGAACCGCAGCAGACACACTTTATAAGTCACATCTGTTCGTTGGCCAATTTCAGGCTAGGCGATCGGATTTGTCTTGCTGTCAAAAATTCTCCTAACCCAAACTTGGGCACAAGATATCTCCTTTTCTGGTCAGACTCTGACCAAAAGGGTAGTTTTTGCATGCCGCAACACTTTTATCGGATACCCACTTGTAAGAGACGCAATTTTTACTATGGCACCCAACATGAAAGCTTTTGATTTCAAGACAATGTCCCTAAATCTAGCTGACACTGATGGCAATGACAGACTCAGGGGGCGTAAAGGCAACGATGTCATCTCGGCCCGCAACGGTAACGACCGACTGCGCGGCAATGATGGCGATGATTTGTTGATTTCTTACAGTGATGCGGGTGAGCCATCGGTGCTGGGTAAGCAGGTGGTTAATCAAAATGAACCCCTAGCAGCCAGCAACGATATCATGTCAGGCGGCGCTGGCGCTGACACCTTTAAGTGGGCCGGTGAGATTGATGCAAGGCAAAAGTTTTTAGATAAGCACACCCAAAGTGATGGCCGCATCAACGGGGCCAACAACGCTCTGGCAGGTGAGAACAATGCCAGTCACGATCACTGGCTCGAGAGCATTGGTAACGATGTGGTCACCGACTTAAATCTTGAAGACGGCGATAAAATTGTCATCCAGGGCCATACGGCTGAAAACTTCAAGATTGAGCAAAAAGGTAAAGACTATATCTTGCACCTGCGCTCTAACCAGGGCAATGCTGACCAAAACAACCCCAACGGTGCCCACGATGGAGACTTGGTTGGCACGATTAAACTCAAAGGGGCCGCTGCTAAATATAGCGAAGAGAAAATTCGTAGCGCCATCACCTTAGATAATATGGTGAACTACGTAGCTGACGGTCGCGGCATCGAGGTGGTTGAAGATGATACCACCGCTAATCAGAGCGGCATTGCCAACGGTGAGATGCGGATTCAGGCCGAAGACATGATGCTGTCGGGGGCTTATCGGACAGAATCAGTTAAATTTGCCTCTGGTCAAGAAGTGATTGGTTTTCGAGGCGGGGCTAAAGAGGAAACCGGTTCTGCTGCCTTTAGATTTCGAGGTGAAGCCGGTAAGTATGACCTCAAGATTGGTACCTATGACGAAAATGACGGTACGGCCAAGTTTGAGATTCAAAAAGGTAAGCAGCAGATTGCCGCTTTTGAGCTAGACCAGCAGCTTCCTAGCAATGTGCCAAACGAGAAAACGTTCACCACCCGCACGATTTCTGGCATTGATATCAAGCGCGGAGAGCTTTTCAAAATCAACGGGTTTGAGAATGCCAGTGAGCACGCTCGCATCGATTACGTCGAGTTTGTTAAAAGCACTGGGGCTGCTGCTGAAATGCCAGATCCGAACCCAGAAACACCCCTGCCAGAAGCGCCCATGCCAGAAGTGCCGATGGATGCCCCTAGCGTGTCTCTGAATCTGGCAGACACTAAGCGGAACGATAAGCTCATAGGCGGTGAGCAAGATGACGTGCTGTCTGCCCGCAACGGCAGCGACAGGCTGATGGGTAACGGCGGTGACGATTTGCTAATCTCGTACTCTGATGCGGGTGAGCCCCCCGTGCTTGGCAAGCAGGTGGTGAATCAAAATGAGCCCCTGAAGGCTAGCAGAGATGTCATGAAGGGCGGTGATGGGGCCGACACCTTTATGTGGGCTGGTGAGATCGATGCCAAGCAGGAGTTTCTCAAGAAGCACACCCAGAGTGACGGTCGCATCAACGGGGCCAACAACGCCCTGGCGGGTGAGAACAACAACAGCCACGATCACTGGTTAGAAAGCATTGGCAACGATGTGGTCACCGACTTTAACCTTGACCAGGGTGACAAGATTGTGATCCAGGGGCATACGGTTGAGAACTATAACATTGAGCAAAAAGGAAACAGCTTTATTCTGAACCTGCGCTCTAACCAGGGCAATGCTGACCAGAACAACCCTAACGGTGCCCATGATGGTGATTTAGTCGGCACGATCAAGCTCAAGAAAGCCGCCAAGAAGTATAGCGAAAGCCAGATTCGCGGCGCAATCACGTTGGATAACATGGTGAACTACGTGGCTGACGGTCGCGGCATCGAAGTCGTTGATGAAGATACCACCGCTAACCAAAGCGGCATCGCCAAGGGGGGCATCCGCATTCAGGGTGAGGCGATGGCGCTATCAGGGGCCTACAAGGTAGAATCTAACAAAGTCTCTTCGGGGGGCGAGCTGATTAGCCTGCGAGGCGGCCCTAACGATGAGACTGGCGTGGCCTCTTTTAAGTTTGACGGCCCGGCGGGTAACTACAAAATCAACCTGGCCTACTTTGATGAAAACGATGGCAAAGGCAGACTGGAACTCATGCAGGGTGACCAGCAGCTGGTGGGCATCGATATGGATCAAGATCTAGGTAGCCGCCTGGCCGATGAGAAAACCCTCACCAGTAAAATGCTGTCAGGCGTCAGCGTCAGCTCTGGCGACATCTTTAGCATCAAGGGTTATGAAGAGGGCTCGAAATCTACGGCGGAGCATGGCCGCATTGACTACATCGAGTTTATCCCGATGGGTTCAAAGTCAAAAGCGATGGATGACAAGCCCAAGTCAATGGGGATGGATACCATGATGACGGCAGCGCCTAACGATAGCGATCTAGCAATGGCGGGTGGGATGAATTACTAATTCACGCGGGTCTATTCCAAAGACCCCTGCGGTAAGAAGCCCCTTAGGCTTCTACCTCACCCGACCCCTTTTTTACTAAGGGACTATTTGCTGAGCCCAAAGTCTCTCTCCTGACTCCGGGAGAGAGGCTTTGCTCAGCGTCTACAGCCCCCAGATCAATTAAAGTAAGCTTTTGGGCAGGCGTTATCCCAGTCATGCCTGAGCTTTGCATCTTTTCGTAGGGGCGATCTATCATCAGTGTCTGCAACAGTTGCCCAGACTGGATGTCCCATCGTTTTAAGCTGCCATCGTCGCTGGCACTGATCAGGGTTTGCCCATCGGGGCTGACGTCTACGGCTCTTACCACCCCATGGTGACCTTGTAGGGTTTTCCAGCAGGCTGGAAGCGTTTCTGGGGTGCTCTCAACGTCTCTTGACCCAGCTTCTTTTAGATCGTGTTCTAACAGGTTCAAATGCCATAGTTTTATACAGCAGTCTGCGCCGCTGCTGGCCAGCCACTGGCCATCGGGGCTAAACACCACCGCACGAACCTGTTTGGTGTGGCCTAGAAACGTTCTTGTCTCGCCTGTTCTTAAATCTCGCACCTGAACTGCGCCATCGGCGTGACCGCTGGCGAGGCAGCGCCCGTCGGGGCTAAAGGCCAGGGCTAAGACCCAGCGATGTCGACTTTCCCAACGAAGCAGACAGGCTCCTGTCGAGACGGCCCAGTAGCGTATCGTCGCGTCTACCCCTCCACTCGCTAGCCACTGCCCGTTGGGATGGAACGCAACCGCCCAAATGCCGCTGGTGTGGCCAGACAGAAGCTGTTGGCACCGGCCAGTGGCTACCTGCCACAGGCAAATCTCGGGTTTAACGCCAGCACTGGCGACTAAAGTCCCCTGGGGGTGCAGTGCGAGGGTCCAAAGCTGGTCTGGGTGACCTTGCAGGGTTTTTATCAGCTGTCCAGTCTGGGTATCCCAGAGGCTGAGGATACCGTCTAACTCGCCGGTAATCAGCTGGCTGCCGGTCGAGTTGTACGCCAACCGCCACACCCGGCCTGCAGGGAGGCGGCAGCTGCGGGCTGGGGCTGGGGTTTGATCAGCAGCAATATCCCAAAGGGTTACCCCTGGGGTGCTGCCGCCGCTGGCTACCTGCTGACCATTGGGATTAAAAGCAGCGGCATGCACCTGTCGGGAGTAGCCCTGCCAGGTGCGATCGCACTGTCCAGTTTGCGCATCCCAAAGTTTAATCCGCCGATCTACTCCGCCGCTGATCAGGGTTTGGCCATCTGGGGTAAAGGCCAGGGCAGTCACCCCCATGGCATGCCCTGATAAGGTTTGGATACAGCGCCCCGTCTTGATATCCCACCGTTTGATCAGACTGTCTTCGCCACCGCTGACCAGCTCAGCCGCCGTCGGATGAAACTGTACTGACCATACGCTGCTGGTGTGACCGGTGAAGGGATAGCTGCCGCCATCCCGCACCGACCACAGTTTAATCGAGCCGTCCGAGCTACCGCTGACTATCCACTCTCCATTTTTAGAAAAACTCACTGACCATGCCCAGGCTGAGTGACCTCGAAAGATCCGCAAACATTTTCTGTTTAGGGGATTCCATAGACGCAGGGTGCCATCTTCGCTGCCGCTGACCAAGCGCCCAGAACGAGGGTGCCAGGCGATGGCACAGACAGCAGCATGATGGCCGGTTAAAACGGTCATAGCGGCTTTGGTATCGAGAGCCCACAGGCGGATAGAACCCTCTTTACTGGCACTGGCCAGGATCGCACTGTCAGCGCTAAAGGCCACCGACCCGACCCAGGTTTGAGGACACTGCCAGGTGTGGCAACACTGACCCGTTGCCACTGACCATAGTTTGACGGTCTGATCTTCGCTGCTGCTGGCCAGCCACTGACCATCTGGGCTAAAGACCACGCAGAGGACTTTGCCTTGATGGCCCTTGAGCAAAGCCTGCAAAGTGTCAGTGGCTAAGTCCCACAGACGAATCTCACCAGCGGCGTCGCCGCTGGCTAACCATTGGCCGTCTGAACGACAAGCCAGAGTAGAAATATTGCTAAAGGTTGGCGTAAATGCAGTCTGATACAAATCTGCCTCAGAGAGATTAGCCCGTTGCAGGATCTTGTCCCGCAAATTGGCATGCCACAGGGGCAGTTGAGATAAATCTAAATCACTCAAGTCAGTTTGTAAGTGACCCAAGAGATTGACCAGGTTACCAGCAGCATAGCCAACCTGATGGGGGTGCTGCTGGTGGAGCTGAGATAGCTTCAGGGTCAAGCAGCGATAAATTTGCTGAGGAGACCCGAGGACTTGGTGTAAATGTGCCAAGAGCGGTGTGAGTATACATTGAATTTGAGCCTCACGAATATTCGCTGGAGAATGCGGCTTAAACAACGCATAGTGGTGCAAGAGACCCTGTTGAAGAGGGAGGGTGTCCTGGGCCAACAAGTCTTCGGTCAGGGCGGCGATTAGGCGAGAGGTACCATAGTTCATCACCACCGGAGGCAAGCAAAATCGAATCTCTGTCGGATCTGAGATGGCCATAGCCGGGGTGGCCACAGCCGGGGTATTTACCGCAGGAACAAACCTAGTCTCTCTCTGCCTGATTTTTTCGATCAGGCCACGCCACGCTAGCGATTCTAGCGATTCTAATAGTTGGGCCGGTGGGATCGGTGGAAATAGATCTTGCTGCAGGGTTTGAAGCGTGACGAGGGTGCGATCGCAAATCAACCCGTGAATAATTTGCTGCTCTGGGGCTGACAGCCGCTCAAACTGCTGCTCAAGGAGACACCAGACGTTGCCAAAAAGCTCTCTCTGGCGTAAAAAACTAGAGAGTTGTCCTGAACACAAATCCTGTATTAAGGCGGCAGCTATTTTTAAGGCTAAAGGGTTGCCGTCATACTGTTGCACCAGGGTTTGAATCTCTTGGGGGCTGCCGATTATCCCCTTAGCCTCGAGCAGTGCGATCGCTGACTCCATCGATAGCCCCTTGAGTTGCAAGCTTCTGGCAGGTAAATGAGGGGCAGGCGCTAACTCAGAAGGGGTTTCTCGACTGGTGAAAATCACACAGCTATTGTGGTGGCTGTATGCTAAGGTCTGCAATACCTGCTCATAGGCCTCATACCCTGGGCGATAGCGTCCGGTCTTGCCTTCGTCTAGCAGCGTCTCTCCATCATCTAAAATCAATAAGCAGCGGTGTTGGGTAAACGCTTCTAAAACCCTGTGCTGTAGATGATCTAGGCTCTGACTCTGAACGCCAGAGGGGCGCGTTGACAACACTTGTAAACAATCTCGAATCACCTTCTCTGCTGCGGGCGCGTAGCGCAGCGATCGCCAAATGATCTGTTCAAAATCATCGATTAAGCTTTGGGCTAGCTGTACCGTCAGGGTGGTTTTACCGACGCCCCCCGCCCCCGAAATCGAGACCAGGCGACAGCCCTCTTGAGTGATCCAATGGGTCAGCTGTTGTAACGTCTGCTCGCGTCCCCAAAAAACTGGGCAATCGGGCGCGTCTCCCCAAGCGACCTTTGCCTTCATCACCCCAGGCAGGGCGGGCACCGCCTCGCGGACTTTCTGCCAATCTAACCCCAACATTTGACAGTAGGCTTTAAAGGCGGAGGCATTAATCGCCTGTCTTCCGGCCAAAAATCGCTTCCAGGTTCCTTCTGATATTCCTCTGGCTAGCTTACCGGTGACGCTCCAATCAACTCCCATGATCTCGCTGGCTGTCTGTAACCAGTAAAAATCGTAAATCGGTAAGCCTTGCGACTTACGCGCCTGCCTAATCTTGACAAGCCCCTCCGCCGATGCCTTGAAAGTTACCATGTTTCATACCCTTCATCCCTGACTGATACGTTTCAGTTTACAGATAAAAAAGGTTGAAATGGTGGCTATCCCCTCTGATTTAGATGTTTATTTGCTGCTCTAATGTTCTTTATTAGCAGCCCTCTGAGGCTCAACCTTCGTAGGCCAACTCTCAAAGTTACGGCGCACCCAGTCCATTCCGACCTCGTTGTTGAGCTTAATTTTTTGAGGATGACTAGGGTAGAGCTGAGATAAGATGGTGGCATCTTGTTCAACAACTGTTTTACTGAGATTTAAGAAAACACCTTTCATCAGCCTGAATAGAGGACTTTGAGATCTGCTGGGTTTTACACAATCTCACGCCAGGTGGGAGACGCTGTTGGGGTTTTGAAAAAGGCTTCAGAATAATAGCCTTGATCGACAAACTTGCCGAACTGAACTGCTTTTTCCCTAACAAGCTCGCCATTTTTTATGCCCTTGAACAGCAGCACCGGCAAGTAGACAAAAGTGAGCTCGTCGCTGAGGTTTGCGTTCAGTCGTACAATGCCGTCCTGCTAGTTGCGTTGAGAAGCGACGTTCAGCATCGAAACCAGCTATATCTAGAGATTCAAGATTTGCTGATCAACTATCTTCGACCCCATGTGAGTGAGCGGGCTGCGACTTACGTTCAGGTTGACCAGCAAGTGGCAGCGATTACCCAGCAGCATGGCTTAAATCCTCGTCAGCAGGCTGCCCTGGCTCACACACTCAAATGCGGTAGCTTAACGATTCAAGCCTTTGAGTCAATTTGCCCCCAGCCTTCCAGTCGAACCCTACAGCGCGATCTCAAACAGCTGGTGGCCAAGGGGCTTTTGCGGAGTGAAGGAGACACTAATCAGCTAATTTATTGGCCGATGAGCTAAAGCCAACTTGCGATATCTTGCGACATATTCTTAGTAGGCTATGATTTTTTTGAATCAGTTTCCTTAGAGGCGGCATCAGAGCAACTACCAGGGACTTCTAATCGTCAAACTCACCCATTGCCCCAAACCGGATAGTTAACAGTTCAACATCGGTAACCGCTTTGTGGGGGCCTTGTCTGACGCCAGTCGGGGTGTGCCAAAAGGTGCCCGCTACGCAAGTCTGCTGTCCCGTTTCAACCGTGCCACTCAAGACATAGACATATTCATCGCAGGGGTGGGTGTGGGCTGGGATGACGGTGCCTGCTGCCATTCGTAAGCGATGAATTGACCCTTGTGGGACAGGCTCAGCTAGGGGCAATATCTGGGTGCCGGGGAACTGCACTAACACTTGCCAAGACAGCTGTTCGGTTGCTTGAAAGGTTTGTTGAGACATCATTTGAAGATTTGCCTATCAATACAGTGCGCCAGGAATATGCACGGGGGCTACGAGCGACGCTCTAAAATCTTTCGGATATTGGGAAGCGCGGCTTCAATATCTTTGGGATGGGCCTGGGTCTGCTGCCAACTCTTTCGCTGAGCAAGCGTCTCTGACCAGGCTTTTAAGCGTGGATAGCCCTCTAAAGGCAAAGAGGGGACTAAGGTGCCAGCCACCACGTCTGCGAGGGTCAAGACCTCGCCTGCAAAATAAGTTTTTTCATGGAGCAATTTTTCAAAGAACTGCAAAATCAGAGTCACTCGCTGCTGAGCTGACTCAAGCTTTTGAGGGTCAACATCTAGCCCGACCAAGGGTCGAGTTAGCGGGATCGTAACGGGTTGAAGCTCAACCACCGTAACCGTCTCAACCATCCGAACCACAGCCACAGCTTCGGGTTTGCCAGGCATGAGGGATGGGGTCGGATATTTCGCCTCGAGATAGTCCAAAATGGCTAGCGACTCGACGATCTGCAATCCGTTGTCTACAACAACAGGAACTCGCTGAAGCGGGTTGATGGCTGTAAAGCGAGCGTCAAACTGGTCTCCATCTAAGTTCACCAAGACTGGCTCGAAGGGAATTTGCTTTTCTAGTAGGGCCACCCAGACCCGACGCGCGTTAACAGAAATGGGATTGTAATAAAATTTCAGCATGTCAAATTCCTCTTACTGATTCCTGTGACGCGGTCATCAACTGGGCTAATGCTGCTGGCAAGGCTTCTTGAAGTCTATGCTGCCAATCGACCTCAAAGGTTAGCCCTAGCAGGGTACAGGGATCGGCCCGCTCGGTGTGGACCTGATCGGGCAGCGCAGCTGGAACTGTCAGCTGGGCAAGCGGTCTATGCCATGGCTGTTGTGCCTGTGCTGGGCGTGGCCGGATCAGGGAAACCGCGTTTAAGGCAGAACCCGCCTTGGTGAGTCCGCTGTGGCGTAACTGTAGCTGGGTACCGCCACCGTCAATAGGCATCAACATCCAGGTCACAAGCGAGGGGATCGGCATGGCCCTCGTTCGCCAGGTATAGACCAATCGCCTGGGGGGCTCTAGCGCAATCACCTCGCAATCGATTACCGTTTCTAGCCCCGGCAGCGATGCTTCTTTAAATTGAAAGCGACGTCCTACGTAGGGTTCAAAATTATTCTCCATCAGCCAGGTGGCCAGAGCTTTGGGATGGGTCAGCGCTTGCCAAACTTGCTCAGGCGTATGGGGATACCTTGCGTTAAAAACCAGGCTAGACGTCATGAATCTTTCTCCGGGTCATCACTCTCCAGGTCGTCACTCTCCAGGCCATCACCTTCAAGATGATTACTCTCCAGGTAGTCGCCCAAACTGGCTAATTTGTCTTGCCAAAAGTGCTCGTAATAGGCGACCCAGTCTGAGACCTGTTTTAACGGCACTGGGTTCAACTGATAAAACCGCTGTCGCCCTGACCGCCGCTGGGTCACCAGCCCCACATTGCAGAGAATGCTGAGGTGTTGCGAAATAGCTGGCATGGAGATATCAAAGGGAGCCGCCAGCTGCTTGACGGGCTGCTCTCCGGCTCGAAGCCGATCAAGCAACAATCGTCGGGTAGGGTCTGCGATCGCAGCAAATACGTCTGCATTAGCAGGCAGTCTAGCCATAATCTACCCCAAATTCTTAAGCCCGAAACACTCGAACCGAAACACTTAAGCAAACACTTAATTAAAAGCTAGTATAGATAAGCATTCACTTAAATGTCAACTAAATGTCAACTAAATGTCAACTAAATACCAACGCCCCCCCAAGCTACCCCTTTCCCCCCTTCCCCCCTTCCCCACCACTACCCATCACCCACTACCCCTCCCCCCTCCACTCTCTACAACCCAAACCCCATGAGTCCTCCCCTCGAATCACAAATCCTCAATGCCGAAGAACAGCTCAGACTAGCGATGCTTCAGTCTGATGTCAGCGCCCTCAGTCAGCTGCTGGCCCCCGACCTGATATTTACAAACCATCTAGGACAAGTCTTAAAAAAACAAGACGATCTGATTGCCCACCAGTCTGGGGCACTCAACATCAGATCATTGACCCCGTCTGAACAACGCATTCAATTTAGCGGTGAGGTGGCCATCGTGTCTGTTCGGGTGCATCTGGTCGGTAGCTATGCTGGCAAACCCTCAGATAGCGATTTTAGGTTTACCCGTATTTGGTCGCGATCTTCTGACGGGGCGTGGCAGGTCGTGGTTGCCCACTCCAGTCTCGTAACAGCGTCGGGGCACAGCCGGTAAAATCTCTATCGGGCTAAAATAAGAGGCTGCAACTACGTTGTGGCCTAATTTAGAGACTCTATCTATTATGACCTTTCCTAAACAATTTATTTGGGGGGCCGCCGCCGCCAGCTATCAAATTGAGGGGGGTGCAGCTGACAGGGGGCTATCGGTGTGGGACATGATGTGTCGAGAGCCGGGCAGAGTTTGGGGGGGCAACACGGGTCAGGTCGCCTGCGATCACTATCATCGGTTTGCAGAAGACATTCAGCTCATGGGGCAAATTGGGCTCCAGGCCTACCGATTTTCGATTTCTTGGCCTCGGGTACTGCCGGAGGGCACGGGCGCTGTCAATGCCCAGGGGCTGGCTTTTTATGACCGGCTGGTAGATGGCTTGTTAGAAGCGGGTATCCAACCGTGGGCGACCTTATTTCATTGGGACTATCCCTATGCGCTTTACTGTCGAGGGGGCTGGCTTAATCGTGATAGCGCTGACTGGTTTGCTGACTATGTGAGGCTGATGGTCGATACCCTTTCGGATCGAGTTTCGCACTGGATGCCGCAGAATGAACCGCAGTGCTTTTTGGGGCTCGGCCACCAAACAGGGGAGCACGCCCCTGGCTTAAAGCTCGGCTTTAGCGAGGTGTTGTTGGCGGCTCACCATGCCCTGCTGGCGCACGGCAAGGCAGTCCAAGTGATTCGGAGCCGCGCCCGCAGCCAGCCCACGATCGGCACCGCCCCGGTCGGGTTTGTCAAAATTCCGGCCAGCCACCAACCAGAAGATATTACGATTGCGCGCCAATCAATGTTCTCTATTATTCATAAAAACTGTTGGAACAATACCTGGTTTGCTGATCCGCTGTTCTTAGGCAACTATCCTCAGGATGGGCTGGCTCTGTTTGAAGCGCATTTGCCCCCCATTCAGGAGGGCGACATGGCCACGATTTGCCAGCCGCTTGATTTTTATGGGGTGAATATTTATCAGGGGCAGGTGACCCCCTCAGCCGATGGCGCTGTGAAGGCTACTGTAAACGGCCCTCCCTTAACGGTGATGGATTGGCCGATTACCCCGGCAGCGCTTTATTGGGGGCCTTGGTTTTTATATGAGCGCTATCAAAAACCGATTGTGGTCACTGAAAATGGGATGGCCAACACCGACTGGGTTCACTGCGATGGCCAGGTGCATGACCCCCAGCGGATCGATTTTTTGACGGGCTATTTACGGGAATTTGGGCGCGCGATCGCAGACGGCGTTGAGGCCAAAGGCTATTTTCTCTGGTCGATTATGGACAACTTTGAATGGGCCTATGGCTATAAGTATCGATTTGGCCTGGTTTACGTTGACTACGCCACCCAAAAGCGCCTGCTCAAAGACTCTGCCATGTGGTACAAAACGGTCATTGAGTCCAACGGCTCAGGCTTGATGTAGCGCCCAATGTAGTGCCCAATGTCGCCCTTGATGTCGCCCTTTAATCGGGAGGTCATTTGCGCGGGTAGTACTTGCGTTCTATTTGCACCTATGATAAAACTACCTGGAAGTCTTAATTTCTGGTGCTATGAATAAAGGTGAACTCATTGATACGGTCGCTGAAAAAGCGGGGGTTTCTAAAAAGATTGCTGACACGGTAGTCACGGCTACGATAGACGTCATCATGGAGGCTGTTTCTGACGGCGAAAAGGTTTCGCTGATCGGGTTTGGCAGCTTTGAACCTCGCGATCGCAAAGCTCGAGAAGGCCGTAATCCAAAAACAGGCGAGGCGATGACGATTCCGGCAACGACCGTGCCTGCTTTCTCGGCAGGTAAAGCGTTCAAGGAGGCGGTTGCGGCATAGCCTATGCCTGGTTAATCGGTCGCACTGCGACGCTAAAACGATTCGCAGCTTTGACTCAAAACCAAAGCTGCGAACGTTAGTTTAC
This sequence comes from Cyanobacteria bacterium P01_A01_bin.114, assembly GCA_039815385.1. Taxonomy (GTDB): domain Bacteria; phylum Cyanobacteriota; class Cyanobacteriia; order Phormidesmidales; family Phormidesmidaceae; genus SIO4C1. The sequence goes on from JBCBZL010000014.1 coordinate 15,684, forward strand.
CGGCAGAGTTAATACGGTATTAGCCCTTGACAGCCTTTGCTGAAGCACTATAGGTGCCCCCGCGGCCACGATACCAGCTGCCATTGCGAGCCCCCCCCGAGAGAATATTTGAAATGCGATTACGGGCCTTAAGAAACTGAGTCTTAGGCATATCGTCGACAAAAATCGCCGCCATCACTTCAGCGATCTTGAAACGGCTATCCTTCATCGCTTTTAAAATGCTCTCTACAACCTCAGGCAGCGGAGCATCTCTATATTCATCACGGATATAGCGCTGCCAGTCAGCGGCTCTCCCATCGACTTTTTTCTTGGTTTTAAGCTTTTCTGTTCCTTTCTTTGACTTAGTTTGGGTATTCTGCGCAGCCTTCGTTGCTCTAGCAGGTGATTTCGATTCAGCTTCAGCAACGGCGGCGGCTGTTTCATCAGCAGCAGAGGTTTCAACCGTAGCATCTACAATGGATAGCGACGATTGGCCATCAAACAGGTCAATGACGGTTTGTAACCCTTGGCGTTTTTCTCTAATATCTTCAAGCTGCTGCACTAAGGCGGCTTCTTGTGCAGCAAGTTGTTGCTCAGCTTCCGCTAGCTGGGGCTGTACGGATAGGGTGGTCATGATGGCTCTCAATATGGTGTATAAAGACAAACAGTTTTATTGTCCGGAGCGCTTGCGGTTTTCAAAACGAGCAGCAACTCGGGAAAACGTGCTTGTTTAGGTTAAAGTGTAGCGTAGGCAAACGTCAACTGCCCAACAGTTAAAGTTTTCAGAGATATTCTCTATCTAGAATTTGTTGAAAAACCCAAGGTTGCCCCAAAGCCGTTGCAAATGGAAGGTTATTGAGGCTTTCAAACTCAAATTTCAGTTTCTTCAACAGGATCGGCACGCCCGTCATCTTCTGATTCTCGTCGTAATTTCGGCCTAATTTATCTGAGCAGGCGCTCAATATTAAAGGGATATTAGAGGATAGGTAGACGCCTTTGTCATACTTTTGGCATATTTATAGGCCACGCCGGACTGATTTCCTGGCTCGCGGAAAGATACCCTCTAGGGATAAATCAATGTGCAGCTTCAAATCATGGAATATGGCGCGTAGCGATCAGCGGCAATTTGAATTCCCGACGATTCCAACGGGGACGCTTAGATTGTCTGTAAAAAAGGACAACGTTGTTGTCAAATCGGTCGGAGTCTGCTTTGAGGCATCAGCCCCGTCATTGATAGAGACTAATAAGGCTAGTCAGCTGATTGCTCAGCGCCTTAATCTTTCAGAGTTCGATGGACAGATGTTGGGTGCGATCGCCTGACTGGGCTCGTCTTACTGTGCTGACGTAGCCTCTCCCTCAGAAGCGCGCGCGTTTCTCAACTGCCGACTCTCTTCAACCAAATTAGTCTTCAAATGGTTATTTGGATTAACTGTGCCATTCAGATAGTGAACCGCTGGATAGTGAGCAATTAACACAGTGCGGCTACCTTCTTCGTGCGGTGCGGTGACTTTGGCCGGCTGTACGCTATGAAATACACGGTTGTCGTGCCAGAGCATAGCTTGGCCTACCTCTAACACAAAGGGAACGATGAGCGATTGCTTCCCTGCCAAATCTGCATAAATCGCACTTTCTGCGCCCTGCACCTGTTCACGTTTCAAACACACCAGCATCGCTTTATCTGCACCATCGGAGTGAATGCCCTGCCCCGTCAAACACTGGCCCTCGTTGTCAGATGTGATGTGGCTCTCCTGCACCTGCACCAAAATCGGCTCGTTGTCAGGAATCTGATAGGTAGATTTGAACGTATTCAACACTTTTTGAGTCGCTTTGGATGCTAGAAAAGGCTGAGGCATTTCTCGATAGCACCGCTCGCAACCGCCCGAAAAATCGTTGTATTGCTGAGGCTGATTAAAACAATGCGCTCGAATTTGAAACCACGCGCCGTTGATGCATAGAACATAAGCGATATTTTTGGTGCGTGTTGTGAAATAAGTAGAGCTTGGATCCGGGCCGAGTTCGCCGCTCATGGCCATAATCTCAGAGGCTTCCGCTTTACTCAGTAGTGGTGTGATCATGGCTAGGCTGTTGTTAGCCAGCGTGTTGGACGAAATAGCCGACGGATTGACGAGGGTTGAGACCTGATTCTGTTGCATAGGTTTAGAGAATGGCTAAAGAATGGTTTAAAGAGCTGTTGAAAATCACTTTCCAACACTCTTAAAACCATAAGCAGTCACCATAAGCCGCCGCCTAACAGAACCTGAGAGTCGAATAAACCCTTCCCTGAAACTTTCTCAGCAAGCCTTGAAGGCCATCTCAGCCCATAGCCACGCCTCATTGTGAGGATAAAATCTGAGGATGAAATCTATAGTGACCCAAAAAACTAGGGCAAACTGGTGCGCTCTGGCGGGATTGGCCTGGCCAAATAGCTTTCCGGTTGCTGGGACAGTGGCGATTACCCAGTACCGATAGCACAGTGATTACTCCTTTCGCCTTTCGCCTTTCGCCCTTCGCCTTTCGCCTTTCGCCTTTCCCCCTTCTTACCTTCCCGGCATCTCCGCAAAATGCGCCTGCAGCGTCTGATGAATAAACCGATAGCGTCCGCCAACGCACTGCAATAAAAGACGATCGGTGCAGTCATTCAAAAACCGGGCTAAATTCCACGGCAATTTCCCTTGCCGATAGAGCATCCAGCGCAGCGAACCATGTTGCAAACACGCCTTGCCGCCCCCTAATAAAGCTGCCACACTGCCCCAGACCGGCATTACACTCAGCCCGTACTGCCAGGCCGGTATGTGAGGGGCCACTCTCATCGCCAACAGGCCCCCCGCAACAAAACTAGCCAGGGCTCCAAATCCTAAAAACCAGAGCATATTCACCGCAGAGCGCCTGATACCCTGATTAGGAAACCGTTTGATGTCAATCTTTGGCCCAATCAGGCCGCCGATAAAGCCCTCCAAAATGACGGTGGTCAATAAACCATAGACCAGCCCAAGGATGAGCCCCTGAACGGTGGCATATAGCCCGATCCCTATCACCACTAGCCATACGGGCACCTCAGATATTTCATCAGGTAGATTCATCCAGGCGATAAAAATGCCGTTGATGTACCACATCAGCGCCCAAAATCCGAGCCAGGTGAGCAGTCTGCCCAAAAATTTGCGTCTGGCCTGCGGCCACGACCAGCGAATGCTTTCGATCGGATGGATAGCAGGTTGTATGCTAGCGACCAAGATGCCCAACGCCCCCCAGGTGATGCCGGTAGCGATCATCCAGCCAACGGTATCGAAGGCTTTAAACTCGACATTTTCGAAGACTCTGGGGGCCATGAAGTAGGTCCACATGATCATTAAAAATCCGGGGATGGCCCCGCTAATTAGCGTGTTGACGAGCGCGTGCTGTTTTTGCTGACGAGGGCTCAACCAATCCTGGGTCTGTAGTGACTCAATCAAAAATCCATCGGCAGCATGGGTTTGCAAGTGCTGGGCCAGCTGGGTTAGCCAGTATCGGGTTTGGGCAGGGGTAAAGCTTGACTTAGCAGGCCCAGATCGATGCAGCATTTGCTGAATATAAGCATCGAGCAAATACGTCAGGCGGGCTGCTGTCGTGGTAAGCTGCTGCCACCGATCGAGCGCAATGGAGTGATAGGTCAATACGAATAAACTCAACCATAAAGGCGTTTGAGCTAAATCAAGCAGATTCGCATCGGCGGCGATCATGGGCCATAGCTCGGCAGCCTCAATTGAGGCCAGGTAGGTGCGAATTTGAGCCTCGGTCAGCGGCTCTAAAACCACTGCTTGATTGAGCAGTAGGGGGGTGTCAAGCTGGCGAAATTCTTCCAGGCGGCTGCACAAGACTACATAGGTCGGCCGTTGCTCAGACCACAGCCACAGGTCGAGGGCTGACAGGCACTGAGCCTGCTGATCGGGGGCGGCTTCGTCTAAGCCATCGAGCAGCGGCAGCAGCCGTCGCTCAGCCAGCAACGTTTGGCTGAGCTGCGCTGAAACGCCATACTTTTGCTTCAGGGTTGAGATTATCCAGTCTGACATCAATGACGACGAGGGCGATGCCCTAGACGAGGTTAGAGACAACTGCCCAGCTTGCCAGATCGAGAGGCTCAACAACACCGGAATAGGATAGTCAAGCTGCTGCTGGGCTCGGGCGGTCAGGGTCTGAGCCAGATTCAGCAACGTGGTGGTTTTACCCGCCCCTGGCCCACCCAGCATGAGCAGTCGCCCATCGGCTTGATCAAACAGATCCGCAATGGCGGCTGTGGTTGACTCTGGAGCACTGTTGACTCGACCAGTCTTAACCTCTGCTGCCCACATCGTCTGAATCTCTTGCAAAGACAGCGTTTTCTCTAAATTAATAAAGGCCGCCTGGTGCAGAGACTGTTTAAGGCGGGCATTGACTTCTTGCTGCACGTCTTGCAACAGCAGCCGCTCAGGGCGAGGGCGAGCCGGCCCAGCTGAGGTGTCAGTACGCCCCCAAATCAGGTTCTGAACGTTAACTAGCAGGTTGCGATCGCCCTTGATCTGGGTGACCACGTTGCGATCGCCCATCACCACCTGATTCTCATCCCCTTGCACACTGCGATTGCCCTGACCTTGCACAATGTTGACCCCTTCCAAGGTTGAGTTCTCAACCTGAAGGTGAGGTTCCGGTTTAAGAGAATCTGATTTGAGAGGATCTGGTTCAGAAAAATCCGGTTCAGGAAGATTTGATTCAGGTAGAGGGGGCTGACTCATGGGTTGATGACCCGCGACGGATTTGAATACGAGCAAGGGCTATGCGAGGGTTATGTCAATTAGCCAAACAGAGCCGCTACGCCCAGCCACTGACCCACCTTTAACGCCATTGGCAAAACTCGCTGCCACAGGGTCTTAGCCGCATCCACCGTATTACCAGCTTCAGTCAGGGTTTCTCCCATACTTTTGAGATTGGTCAAAATCGTCTCTTTTTTTGGAGTTTCTTTTTCAGTGGCTTTTTTAGCCGCTTTGGCGTAGGTTGCAGCTTCGTCTTTGGTCTCATCCGGCAAATCTGCCTCACCAATCATCTGCTCAATCCGAGCTAGCAACGCAACAATGTCGCCCTGGCTTAGCGACGCTGCTGCCTCTCCTTGAATCTGTTGTACCTGGTTATGATCGCCTAAAACTGCATGACTGCAATCGCCTTGGACGACACGATTATTGTCGCCCTGGTTGATATTCACGCCAGACACAGTGCTACCCGAAATTGAAAAGCCGCCTTTTGGTTCAGTCATGAGTCAAACTATCCATCGAGACAGATTGATTACACCATAACCATTGCTTTCAAAATTGGCGAGAGCTGGCCAGGCAGGATGCTTACTGATGAACCTATTGCTATGAGCAACTAATGAGCATATCGCTCTGAGGAGGTTGCTGATTATCCCAACAATCTTTTGATCTCAACCACCACATCTGGCAACCCCAATGGCTGCAACTGCCCATCTGCCATCTGCTCTATGAATCTATACGCCCCGTTCAACGGCTCTCGATGTACCCACAGCTGCCGCCCTGCCACATCCACCACCCAATATTCCTGAATCCCATCCCGTGCGTACAGCCGAGCCTTTTCGCCCAGATCATAGGCCAAGGTCGAATTCGATACCTCAATTAGCCAATAAATATCCCCAGGCCCTGGATGGCGCTCATCATAGCGAGACTCTGGCGACTTTGCGATACAAATATCCGGCTGCGGTTCCCCATCCGTCGGCAATAGGATTGGCGCACCCGTAAACACCACTGCGCGAGCGCCCAACAGCTGCCCCAGATACTTTTCACCCCGTCGATACGTCGTCCGATGAATCGGCAACTCTGGAGCCATGTCAACAATCCTACCATCTAGTAACTCAACCTGCCGCCCCGCCAGCAGCCCGCTCTCGATCATCTGATGATAATCTTCAACTTTCCAGCGGGTAGGGAGTCTAACCATAACGACGCAATTTAGTTAGCAGATTTTACACTAGATTTTATTTTAGACGATACTACAGGGCGGGCTTGAGGTATTTCCCTACGTGATTATCCCCGTGGTGACCCCATGAAGTTTTATTTCTTATCAGCGACCAAATTTCATTCTGTTACCAAAATCGTTTGAACCTTGTGCCCTGATGGACAATAGAGAGTATGTTGTAATCTACAGCTTAGGGCTCGGCGAAAAAATAAAGTACCCACCCAGGGTAATAGAAAAGGTTTTAGGTTCTAGGGTTTAGGGAACCAAGGGGTGTCGTTATTGGTGACTCGTTATTTTTTCCAAAAACGCCAATCACCCATCACCACACCTAACACCTAACACCCGCCCTAGAAGCGGGATGTTATTTAATTGCACAGCCCTTACCGTTGGCTTTAAGTATCACTTTAGGGGCAACTTTTTAAGCGCAACTTTCAACGAGGGAGACTGGCATGAATACGCAACAACTTTTACACGAATACAACCAGGGCTATCGAGACTTTTCTGAGATTTTACTGCATGCGACTGACTTACAGGGGGTCAACCTCAGCGGCGTTGAGTTTAACTGTTCTGACCTGAGCGGGGCCGACCTGAGAAGAGCCGACCTGAGCCGGGCAAATCTAAGCCAGGCCAACCTAACCGATGCCGATCTGAGCGGGGCTGACCTAAGCGGAGCCAACCTGCGAGAGGTTAACTTAATCGGCGCTGATCTGCGCAAGGCTAGCCTGGTCGGCGCTGATCTGACCAAGGCCGACCTCCGCACCGCTGATTTTGAAGGGGCCGACCTGCGCGGCGCTAATCTAGAAAGCGTGCAGCTCAGCGGCGCAAATTTCTGCAATGCTAACCTGTCAGGCGCTCACATTGAGCCATCTTCCCTAGAGGGGATCGAGACTAAAGGAGCCAACCTGAGTCAGCTACAAACCGGCACGGTGACGCTCAGTAATGGCACCTCTGCCCGGTGGATTTCTTGGGGGAAGCATTAACCCATTTGCTCAACCATCGTCTCTGCAACGGCTGTTGCGGAGGCGGGGTTTTGGCCCGTGACGACGCGATCGCAACTCTCTACATGACATTCAAAGTTGGGCGATTTTTTAAACGCTGCTCCGCGCTCAACCAGCTTAGACTCTAGCAAAAAGGGTACGACCTGATCTAGGCCAGCGGCCTTCTCTTCTTCGTTGGTGAATGAATTGACCGTTTTACCCGCGACTAGATAGTCGCCGCTGGTGAGCTTTATATTGACCAGTCCGGCGGGGCCATGGCAGACAGCGCCGACCAGCCCGCCCTGTTCGTAGATAGCGGCGGCAATATTGGCCAGTGCTTCATTCTCTGGAAAGTCCCACATGGTGCCGTGGCCCCCGGCGTAAAAAATAGCGGCATAGTCCTCGGGCTGTATATCGGCGGGGGTTAGCGTATTGCTGAGCTGGGCTGCAACCTGAGGGTTTTCAATAAACGCCTTATTCAACGGATCGTCTAGTTCGTAGCCGTCGATGGGGGGCTTGCCGCCCTGGGGGCTGACAAACTCAACTGCATAGCCCGCCTGGGTAAAAACTTTGTGGGGGTGACTGGCTTCACTCAAATAAAAGCCTGTGGTTTTGCCCGTATCACCTAGGGCTTCATGGTTGGTAAGTGCCATCAAAATCTTTTTGCGATTCATAAATCTCCGAGTGTAAACAGTTCGTCAATCGTCTTCATTTGAGGGATCGGTTAACTAACCGCCAATCGCTTCTATTCAAGTTTAGGCAGAGCCCTTGAATAAATCAAATTATAATAATTTGCATTCTGCATAAATTTATTTATGGTCAATTTAGAGTGGTACCGCACCTTTATTGCCATCTATCGAGAAAAAACCGCCTCTGGGGCTGCCAGGGCACTTTACCTGACCCAGCCAGCCGTTAGCCAGCATCTGGCCTCGCTAGAGACGGCGTTAGGGACGCGTTTGTTTGAGCGGACGCCGCGTCGCATGGTGCCGACTGAGGCGGGTCAGCGGCTCTACAATCAGGTCGTCGGTGCGGTTGAGCAGTTGACTGGGGTGGCGGCCCAATCTTTTGAAGGGAACAGCCCTATTCGCCTGGGCACCCCGACTGAGTTTTTTGCCGAGCGGGTGTTGCCCCGACTGGCTTTGGCCGCGCCAGATCGGCTAAAGGTGTCATTTGGGTTGGCTCAACCGCTGCTAGCCCAGCTCGCGGACGATCGCTTAGAGGCGGTAATTGCCACTCAAAAGATGGCCCTGGGCGATCTTGACTATGAGCCCTTGTATCAAGAAATGTTTTGGCTGGTCGGGCCACCGGGGATGAGCCCGCCGTCTGATTGGCCTGATTGGCCCGATTGGCTAGCGCAGCAGTCCTGGATTGCCTATAGCGAAGACTTGCCGATTATTCGCCGGTTTTGTCGGCTGGCGTTGGGGCATCGGTTAGCGCTGAGTGCTCGTCTGGTGCTGCCAGATTTGAGGCAAATCCGCCATGCGATCGCAGCCAACCTCGGTATCAGTGTCTTGCCCAACTACCTCTGCAAGTCTTGGCTAGCTGAGCAGCGACTCACCCTGCTACTCGCCCCTGAGAAACCCGTCGTTAATCAGCTCTGGCTAGCCTACCGAAAACCCATGAAACGATCAAAGGCAGTGATGCGTCTAAAAGAATGGCTGACAGACGACTAGGCCAAATAGCCCCGACTTAGGAAAGGGACTTCCACCACGGTCGCCATTATGGGGGAGCTGTCGGAGGAGTCAGCTTCGCCCACTTGTACGGTCAGTCCGGCACCGCCTGCTTTGGTTCGGATATAGCCTAGCCCAACAGGACCGTTAGGGGTGTTAATGCTGCTAGTGAGGTGACCGACTTTGCTGCCTTCATAGTGAATGGCGCTGCCAGCGGGGGCAAGTTTTTTTAACTTCAGCCCCCAAAGTTGTTTTTTAACCCCCTGGTAGGTATTCAAACGAGCAATGGTCTCTTGCCCGATATAGCACCCTTTCTCAAAAGAAATCGCGTGCCACAGCCCCGCCTCAAGCGGATTGTCATCTTCGGTGAGTTCCTGGCCAGGCACGGGGCGACCCTGCTCAATCCTAAGGCGCTCCCAATCTGAAGGGGCCAGAGCGGCTACCCCGGCGGTAGTTAACGCCTGCCAAACGGCAGGAGCTGATTCTTTAGGGCCAATCAAGGTATAGCCCGGCAGGGCCAAGCCGCTGCCTACGGCCACCGTGACCGGCGTGTCTGCAAGGGAGGTCTCAGTGTGGTGATGAAGCCTTGGCTGCTCACCGATCCATTCTTTGAACCCCAGCTGTACCAACGTCTCAGCTGCCTGAGACCCAATCACCCTAAAGGCAAACGTCTGGGCGGTCACGTCTTCTAACTTGACTTTGTCAGCAAAGAAAATGTAACGATCCATCCAGTCGATCAGCTGGGTCTGGATTTCGGGGGATGTCAGTAACAGCACAGACTCTGGCCCCACGTAGGCGCTCACCAAGTCGAGGGTTCGCGCGGTGGAGTTCACAAAGACGGTCTCGCACCCCTGCCCTGGCTGCAGGCGTTCAAAATCGTTGGTGGTTTGATTATGTAGAAATCGAATCCGGTCAGCGTCTGAAACCTTGACCCGTCCCCAATCGCTGCAATCAGCCACAGCGACCTGATCGTGGGCAGCCTCAAAAGCGTTTGTCATACTTTCAACCTATACTCAGTCAAACCTGCACTCAGTCAAGCTTAATACAGGCGCTCAATCTCACGCGTCACAGTTGCGGTCATTAACATCCCCATTGGGCATCACGGTGTTGCACATAATCGCCTGCGACCAGTTTGCTCCGCGTAGGTTTGCTCCGGTCAGATTGGCTTCGCGCAGGTCGGCGTTGCCGATCACGGCAGCGGTCATCTCAGCGTTGGTGAGGTCAACCTCGCGAAAGTCGGCATCTGACAGATTGGCCTGGGTGAGTACGGCCCCGCTCAGATTAGCACCGACGAAGGTTGAGTTCTGCAGGCGGGCTCCATTCAGCTCGGCCCCGGCTAGGTTAGCTCCGCTAAGGTCTGCCTGCTTGAGCTCTGCCAGCATCAGGTTAGACTTACGCAAATCGGTGTTGCTAAGATTGACTCCGGTCATTTCAGCCACTTTGAGATTGGCTTGATAGAGGTTTTTGCCGCTGAGGTCAGCGTCGGTCAAAATGCAGACCGGGCATTCGTTGTTTAATAGCAGCATGTCAATATCGTCTTCGATGTAGGCCCAGCTGGGTAACGCAAAGCTAAATAGCCCCATGAGCACGACGCTAAGCACGGCCAAAAGTTTGAATTTCATCGTTCCCCTTGTTGAAAATAGCCACTGTTTCATTGTCCCACTCGATTGAAAATCTCACCGGATTATTTGAGATTTGCTAGGGTAGCCTGCTGCGGGCAGGGGCTGGCATACCCCGCAGCTTTTCTGAAGACGACTATGCCAGATCGTTGCGATCGCAGCTGACTGTCCATGCCTACGCACGACTGCCTGGCTGGCTGGGTTAGAGTTGCGGCTGGGTGCAGTATTCAACTGCGACTATAGAACCGTGTATGAAGCTTCTGCAATTCCTGAGTACTAAGTCTGAGCAGCCCCTGGGCGGGCGATACAAACTGATAGAACCGCTCGGCAAGGGTGGCTTTGGCTGTACTTTTTTGGCCACCGACCTACACCTGCCCGATCACCCTACCTGCGTCATTAAGCAGCTCAAGCCGCACCTGCAAGATGCCGAGAGTATGAAAACGGCCAGGCGGTTGTTTGACACAGAGGCCCGAGTTCTCTATCGCCTGGGAGAGCATCCTCAAATTCCCAGATTGCTGGCTCACTTTGAGGATAAGCAAGAATTTTACCTCGCCCAGGAGCTGGTCGACGGCGACACACTGGCTCAGTTGATTAAGCCTGGACAGGCCTGGTCTGCACCCTACGTGCTCAATCTGCTGCACGATATTTTGACGCCCCTGGCGTTTGTGCATCAGCAGGGCGTTATCCATCGAGATTTGAAACCCTCAAACCTGATTCGGCGGAGCGCGGATGGCCGGATCGTGCTGATTGACTTTGGGGCGGTTAAGCAAGTCAGCGACCAGCAAACCTACGTCAAAGGCGAAGCAACCCGAACCATTTCGATTGGCACCCAGGGCTATATGCCCAATGAGCAGCTGGCAGGCAAGCCTTGGTTTTGCAGCGATATTTTTGCAGTGGGCATGATCGCGCTTCAGGCCCTAACTGGCGTCGCCCCCCATCTATTCAAGCGAGACCCGCGCAGCAGCGAAATTGTTTGGCAACCCCCCCATCTAGAAATCAGTGACGAATTTGCAGAGATTTTGTCTCGCATGGTGCGCTACGATTTTCGCGAGCGCTACCCCACCGCCGCCGATGCACTAGCGGCCTTACAGGCCTTGCCTGAAGCACCAGCTGCCAGGCCGACAGAGGCTTCCTTATCTGCAGAGCTGCAAGCAGACTTGTCTACCCTAATGGCTGCCCCAGCAGTGCCCCTGGCTGAACCAAGCGCTTCCTCGTCAGCTTCACCCTCGCCCGCTACCGTTGAGGGGGCAGCCGCCGTACCCGATACAGCTGAGACGGGCGCTGACCCTGAGACAGGAGCCATGATCGGGCCTGAGATTAAGGCTTCACAGCGGCCCCCCAGTCTTCTGAGGAGTCAGGTTACTAAGACCGTAGCGGCTGCCAAACTGGGGCTGCCGACGGTTACCAAATCAGTACAAACTACCTCAGAAACCGTGATCGCGGCTCTTCCGGCGTCGCTTCGGGGTGGGCATCCTCCGTCAAGACGAGTCGCGATTGTCGGGGTGGGTATTTTAGCCGTCATTGGCCTGGGTTCGGCTCGGAACTGGATAGCTCCCCCCGACTCTCCTGCCCCCGAAGTGATCGCAGCGTCTGAAGAAAAAGCTTCGGCCCAGCCTGTTCAATCGGGGTCTGCTGAGTCAGCCTCTGCTGAGCCAGCCTCTACCCAAACCGATTCTGCTGAACCGGCCTCTACCCAACCCGATTCCGTTCAATCGGCCTCTGCTGAGCCAGCCTCTACCCAATCGGCCTCTACCCAATCGGCCTCTGCTAAACCGGCCTCTGCTAAACCAGCTGCGGCGCGCCCTGTCTCTACGCAAACACCTGCCCAGCCTGCTTCTGCTCAACCAACCGCAGGTGACCTGCTGATAGAGGCAGCTGATTTACGCGATCGCAAGCAGTACAAAGCCGCCCTCTCAGCCTACGATCAGGCTCTGGCGCTAGGCGCAAACACAGCTGATGCCCACTGGGGGCGCTGCTACAGCCTCAACCAGATGCAAACCTATGATCAGGCTCTAGAGGCCTGCGATCGCGCCCTGGCCATTGCCCCCGATCATATCCAGGCGCTGTGGAGCAAAGGCCACGCCCTCGAGCAGCAAAACCAGCTCGAAGCGGCTCTGGCCCTTTATCAGCAAACCGTTGAGCTCGCCCCCGACTATAGCGAAGCCTGGAATAACCGAGGCGTCGTCCAGCAAAAACTGCAGCGATCGCAGCAGGCCGTTGCCTCCTTCGATCAGGCACTGGCCCTCAACCCTGACTTTGCCGAAGCCTGGAGCAATCGCGGAGCCGCCCTATGGAGTTTGCGCCAGTTTGACGCCGCAATCGTTTCCATAGACAAAGCCATTCAGCTACAGCCAGACTATTCAGAAGCCTTGGAGCTGCGTCAGCAGATTCGGCAAAAGTTGGGAAGGTGAGTGGTGAGTGGTGAGTAGAGGATAATGAGTAGTGGGTAGAGGGTGGTGGGTGATGGGTAGTGGGTAGTGGGTGATGGGTAGTGGGTAATGGGTAGCGGACAGGATCACCAATCACCAATCACCAATCACCAATCACCTAACCCCCCTCCAAAACGGTGTTGTTTAAAATCTGGAGACGCTGCCCACGCCGCTCAACAGGTACTCGGCCCGTGATCAGACACTGCCAAGCATGGCGCAGCAGCAGGCCCGGGTCGCCCGTCTCTGGGTTAGCGGTAAAGTAGCTGTGACCGACCGGGGGGTCATAGCGGTTATTAAAGTCATCGCAGTCGATGGCGTATACGTTACGAGCCACGGCGTCCATCTGCTCAGGGCCGGTGTGGCCCAAGCGACGTGAGGCAGTGCCGTTGCGGGTATTGGCAACTTTGCTGGCGCGCAGGGCCAGATCGTCTGACGCGTAGTAAACCACCGTATTTCTGGCTGATTGGGCAATGTACTCGCCGGGCTGGCCGTAGGCCAGGGTTTCATTCACCAGGTCAGGGGCTACCATAAAAATATTGCGAAACAGCAGCGGCAGTCCTTGCGGTTGGTAATACTGCACTGCTCTTTCAAAGGCGCTGCGCACCACCCGATTTCCCATGGAATGGGCCAGAATATTTAATCGTTTTGTGCAAATGTCTTGTCGCGAGACATTGCTGGGGTCGATAACCGTATTGTTTCGATCTCGCCAGCGCATAAATTTCTCAAATAGCCGCATATAGGCGAAGCCACTGGCATCGGCGGCCTTTTGATCGTCAAAATAGTCTTGTACCATGCCCCGATCGTCATCGCACGGCCAGATCACCGGCACGACTAAAATGCGATCGCACTCTGAGTTAGTCGTCTCTGCTAAAACATTCAGCAGTCGCTGTAACGCTTCGGCAGTGGGGAAGCCAGTTGCCTCTGGCAAACTGTTGTAGCCATGTAGGTACAGCAAAATCTGGTCAACCGGCGCATCTTTTAGAAGATTGAAAAAACGGGTGCTGCCAATTTCAACATATTGGCCGGGGGCGGTGCGATCGCAAAAATACACCGATTGCTCGGCCTGATTATTGGCCAAATTAAATTCGATAGGACGCGGTAATTCGTAAGTACCATCGGGGTTTGCAGGGGTTGGCCCTTGCTTGAGCACACGATTCGTGACGAAAAGCATCGTAGGTAATTTTCCGGAAGAGAGGCTTAAAGCTGAGATTGATCCTTAGAGAAGGACGAAAAAAAAGGAAATTCGATTGCTGAGATGCAGTATTCACCTGTCCTAATTTACGTCATTACGGGGATTGTTTTTCTCTCACTTGCGGTTTCTATTGATTGGCAAACCCAGGCGGGCATGTTGCGAGACTGTGTCTTGCTAGTATGGGCCATCAGTTTGGTCAATCTGCTCTACCTGGGCGGCGGGCTCAATCGCTTGCTGGCTATCCGTCCGCGCCATGTTTGGGGGTTAATCGGCATCCCGTTTGCCCCACTGCTGCACGCAGGCATGGGGCATCTAATTGCAAATACCCTGCCCTTTATTATTTTGGGCTGGTTTGTCATGCTCCACTCCGCCGAATCTTTTATCCCCATTAGCGTTCTCATTATCGCGATTGGCGGGTTAGGCACTTGGCTAGTCGGACGTGACAGTAACCATATTGGAGCCAGCGGTGTTGTTTTTGGCTACTTAGGCTACCTGGTTGCCATGGGCTACATCGAAGCCACCGCTCTGGCCATCATGATCACACTGATGGTGTTTTTAATCTATGGCAATCAGTTTGCTGGCATGATACCTAACCAAGAAAACCCAACCCTTTCTTGGGAAGGCCATCTCTTCGGCTTTTTAGGCGGTGTCGTCGCCGCCTATGAGCCTGCACTGGCAGAACAGCTTTGGGTTTGGTTACAACAATTAGCGTAGGGGGAAAAGGCGAAGGGCGAAAGGCGAAAGGCGAAGGGCA
>JBCBZL010000374.1:0-4242 GCA_039815385.1 Cyanobacteria bacterium P01_A01_bin.114
CAGAGGGCGACGGTTCGATCAAAAGAGATTAGTCCTTGAAAAGCATAATATCGTGGCCGGACAAAAAACTAGCCGGAAGATTGCGCTTTTGCTGGTTCTGGTGACGATTGGATTTGTGTTGGGTCTAATCTGTGGGGCGGTGTTAGCAGGGTTGAGCGCAGAAGTTGTCTCTACTTCGAATACAGGTGCCGATCGGCTGATCCATTCCTTTTCAGCTATTATCATCTCCGTCTGGCTGCTAGTAACGATCTGCTTTGGGATGAACAAGGGTCTGTCGGTAATCCCGATTGGAATTATTCTTGCCGAGATTGCAGGCTTTGGGCTGGTGCTAGCTTGCGCTATTCAAGATGAACTCTTTCTAATTTCTGCCTTAGCGAATATTTTAGTCTATTGGCTGATTTGCAATCTCTTTCTAGGATTCTCTCGCTTTGCGCTGGCGCTAGTTGATATTCTATTCAAATCTGCTCAGATAGCGAGGCTAGTTTGGGTAGTGGCAATCGCGCTCGGGGCTCTACTAGGCGCATCTCTACTGGGACTGATAGAACCCACTGCGCCAGGGTCTGTGCGGATTGTTGGGATGGTAGGTGGAATCGGCTCGACCGCACTTCTAACAATCAGCGCCTGGTGGTTAGTCAGCCGACCGCTCTCTTGGTGGTGGGCCAGCCAGTCTGCCCGCGTCTCAAAAAACTTCAGCGCTGTGTCGCTGTTCAGCTTCAGCAGTCGGTAGCTCTCTAAGCACGCCAGCAGCGAAAACGCCGCCGCCCCCCCGGCCCGCTCAAACGGAAAATAATCATCGCAGGAACCATCGGGGTGGGCACTCTTGGCCGCATACAAAATCCCCGCCTCGACCCAGTTTGCGATCGCAGGCTGCTGATAGTAAGGATTCTCCGGCAGCGGCATGTCATACACCAGCGCCAGGGGCCAAACAAACTCCTGGGACATCCCGCTGGGGAAGTCGATGATCTTGTACTGCCAAAAGTTGCGATCAAAGCAGCCATAGGTTGGGCTGTGGGGGTTGCGATCCTGCAGCGTCAGAATTTTAGGAATCTGGTCTAGGGCGGCTTTAGCAAATAGGTCTTTCATCTTTAGGTGATCGTTTATTTATTTAAGATGCTGGGTGGTGGGTAGTGGGTGGTGGGTAAGGGGTAGTGGTTGGTGGGTAAGGGGTAAGGGGTAGTGGTTGGTGGGTAGTGAGCGTTGGGTGCGTCCCTGCGTTTTCCACACGCGTTGCTTGCAACGCTCCTACCTTTCGCCTTTCGCCTTTCGCCTTTCACCTTTCGCCTTGATTTCTCCACCCTCCACCCTCTACCCTCCACCCTCTACCCTTACCCTTTCTCACAACAATTCCTTCTTCCGCTGCCGCCGAAGATGGGACTCAATCTCAGCCCGCCTCAGCCGCAGTTGCACATCCTCTAACAACTTCCGGTTCACCGACATCAAATCAGCAACCAAACCAATCACCCAGAGTTGAAAGCCAATCAAAATTAAGATGGCTGACAAAATTAGACTCGGAATATGAGAGCGCCCCGTTTGCTCAAATAGAAAAATATAGAGCCACATCCAGCGCAGCCCCAGCAGTAGCCCGAGCGCCAGCGGTACGCTGCCAATCAGCGTAAAAAATGACAGCGGCCGATAGGTAATAAAAATACGCAGAATCGTAAACAGCGATCGCTGCACATAAGAAGTAATACTCTTGACCAGTCGAGAAGGTCTCAAATAGCCATTAGTCCGAATTGGGACAGAGGCCACAGCCATCCCCTTCTGCCCTGCCTGAATGATGGTCTCCAGCGTGTAGGTGTATTCATTAAACACGTTGAGCTGCATCGCCGCGTTGCGGCTAAACGCCCGAAACCCGCTAGGCGCATCGGCGACGGTGGTCTTACTGGCCACGCGCACAGCCCAGCTGCCCATTTTTTGTAAAACCTTCTTGATCGGCGAAAAATGCTTGATTTCAAGAATGGGGCGCGCCCCCACGACAATCTCAGCGCTGCCCTCTAAGATGGGTTCAATCAGCTTGGGAATATCTTTGGCATTGTATTGATTGTCAGCATCGGTGTTGACAATGATGTCGGCCCCTGCCTTCAGGCAAGCCTCTAACCCCGCCATAAACCCCTTTGCCAGGCCCTGGTTGTGATCAAAGCTGACGACGTGATCGACCCCCCATTCACGAGCCACATCCACGGTTTTATCCAGGCTGCCGTCGTTGATAATCAGCCACTCTACTTGATCAACGCCGGGCACCTTGCGAGGAAGCTCCGCTAGCGTTATCCCCAGGGTGGCTTCTTCGTTATAACAGGGGATTTGAATGATCAGTTTCATAGGAATTGTATTAAGGCACTTTGATGGACTCTGTTACCCAGGTTGCCCTAATTTTGTCGGATGCAAATACCCTCGCCAGCTTCTTTTCCAGCAGCGATGTAAAAGCCAGAGACCGATAGCGATTAGGAGGGCTGCGATCGCAACCCCAACCCAGATTGGCAGCCCAGCGGCGGGCAAAAACCACCACCACACTGCCACAATTTGCAATAACTCAGCAGTAGAAAGCTGACCGGGACTAGGCGGCACACCTGCCCCCGACAGAATCTCTGTGACAGGTGTGGCAAAAGCCGCTTGGAGCTGCCGTAGGGTAGCTCCCCAGACATTAAACAGAGGGGCCTGGGCCGGGTCGCTCCAGAGAGACAGGGTCTGCATCAGCTGTGCGGTACTCAGATCGGCCACCTCAGCATAGTAGCGCTGATAAAAAGCCACCAGGGTGGGAGCATTCGCCACAAATCCCAGAAGAATGAGCCCGATCAGAGGCATCCGCCAGCGCTTGCCTATCAGCCCCACGGCGATCATCGTAGCCGGTAAGGTGGGCACTAAAAATCGAGGCCCCCAGTTCCAACCATTAAAGTCCCAGCCGCTGTGGAGCAGCCAAAAGCCCGCAATTAAGCCAAAAACGGCGACAAATTCCGGCTTACGCCGCTGCCACAGTACCCACAGTCCGACTAAGGCCAGCAGCGTTGGCGGGCAGTACCAAAACAGGCCGCCCCCCGCGCCGGGGCTGATCAACTGCCCTAACGCCCGCATTACAAAACCATCAAACCCAAACTGGGAAGCATCTTGCCCAGACGAGGTCCAAGATCCAAACCGGATGTAGTTATAAAGTAGATAAAGCCCAGTACCGACCCCAGAGCCGATGCAGGGCGCACAAACTCTCCACCAGGCTTCTCGCCGGATCAAGAAGTACAGCGATAGCACCGGCCCCAGCAAAATACCTGCCGGTTTGGTGACGATTGCCAACGCGGCTAGAATACTGGCCCCCACACGGGCGCGGCCAGACGACTGAAAGGCCCAGTAGAGCGACAGCGTAAAAATAAACGACAGTAGCGGCTCGGCAAAAAACTCTCGAGCGTACACCAGCGCAGTGGTGCCAAAAGCAAACCCAACCGCTGCCCAGTAAGCACCTCGTCTTTGCCCTCCCAGCTGCAGCGTCACCAGGTACACCAGCACAGCAGTAGCCGCTGTCAGCAAAATATTGAGGACTAAAGCACAGGTGGCGGCGGTGTACTGCACCGGCAGATTGAGCAGGTTACCCAGGGCTATGCCGACTGCTACAAACGGAACCGCCACAATGGGCAGCAACGGATAGCGAATGGAATAATACTGACCATCAGCGCCTAAGATGCCGCCCGCGCCCTCAGGAATGGTGAAATTACCTTGGGTAATGAGCGATCGCGACATGTGCAGCATGTCGTTGCCATCGACGCCCCAAATCCCAGGTTTTAGAAAAGCTAGATAGATCAGCGAAATGCCGACGAATAGGGAAAACATGAGGGCGGTTAGCCCTGGCTCTTTGTCGTGCCCTAACCCAAAACGGGAAGATGTCCCCAGTTGCCCAGCCATGCTTATCTCACTGACGATTTGCTGTTTTCAACATGCCCGCCCTGCGAGTCAATCGCGCAGCGCAGCACTTAACGGCCTATTCCCGAGAATAGCTGTTGGTCAGGCCTGACGCACGAAGCTCTAATAAAGAGACGTTGATACGTCTATAAAGTTTAAGCGAAGGGAGGGGAGAGGGCGAAGGGGAAAGGGCGAAGGGTAGGGGCGTTGCATGCAACGCCTGTACGAAGGGGAAAGGGCGAAGGGCGAAGGGGAAAGGGCGAAGGGCGAAGGGGAAAGGGCGAAGGGTAGGGGCGTTGCATGCAACGCCGGTACGGGGGAAAAGGGAAGGGGGAAAGGCGCTAGCGTAGCCATACCCGC
>JBCBZL010000233.1:0-8091 GCA_039815385.1 Cyanobacteria bacterium P01_A01_bin.114
CCCTGCCTAAGTCGCGGGGTCTCAGGAGAGCTATCGGCCAAGTATTTGGGCACCTCTATCGAAGAAACGGTGGAGCTGCGATCGCAGTTAATCTATTCAGCCGCAGCCCACTACAAACCAGATTTACTGCTGATTGATAAAAAACCGACGGGTTTAAGACGCGAGCTAACGCCTACCCTGGATTACTTGAAACAGCATCTTCCCCATACCAAACGAGTTCTGCTTCTACGCGATATCTTAGACACCCCTGAGAAGACCACCTATGAGTGGTCCAAAATGGGCTATTACCAAGCGATTCATGTTCATTATGACCAGGTGCTAGTGGTGGGGATGCAGACGGTCTTTGATTTGGTTCAGGAATATCGCGTTCCTTTGCCAGCCGCTCACAAAGTTCGCTACTGTGGCTATATTCGCAAGCAGCCAGATAATCGTCAAAAAGTCGACCTGAGACAGCAGCTTGGGCTTAAGTGCGATGAAAAATTAATCCTGGTCACCCCTGGCGGCGGTGAAGATGGCTACGATCTGGTCAACACCTATTTACAAGGACTCAGACAAGCTGGGCGCGATACCAAAGACTACCATAGTTTAATTTTGTGCGGTCCTGAGATGCCTGCTGAGCACCAAATAGCACTCCAGCAGCTGGCCGCCCGATGTCCTCGGGTTACCATGCAAAATTTCACAGACGATCTGCTCAACTATTTATCCGCAGCAGATGCCGTCGTATCAATGGGCGGCTACAACACCCTGACCGAGATTCTCACCCTGGGTAAACGGACGGTGGTGGTGCCTCGGGTCAAGCCCTCCCAAGAACAGCTGATTCGGGCGGGGTGTTTTGCTAAGCGGGGGTTGGTGCGCATGATTCATCCAGAATATGTGACCCCGCGATTGCTGATGCAGGCCGTCAGTGCTCAGCTGACAACCCAGGCGGCTATCCCCGCTAGGTTGAATTTCGACGGGTTGCCCCAAATTGCAAATCATTTGGCGGCGCTGATGGCCCCTACAGCAAAACCGGTCTCTCCTCTTTATCTATTGGCGTGATTATCAACTGGCGTGATCATCAACTGGCGTGATCACCGACTGGCATTGCCAAGGCTTACACCTCATCCATGTTTTCTCATCTTTAACCATTTTCTCATCAATAAACACTTTCAGAGGCAACCGTTATGCAAAAGCTCATGTTTTACTGTCAACACATCCTGGGGATGGGGCATCTGATCCGCAGCATGGAGATTGTGCGAGGACTCACCGACAACTTTGAGGTGTGCTTTATTAATGGCGGGCAGGTTGTCCAGGGTTTCCAGGCTCCGCCGTCGGTACAGGTGATTAATTTACCTGCGATTAAGACCGACACCGAGTTTCGCGAGTTACAAACGGTCGATGGGCTCCTCAGCCTGGAAGAGGTTAAAACCTGTCGGCAACAACAGCTCTTAGAAATACTCGAAGTATTTAAGCCCGATGTCTTGATGATTGAGCTATTCCCCTTTGGCAGACGACGGTTTTCCTTTGAGCTAGTCCCGCTGATCGAAAGTGCCAGGGCTCAAAATACTAAAGTGGTGTGCAGCTTACGCGATATTGTGGTGACCAAACAAGACCAGGCCCGTCACGAGGCTAAGATCTGCCGACTGATGAACCAATACTTTGATCAATTGCTAATCCATGGTGATCCAAATTTGCATCCCCTAGAAGAGAGTTTCTCGAGACTCGATGATTTAGATTGCGCAGTTCACTACACTGGCTATGTTGTGCAACAGCCTGAAAATACTCGGCTGACCATCGTAGATCAGATCGCCCTAGGCAAAAAAGACCCCATGATCTTGGTGAGCGTAGGCGGGGGACGCTTTGGGCACGAGTTGCTAGATTGTGTCGTCAAAGCTGCCGAAATCTTAGAGAGCAAAATCCCCCATCGCATTCAAATGTTTACGGGGCCGTTTATGCCTGAGGAAAAATTTTGGGATCTCAAACAGGCTGCCCAAGATCGGCGCAATCTTCATATCCATCGCTATACGCCTAATCTGTTGGCCTACATGCAAAAAGCAGAGCTCTCGGTCAGTATGGCAGGCTACAACACCACCATGAATATCTTGACCACCGGCGTCAGGGCCATGATGCTGCCCTTTACAGGCAACGATGACAAAGAGCAAACCATGCGGGTTGAGCGACTGGCACAGCTAGAACGAGTGCGACGGTTGCACCCCGAAGATTTAAACTCAGGGCGCTTTGCCACTGCCTTAATCAATCAGCTCAAACAATCGCCTTCTCGCCTTGATATTGACCTTGACGGTGTGACGCAAACTGCACAACTCGTCACCGCTTTAGCTCAGAAGAGTATTGTGAAAGCCCAGACACGACAAGCCAGGGCTGCCGCCGCCTAATCAAATCAGCTAGGTCAAAAAACACGATTAAGTCAGCGAGAGCAAACGCCAATGAAAAAGATCATGGTTTACTGCCAACATCTGGCAGGCATGGGGCACCTTGTCCGCAGTACGGAAATCATCCGTAGTTTGGTCAGAGATTTTAAGGTTTGTTTTGTGAATGGGGGGCAGCCCGTGCCCCAGTTTGACCTTCCCTCTGATGCTGAGACCCTCTATTTGCCGGGCCTCTGGCAGGATGGCAGAGAACTTAAGTCTGTTGATGAGTCTAAGTCTCTTGAGGAGGTCAAATCGCAACGGAAACAAAGACTACTCGAGGTCTTTGATCAGTTCCAGCCAGACTGTCTAATCACTGAATGCTTCCCGTTTAGCAAACTCAAAATGAAGTTTGAGCTGATTCCTCTGCTTGAGCGGGTTCGGGCTTCATCGCATCCAACCCAGGTGGTTTGCAGCCTAAGAGATTTGGTGATGACTCAGCCAATGGGGCACGATGCCTGGCTAAGGCGAGTAGATCATGTTTGTCAAACAGTCAATCAATTCTACGATGCCGTATTTTTCCACGGTGATGCGACCTTACTCAGGTTAGAAGATTGTTTTCCTCAGATTAATAATCTCCGATGTGACCTTGTCTACACGGGCTATGTGGCCCAATCTCCTCCTGAGCAGTCATTATTAACCGCTGATGACATTGCTGGGCTCAGTGACAAAACCCCCAGCATCGTAGCCAGTGTTGGCGGGGGCAGACATGGATATGAGCCACTCAGGGCCATCATCGAAGCAAGCCCGCTGCTGGCTAAGACGCTCCCCCACCAGATTTATGCCTTTGCTGGCCCCTTTATGCCAGAAGAAGACTTTGCTCGACTGCATCAAGCCGCTGCCAACCAAACAAATGTAACGCTCCGTCGCTTTACGTCTCGACTGATTGACTACCTTGAGAAAGCGGATCTGTCGGTCAGTTTAGGCGGCTACAATACCACCATGAATTTGTTGAGAACTGGGGTGCGATCGCTGGTTCTACCATCCCTGTCAAAAGATCAAAATAATGAACAGTACATCCGCGCTCATAAACTTGCCGAGATGGGTGTCCTAGACCTGCTCGAGCCAGAAGATCTAGCCCCTGAGCGTCTAGTGCAGGCCATGACGGCCTGCCTGGGCAGGGCTCCCGTCTCCTATGGGTTTAACTTGCAAGGTGCAGACAACACCTCAAAGCAGATCCAGCGGATGCTGGCCGAGCCATCGTTTGTTGTTGGTTAGTAGTGGTTGGTTAGTGGCTGGTGGTTAGTGTATCAAATCACCCATCACCCATCACCCATCACCCATCACCTGTTCACTTACCCTAAAAGATCCCATGAAAAAACGAATCTGTATGACCACCCTTGAATTTCCACCCGATGTGGGTGGGGTGGGCGTATCGGTCAAGCGCATCGCTACGATGCTGACAGATCTGGGTTATGAAGCTCATGTGGCTGTTTTTCGAGCTGTGTTTCGCAATGAACGCGCAATGGCTGCCGCTGGAGAATATCGCCGACCTACCTGCCAAACAACTGAGCAAAACGGCATCGTTGTTCACCGTCTACAACCCGCTGTTCGCTCAGCCCAGGCTAAGGAGCAAGATTATTTCTGCGATCTGTATGGTCAGCTCCAGACCCTGCACCGAGAGTATCGGTTTGATTTACTCCATGCCTTCTTTGTTAATGAGATGGGCTTTTTGACCACGCTACTGGGCCAAGAGAACACCATTCCTGTGATTAACAGCATCCGGGGGGCCGATTTGCACAAACATGCATTCAGTCCCCAACAGTTCGGGCAAATCACTTGGACTCTGGCCAATTCTGCCTGGATCACCTTTGTTAGCACTGATTTAATGCACCGGGCTAGAACGCTAGTTCCCTCAATTCAAGACAAGTCTGTCGCCTTTTGGAACTCGATTGCCCCCCTGTCGTTTGACAACTTACCCCAGCCTACCCTGGTTGACCAGCTAAAAGGAACGGTGATCGGCTCTGTAGGAAGCTTCCGCGATAAGAAAGGGTTGGAATATCTGTTTGATGCCTGCCAGGAATTGAGAACAACGACAGAGCTAACGCTGCTGTTAGTCGGTGACTTTGCCGAAAAAGAACGGGGGTATTGGGAGAAAGCTCTCCAGCAAAGCGGCTTTGCTGATCGGGTTGTCGTCACTGGCAAAGTTAGCCGCCAAGAGGCGCTAGCCTACTTGCCCCACATAGATATTTTTGCAATTCCTTCACTCCATGACGGCTGCCCTAACGCCATGATAGAAGCGATGCTAGCTGCCAAAGCCATCGTGGGTACCTCTGTAGACGCCATCGGCGAAATTCTAGAAGACGGCAGCAACGGTCTGGTGGTACAGCCCAGCGATACCGTGGATTTAACAAATGCGCTGCGTCGTCTGATTACCCAGCCAGGCCTACGTCAACAGCTAGGAATGGCTGCCAGACAAAAGGCGCTTAATCAATTGGCACCCGCCGTTGAGCAACAAAACTGGCAAAGAGTGTATGAGCAGGTTTTGGCTGGTAAGAGGGCTATTCTTGAGGAGAAGATTGAGGTTACTTAGTGAACATGGGCGAAAGGCGAAGGGCGAAGGGTGAGATTTCTCCAGGGCTATTTGCAAGCTTGCCGTAGCCTACTCTCTTCTTGACCTTGGGGAATCTGCGGGTAAACGGTTTACCACTCTTTCGCCTTTCGCCTTTCGCCCTCTACCCCATTCATCGTCCTATCTAAAACGACTTATCGCCATGATTAAGCGCAATCGTCCCAAAAATCTGAAACAGGCGATGCCTGCTATGCGGCGGATTTTGCGGCAGTTTTGGCCACAAATTCGTAAGCAAAGTTCTTTGCTCACTCTGGCTGGAGCAGGACTGGTTGCTGAAGTGTTTGCTCGCCTACTTGCGCCCTGGCCCCTAAAGCTGATTTTTGACTATATTCTGATACCGGATGCCCACGGTGCAGAGTTAGACTGGCCTGTGCTGCGAAGCGCCAGCCCTAATATGCTGCTGCTGATTTTGGCCCTGGCGGTGATCGCCACCGCCGCGCTGCGAGCAGTGTCGGCCTACATTAGCATGGTGGGGCTGTCTCTCGCAGCCAGTCGGATCATTACCGAGGTGCGGGCAAAACTCTATGCCCATCTCCAGCGACTGTCGCTGTCATTCCACTATCAGGCTAGAAGTGGTGATTTGGTCACCCGCATTACTAGCGATATCGATCGCCTCAGGGATGTCACGGTCACGGCCACTCTGCCGCTAATCATTAATACTTTGACACTGTTTAGCATGGTGGGGGTGATGTTCTGGCTCGATTGGGAGCTGGCTCTGATTTCTCTGGCGGTGCTGCCGCTGTTCTTGTTTTCCAGTCTCAAGCTCACCAAGCGGATTCAAACCGTTGCTCGCCAGCAGCGACGACGCGAGAGTGCGATGGCGGCTACAGCGGCTGAGGCAATTGGCGCGATTAAAGTGGTCCAGGCGCTCTCCCTTGAAAGCAGACTGGAGGACATCTTCGCCAGCGATAACCGCCAAAGTCTAGAAGACAGCGCCCGCACTCAGCAGCTCTCGGCAGGGCTACAGCGAACGGTGGAAATTTTGGTTGCGATCGCAACCTCCCTTGTCCTCTGGCGCGGTGTGGTTTTAGTCCAAGCGGGGGGCGCTACCCCTGGTGACCTGCTGGTCTTTATTACTTACCTCAAAACCGCCTTTAAGCCAACTCGCCAGCTTGCCAAGCAAATGGCCCAGATTTCCAAGGCCACGGCCTCCGGTGAACGGATTGTCGATTTATTAGATGTGGTGCCCGATGTGCGAGATAAGCTGGGTGCGATCGCAGCTAAGCCGTTCCGAGGCAATATAAGCTTTCGCAACGTCTGTTTTGCTTACGACCCGAGCAAAGCGATTTTAGAAAACCTCAGCTTTGAGGTAAAAGCGGGTCAACGCGTGGCCCTGGTGGGGCCTTCAGGGGGCGGTAAATCTACCCTGGTCAGTCTGCTACTGCGGCTGTACGATCCGCTATCGGGTGAGGTGCGGGTCGATGGCCACGACATCCGCGACTACAAGCTAGACTCCCTCCGGGGACAGGTCAGCATTGTCTTGCAAGACAGCGTTTTGTTTGGGGCGACCATCCGTGACAACATTGCCTACGGGACGGTGGGTGCAACGGATCAAGAGATTGAGCAAGCCGCTCGGTTAGCCAATGCCCATGACTTTATCATGGAGCTCCCCCAGGGCTACGACACCCAGATGAGCGAACGTGGGGCAACGCTCTCCGGCGGTCAGCGGCAGCGTATTGCGATCGCCAGGGCCGCAGTGCGCAATGCCCCCATCGTGATTTTAGATGAACCCACCGTGGGTCTCGACAACAAAAGTGAACACGTTGTCACTGAAGCGCTGACCCGTTTGACTCGGGGATCTACCACCTTTTTGATTACCCACGATCTGAGAGCATCTAAAAACTTTGACCAAATCTTTTACATCGCCAGCGGTCAAATTTTAGAACGCGGTACCCACTCAGAACTCATGTATCTAGGAAAGCACTATGCCGCCCTATACCAGCTGCAATCTGCCGTTTTGTCAGACCCCCCAACCCTCACCGCCTAAACCGGAGATGCCGACTATGACTGTAGAACAGCAGCCTGTTTTGACTGATGCCATTCAACAGTTGCCACCCGAAACGTTTGTAAACCATTTCTTGAGTCGCAAGTTGGGTCGCAAGACTATTGCTGTGCCTTCTCTGCCTAAGCCCAGTGCAGCCGATCTCACCATCGCCCGGCAGGTATTAAATAACGAATTCACCCTTTGCAATGAAACCCATCGCTTGCCTGTAAACTTCTCTTGGCGTATCAATCCTAGTCGCGATAAAGAGTGGCAGGTCTCCCATCACAAATTCAGCTATGCGGTCTCTCTGCTTCAGGCATATCGCCAGTCTCGAGATGAGCAATATTTGCATCAATGGATGGCTCTCATTGATGCTTGGCTTAGACAGATGTCTTCTGGGTTTATTACCGCCAGTGATGCCCAGGTTGAGGCTAGACGCATTGAACGCTGGGTGTATTCTTACCTTTTATTGAGAGAAACCCCCTGCCAGCCACTCATTTCCCCTGATTTTCTGCGACGATTCCTGTCGCGCATCGCCACCGAAACCCTCTATATTTGCGAGAACCTCTCCCAATCGCTCAATCACCGTACACTACAGCTCTCTTCTATTTTCTTAGTGGGCGTTGTCTTTCCAGAGTTTCAACTGCATCCCTATTTTTTACGCACAGGCAGAGACAAACTTACTGAGAATCTGCTCAGCGAGTTTTATCCAGACGGGGTTCACATTGAGCTATCGACCCACTACCATCAGCTCAGTCTTAAGTCTTTTCTATCCTTCTTTGAACTAGCCCAGGCCAATCACATTGCGCTAGCCCCTGAGCTACTGTCAAGGCTCTCAAAAGCTCTGGATTTTTACCTGTATATGCAATGGCCTGACGGGGAGATTCCCCTCATTAATGACGGCGATAATGGCGATTTCCGATATCTCCTTAAGCAGGGCAGTACAATCTTAGATAATCTCCAATGGCTATGGGGGGCAACGTTGGGTAAAGCGGGCACCCCCCCACAGCAACCCTCTAAACAGTTTGAGGATGCTGGCTATTTTATATTTTCTGATGGTTGGGGGAATGATGCGGTTACCGCCCAGCAGCGTCAACATGTATTTTATGACTGTGCCCAGATTGGGGCAG
>JBCBZL010000187.1:0-9735 GCA_039815385.1 Cyanobacteria bacterium P01_A01_bin.114
CCCGCCAGCCCCTGCGCCACTGTAGCTAGTGGGCATGGTCTGTTCCATCCAGTTGTAGAACTCCTTGTCGTCCTTTGCCAGGTAAACTTCAATAGTGACGTTGGGGTTCTCTTCAAAGCCCGTGGAGGTACTTTGACGAAGCGTTTTGCCGCTTTTGGTTGACATCAGGGCCTTGTCATTACCCTTAACCTGTCCCTGAAAAGCGACCTCTTGAACGCTCTTGAGCAGTTTGTCGGTCATCCCGTCGAATTCTACATAGAATCGACTTGTGGTTACCGGTCTTAAGTCAGCCATAGTTAGAGTTCCTTAAACTCTCAAATAGAATTTGTATACATTTAGAGCTTGCATCTTACTTAAAGGCGAGGCCATACTCCGCCCTGAACTGAAAGTGTCAGGGCTCACTGAGTCAAACCTACTAAAGAGGTCAAAGGCCGTAAGCGCTTTGTGTATCCTTTAGACGTATTCGCCTTAGTCCCTTCAGGGGACTTCTCTCAGTGAGCGCTGAGTTTTCAACTCGGCGTGGATGTCTAGACATCGCCAGCTTGGTGCAAGTTCTCAGTTAAAGGGAATAATTCAAGAGCTGATATATCTACTCCCAAAGTTTGCCAAAGTTATTGATTCGGTGCCCATTGGCTAATCCGGAAAATAACAAATTCTGCCGGACGCACAGGACAAACCCCAACCTCAACATAAAGCCGCCCTAGCATGATGGTTTCATGAGTATTTAACTCTCCATCACACTTGACGTAAAAAGCCTCAGCCGGAGAGCCGCCAAACAGCGCCCCATCTCGCCAGAGACGGGTTAAGAAGCCGGTAATGGTGCGATTCACCCGTGCCCACAGATCCTGATCGTTGGGTTCAAAGACCACCCACTGGGTGCCAATCTCGATAGATTTCTCAATGTAGCTGATCAGACGACGGACGCTGATGTAGCGCCACTGCACGTTGTCGGGCTCAACCAGGGTACGCGCCCCCCAAACCTTATAGCCTCGGTTGTAGTTGGCAAAGTTGCGAATGCAGTTGATGCCCATCGGGTTCAACATCTCTTGCTCGCGCATATTGGTCTCGTAGGCCAACCCAATTACCCCCCTGGGGGTTTCATTCGCAGGGGCCTTAAAGACACCGCGAGACTCGTCGGTGCGACACCAGATTCCCATCATGTGGCCGCTGGGGGGCACCATGATGGGTCGTCCCCCCGTGCGAGGGTTGGCCACCTTAATCCAGGGATAGTAAACGGCCCCGAACATCGAGCGTCGGTTAAACTCACTTAGCCATTTGGCCACATCCTGGGGCTTTTGTTGCTCAGGTAAAATGGCGCGGTTGTCGTTTTTGCCGACTTTGACCGGGGGGGCATCAATCACAGCCATGCGGTAGGCCGGGCCCGGGGCCGAATTTTCACAGAGCGTGAATAGCCGCTCCATCAGGGCGTGAATTTGATCTAGGTCGAGCCATCCTTCCTGATAAGCGCGCAACATGTCAGGGCAGGCGATCATGGCCACTTCGTCAATTTCAAATAGCCCCTCAATCCCGGCGCGATCGTCTCGCACCCCTTGAATATCGCGAGAAACCCGGTCAGCCTGGCCAATATATGGGGGCGGCGCAACCTCGTAAAATCCATTGACTGGACGTCGAGACAGCGGCTGCCCACTTTGAGAGATATCTGCAATCTGAAGATATTCCGAGTTGCCTACCGCCGTAACCACATAGTCAGCAACTGCCGTATCAACCTCAGGCTGCATCGAGAGGTTTTCATAGCGCTCTAGAACCTCGCTGCCGCTTTTCACTGTAACCGTGAAGTATTCACCAGTATTAAAGGGCGGTTCAGCATCCTCCGGGGCATTTTCTGGCAGGGGTTTGGGTGTTCCCTCGCTGATTTCCACCAAAATCCGTCCGTTGCTCGACGGCAGGGCAGCTGCCCCATTGCCATTATCAGGCAGTCTGAGATTGAACCGGAGCGATGGCTTTTTACCAGAGGTGAGCACCTGGGTCGCAGTTTCTTCGGGGGCGGGCGCAGGTGAGCCAGGCGGGCGGGTGCCAATACTGACCACCCAGCAGCGCCCGCCCCCGTTATCAAACCAACCCTGCACTGCGAAGGGTAAATAAGCATCAAAGTCAGTAAAACCGGGGTGAGGTGAGCCAGGCTTGCCAAAATATTCAAGATACTGACTCCAGTTAGTAATCAGCATCGGCTTGAAGATATCAGCATCGCCGCGAATATCTTCAGTGAAGCCAACAAAACCGGCCACACTCATACTGACGCCCTCTATGGGGCGACTGCCTCGATCAACCTCTTCGACGTATACACCGGGGGCAAAGTAGTCCAATGCCATGAATGACTGTCCTCCGTAGAGTTAGGAATAAAAACCAAGCTGTCGGTAAAAAGGGACGGTGATGGTCACATGTAGCGCTAAGCGTAGCGGCGTTCGCAACACCTGCCAGAGCAACAGCGTATCCATGACAGCTTCGGTTGAAACTGTCATTGGCAGTTGTCCTTGCCCCCTGAGTAAGGGAGACAAGAATTCTTCGGGTAGAGACGGGTAGCCTGATAACATCGCCAACACTTCTGAGAGTAGATGCTGCTCGGCCAGCGCAGTATGATCAGAAACGCTGACCAAAAAGGTCAGATCAAACCACTGACAGACTTTTGTCTCGGTTGATGATTCAATCTCTGGTAGCGTGCTGACCCTAGAGTTGTCGGGTGGGTTAAGAAGATGATTCCAACCACTTGCCTGAACGCGATAACAATACAAATTGAGGGCGGGTTTACCTTTGTGTTGCATCCTGGGATGTTCAAAGGAAATCCGGTCTTTGCTAACGAGCGCAATCCCATTAGCGATGAAATCTGCAAGTGTTTGGGTTGCAGCAGATATCATTATCTATGTTTAAATCGGGTGGGGTTACTAGCACCTTCATACAATAAGGAGCCAACCTAATATGGGCTATTGCACTTAAGTAAGGGATTTGGGGAGGGGGTTGATTGTTAAGAAAAGGCTAAAAATCTAAGAACAGGTTCACTCGCCATTAGACGTTCGCAACTAAATAAATTACCGCCTTTCCCCTTTCGCCCTTCGCCTTTCCCCTTTCCCCTTTCCCCTTTCCCCTTTCCCAAGCGGTGTCTTATATTCGTGCGATCCCCTTATTGCCGTTAACTTTGATTACAGTCTCGAAAAATCTACGTCATAGTTCGTAATACTGTCCGGATTTCCGTGAAATCTTCTAGAACGCTGAAATTATAAATTGCTTTTTGCAAAGCATTTGGCAATCACCCACCGTCTGTTTCACACCGTTCGTTCTACACCACTCATCTCACACCATTCGTTTCAATGGCCCATTCTTTTTTTTGTGGACATTTAAGCAACTGTTGTAATGCTGACAAGAACTCTGAAACAGGGTGATAGTGCTAAGACCTCTCTTAAACTGAACGCACGGTTGGGTAGCTGTAATGCTGCTTTCAACGATCAAAATTCTGGCCAAAAACTTGGCCAAAAACTTGGCCAAAATCCTGCTGTAGCCGACGGCCTTTATGCCGATGACGTTAAGTCAGAAAAGATGGCGTCCTTTGCTAAACAGCTAGGCCTATCGGCGGTCATGACGGTAACCTGTGATGCCCAAAAGCAGTATTCTAGATTACAGGTCAGATATACTAGCCCTCATTTTTACCTCTCCCCTGACATTTTAGAATCATTACAGGTTGGACAAGCAGAGTGGCTTTTACTCACCCCTTTGAAAGTGGTTGAGGGCAATCTGAAAGGAATTAGTAAAGGCGCGAAGGGTGACCCTTGGAAGCTATATATTTGTGCTTATGATGCTGACGCGAGCACTGGGTACTTGCTCATTTGGGCACGCCGCTCGCTGTCATCCTGTCAAAGGTACTGTATCGAACAGCAGGCTTGTCTGCTACAGCAGGCCCACCGCTTACGCCAAGAACGCTTACAGAGCTACCATCGCATTTCGCTATTAGAGCAAGCTGTTCAACACATTGAGCATCAGCTGCGGACACCCCTGTCTTTGATTGAGCTCTATACAGACCTGCTGACCCAGCAGCAGTCGGCTGAGGGTTCTGCTGAAGATTTTCAGAGACCCCTTCAGGCTATCCGGCAGCTTATTGAAGAGATCGGCGTCAGCTTAAAACGACTGGCGCGCTGTGGTTTAATGACCCAGCGCCAGCCTGCCCCTTGTAACGTACAAGCCATCATCCGGGAGTGTTTAGATAGACTGGGGCCTAAACTGGCTCAAAGACAGCTGGTGGTTCTCTGTGACCAGCACCCGCTCAACCTGAGTGTTGACGGCTGGCAAATGAAACAGGTGTTTAATAATCTGCTGAGTAATACGGTCGCGTTTAGCCCCCAGGGTGGCGTTGTTGATTGCCGCTGGCAGGTCTTTCAAAAAGAAGTTTTGATTGAGATTTGTGATCAGGGGCCTGGTTTTTCAAATGAAGACTTGAAATGTCTCTTTAAGCCGTTTTATTCGCGTCGGACGGGGGGAACAGGTCTTGGGCTTGCGATCGCAAAAAAAATCATCCTCGACCACCGGGGCAGCATTTGGGCTAATAACTTGCCCGAAGGCGGTGCCCAAATTTCAATCACCCTCCCACGCTCGCTTGACCCCTTAACGGATGACCCCGTAATTTGTGCTCCCGTAGTTGGTAGATCCTATGATGACGTTACAAGATGCTCCGACCCAGCCGATTTCAATTCTCTTGGTCGATGATCAGCCTGCTTTTCGAGAGGGGCTACAGATGCTTCTCGATTTTTACAACTCAACTGGGATTGAACAGTTTCAGGTTGTGGGCCGTGCCGCCTCGGTCGAACAGGCGCTCAAGTTAGCGGTTGAGCAGCACCCAGCCCTGATTTTGTTAGACATGGAGCTAGAGCAGGGCGATGGGGTTAACTTTTTAACCCGATACCGAGCTCAGCAACATGCGAGTAAAGTCTTGGTGCTCTCGGGCCACGATGAGGATGAATCGGTTTTTAAGGCGATGCAGGCCGGGGCACGGGGCTATGTGTTTAAGCAACAGCTTTCAACCCAGCTGTGCCATGCCATTAAAACCGTGATGAATGATGAGATTTACTTGACCGCAGAAATGGCCACGCGCTTTTTTCGGTATTTTCATTTTCATGCGGGTCAGTCTCTGAAAACGTCGCCTACGCTTCATCTCACCGAACGTGAGCAGGAGGTGCTGACCTGTTTGGTGCAGGGCGACTCTAACTCGATGATTTCTCAGCGGCTACATATTACCGTGGGCACTGTCAAAGCCTATCTGCGCTGCATTTTTGACAAAATGGAGGTGACTAGCCGCACCCAGGCCGCCCTCAAAGCGCTGAAATTAGGACTGGTTTCGGTATGAGCAATCATCTTGCGATCGCAACGGTCACCGCGACCCTACAGCGAACGTTGCAAGCCTCGGTGCAAAACCATGTTGAAGGGGCGCGCATCACCACCGTCAGCCCCAGCGAAATCGGCAAGGGCACGCCAGAAACCGGGGTCAACATTTTTATGTATCAGGTGATTAGCAACCCGGCTCTGCACAACATTGATGCCACTCCGCTGCGTACCCGGGGCACGCCCGTCAAGCGACAGGCAGCGCTGGATTTGTATTACATGCTGAGCTTTTATGGCAACAATAATGAGCTGGCCCCCCAGCGATTATTGGGCAGCGTCGTGCGAACGCTCAATGACAAGCGGGTGATCACCCAGGCCATGATTCGAGAAGCCTGCAACGACACCACCTTTTCGTTTCTGCGAGAGTCAAACCTGGCCGATCAGGTTCAGAAAATCAACATTATGCCCCTAGACCTGAATCTGGAGGATTTGTCCAAAACCTGGTCCGTCTTTTTCCAAACCCCCTATATTCTCTCGGTTGCCTACAAAAGTTTAGTTGTCCTGGTTGAGGGCGACGAAGTTTATAAACGAGCGCTTCCGGTGCGCGACTACCGGGCCAACGGGTTTGCACCCTTTCCCGCTGAGCCTAAAATTGACCGGATAATTGCCGCAACTGGCCAAGACAAAGCCATCGTGGCAGAGAGTACGCTTTTAATCCAAGGTAAACAGCTCAAGGGTGATCGGTATACCCAGGTGCGGCTGGGGGGCATAGAGGTGACCCCAGCTGAGGTGACACCGACAGAGATTGAGCTCTCTCTCGCCACCTTGCCGCAATATGCTCTGCGGGCTGGGGTGCAAAGTCTGCAAGTGATTCACCCCCAGGCGCTGACCACCGTAGAGCGCCCCCACGGGCGTCGAGGGGTCGAGTCTGACGCCGCCCCCTTTGTGTTACGACCTCGGGTGATGGCGGTTGAGGTCACAGATATCGAAGAGACCGACGATGATTTGCGAAACGCCCTTATTGCTGTACAGGTTAACCTGACGGTGGGCGCACAGCAGCCTGTTGTCCTCGCTTTAAATGAATGGAGCACAGACAGCCCAGCCACCTATATGTTTGACATTCCTCGCCGAGAACAAGACAGCCATACGGTCTCCATTCCTATTCAAGCGGTCAAACCGGGAGAGTATTTGGTGCGACTGTTGGTAGATGGGGCCGAGAGCCAGCTACAAATCGACACCGACCAAGATAGCCCCACCTATGAATGGTATGTCGGCCCAAAGGTGTTGGTGTTGTAAATTTGGAAGCATTACGGCCTATGTATCTAATCAAAATTAGCGGGCTCGGGTTTATTCACGATGGGTGGCAAGACAGCGAACCTCGCTTTTGCACAACCTTATCCGCCGCAAAATCATGGCCCACTCTGGAAACAGCCCTCGCCTTTGGCAATCACCATCTCACCCCGCGATTGGCCCTAGGGTGGGAGCTTTGGCAAGAAACCGAAGACGATTTGCTCCCAGTAATGCGACCAAAATTAAAGGCTAAAAATTAAAGGCACCCTACCCGTACGTTGTAGGGGCGTTGCATGCAACGCCCCTACAACGTACGCCATACGACCTATTTCCCTACCCATGACAAACAATCTCATGAACTCTAAAATCAACCCCGAAATTGAATATATGAGTGTGACCCAATTAAACGAACTGGGCAATCAGGCCATTCAACTGGGCCTGATTGCCGGGCATGGTCACCATGGCGGTCAGTACGAAATTATTCGTCAGGGCAAGATTATCACCCTGACTCCGCAGGAAGCGCTGACCTATCTTCAAGAGCTGATTCATTCTGCCACCGAAACAGAATGAGCCATGGATTCCGTCTCCGTTCCCCTGCCTGGGTGGCGGCTAATCAGCAGTATCTGATGGCAGCAGTTGCCCAGGTTCGTCTCCTGCTGGAGCAGGCCCTGGCTGCTATAGAGACTCAGTCAGATCCTACAAACCAGCCCCAAGCGACGCCATCAAACTCTCTCCAGGGTACGATCTGGCCTGAGTTTTCGCTGCCCGAGTCAGAATCAGCCCTCGACCAGCTCTGTCGGTTGCTCAAGCTATCCACCTTTGAACGCAGCTTGCTGTTACTGTGCTTAGGCGCAGAGCTGAGTCGGGCCTTTGGGCTGCTCTGTGCCCAAATCCAGGGCAATGACCAGGCAGCCTATCCAACCTTCGGCCTAGCCCTGTCTACCTTGCCTGAGACCCACTGGTCGGCGCTGACCCCCGAGGCCCCCCTGCGTCGCTGGAAGCTGATTGACATTGCTGCCGGTGCTGAGCTGACCAATAGCCCCCTGCGTATTGATGAGCGGATTATGCACTATCTGATGGGGGTCGCGTCCTTAGATCATCGGCTGCAAGGAATCGTCACGCCTGACCCAGATCAGTCATCCATCTTGCCTGACTCCCATCAGCAGATCGCCGAACAGGTGAGCATCACTGGCTTAGGTTTCTCTTCTTCGCCTGTGGTTCAACTGTGTGGCAACGATGGGGCCACTAAGGCCGCGATCGCAACCGCCGCCGCCGCCCAGCTCAACCAAGGTCTATACACCATTGCCGCCGAAGCCCTTCCCACTGAGCTGGCCCAGCTGATTAGCTTGCAGTGCCTGTGCGAACGCGAGGCGATCTTGAGCGAGGCTGTCTTGGTGTTGGATTGCGATCGCATCCCCAGCACCGCCACTGGCGACGGCGACTTTGCCCAGCTCAATTTGATGATCGATCGCTTTATCGAGACCTGCACCCAGCCGCTGATAATTTTGAGTTGCGATCGCCGCCCCCAGCACCAGCGCCCGCTGCTCACCTACGACATCCACCCCCCCACCCCCGACGAACAGCGCCAGATCTGGCATCGCACCCTGGGCAACACCGCCGTTCAACTCAACGGCCAGATTGATCAGCTCGTAGCCTACTTCAACTTGAGTTCTCCAGCGATTCAGGCGGCGTGTGCAAAGGTAAAGCGACTAGAGCAAGAGGGCGAAAGGCGAAAGGCGAAAGGCGAAAGGGAAAAGGAATCACTCTCTACCCACTACCCACTACCCACTACCCTCGCCCCTCCCCTCTCCTCCCTCCTGTGGAACACCTGCCTCTCCCAAGCCCGCCCCCGCCTAGGCGACCTGGCCCAGCAAATCGAAACCCTGGCCACCTGGGACGATATCGTGCTGCCAGAAAAAGAAAAACAGGTGCTGCAAACTATCACTGCCCATGTCCGCCAGCGCAGCAAAGTCTATGAAGACTGGGGATTTTCAGGCAAAAGTCGGCGCGGCTTAGGGATCAGTGCCCTGTTTGCCGGGTCGAGCGGTACTGGCAAAACCATGGCCGCCGAAATCA
This sequence comes from Cyanobacteria bacterium P01_A01_bin.114, assembly GCA_039815385.1. Lineage (GTDB taxonomy): Bacteria > Cyanobacteriota > Cyanobacteriia > Phormidesmidales > Phormidesmidaceae > SIO4C1. The sequence continues at coordinate 8,689 of JBCBZL010000187.1, forward strand.
TCGCCAGGGAGTTAAACCTCGATCTCTATCGTATCGACCTCAGTTCAGTTGTCAGCAAATACATCGGCGAAACCGAAAAGAACCTGCGGCGCGTCTTTGACGCCGCTGAAACGGGAGGGGCGATTCTCTTATTTGACGAAGCCGATGCCCTGTTTGGCAAACGCTCTGACGTCAGCGACTCCCACGACCGCTACGCCAATATGGAAGTCGCCTACCTGCTACAGCGCATCGAAGCCTATCGCGGGCTGGCGATTTTGACCACCAACTTAAAAGACGCCGTCGACCAGGCCTTTTTGCGACGCATTCGATTCGTGGTGCAGTTTTCCTTTCCTGATGCCAAACAGCGAGAAGACATCTGGCAGCGGATTTTCCCGTCTAAAACCCCCACCCAAAATCTGAACCATCGACGCCTTGCCAAACTCAGCGTTGCAGGCGGCAACATTCGCAACATTGCCCTCAATGCCGCTTTCCTAGCAGCCGATGAGGGCATCTCGGTGGAGATGAAGCATATTCTACTAGCTGCCCAAAGCGAGTACATCAAGCTCGAGCGACCGCTGACCGACAGCGAGATCAAGGGCTGGGTAGCTTAACTCTCCCCCTCTCCGCGTCCTCCATCAAGAGCCTTGCGCTCTTTTTATTCGTAAGAGTATCGGCCTTGTATGAAACACGCTGCGCGGGACTTTCCCTCTAATAGGAAGCAATCAAGTTATCCCTCATAGCCGTACTGGGTTTCCCTCCCCTTTGCCTCTAGCTCGAAGGACTGCCTGGGGTCCTAACTCCCCCAGCCCCCCCGAAAGAGATACTGGCTACGCTTAGGCAAGGGAGTGCCCGGTGGGTTTGCGCAAACGTTGCTGTGGGTTTCCCGTTGTGTCAATGCTGACTGGTCAGGCTTGCAATTAAACAAACTACTGCCCCATAGCACTACCGGTATAGCCGACGCTAGCGCTCTATAGCCCAAGGGACATGGCTACGCTAGCGCCTTTCGCCTTTCGCCTTTCGCCTTTCGCCTTTTTCAACCGGGGGGCTTGTATTCGGCAATCCCCTTAG
>JBCBZL010000364.1:0-4516 GCA_039815385.1 Cyanobacteria bacterium P01_A01_bin.114
TCCCCGTACAGGCGTTGCATGCAACGCCCCTACCCTATAGCCCAAGGGGCATGGCTTCGCTAACGCCTTTCGCCTTTCCCCCTTCGCCTTTCGCCTTTCCCCGTACAGGCGTTGCATGCAACGCCCCTACCCTTCGCCTTTCGCCTTTCCCCCTTCGCCTTTCGCCTTTCCCCCTTCGCCCTTCGTCCCGGAGGCTTTCATTTTGGGCAATCCCCTCAGCCACTAGCCCACTGCGATCGCAGCCACCGCAGGCTAGTGGCCAGTTCCCGGTCTACGCGCTCAGCGTCAATCGCTCGCGACACCAGGCTAGGCCCTGGCAGCTGGGTGCTACATTCTAAAATCCACGGTCCGTCAAAGCCAATCTGCTCTAGCGTGGTCAGGCAGCGGCTGAGCCAGGGCGAGGGGCGGTCGCCTGGCGGGCGTCGATGGGCCGCCGCCAACTGGACTGCGCTGACGCGATTGCCGCAGTGCTGAATAGCCGCTGCCGGATCGGCCTCTGCTACGTGCAGATGGTACGTATCCAGCACTGCTGATAGGGCTGGATGTGCGATCGCATCCACCAAACGGCAGAGCTGACTAGCCCGGTTGACTTGATTAACCAGCCCTGAATGCAGCGGCTCAAAGACCAGCGAGATATCTTGGGCGGCGGCGACTTCAGCGAGGTGACGACAAGATTCAACCAGCCGAGGCCACTCGGCCTCAGGGGTATCTAAAGAATCTGACATATACGCTGGCCCGACCTGCTCATGGCAGGTCACCCGTGGACTGCCGACCGCGCTAGCAAACGCAATCAGACGCTCATAGTAGCTGACGGCGCGATCGCGCTCGGCGGCATCAACATGGGCAATGTTGACATTATCTGGGGTCAGCGAGACAATTGCTAGCCCCGCCTGGGCATAAAGCTCACGCAGCTCAGTCGGCGACTCGCGGTCGATATCTGCGAGCAGCTCTACCCCATCTAGCCCCAGTCGAGCCACCCGCTCAGCAATTTGTCTATGATTGAGATGGCCAAACAGCCAGGTGCAGGCGGCGACTGTTTGATGGGTGCTGCTGTGAGTTTTCATTGTTATGTTATCTCTCTAACACTTAGCCTGCCCCGCATCCGCCACCAAAACCTGTCTTGTTAGCGGACGCGAGCAGTTTGACGCTAAAAACAGATAGGAACCGACCAGCTCCTCCGGGGTGATTTCAAGCGGCATGGCCTGGTCTTGAAAAATAGTCTGTTGCTTTGACTCGGGGGTGACCCACTGCGCCAGCTGACGCTCGGTCATGGTCCAGCCGGGGGCTATAGCGTTGACGCGGATGTGGTCGGCTCCGTAGGCTTCGGCGAGGCTGCGGGTGAGCCCTACAATGGCGGCCTTGGTGCTGTTGTAGGCGATCAGCTGGGGCTTGGCGAGCCAGACCGTATGGGAGGCTGTCATGATGATGCTGGCTCCGCGACCGGCCTGCTGCATAGCTGGGATCAGCTCTCGGCAGGTAACAAAATAATGGGCCACGTTGAGTTGAAACAAGTCTGTCCACTGCTGGTCGGTCATGCTGAGGCCGTCATAGCGTGGGTCGTAGCCTGCGTTGGCAATCAGCACATCTACGATGGGGCGTTCGGCTTGCACGCGGGCCAGGGTCTCGGTGAGTGCCCCGAGATCGCTGCGATCGATCTCGTACAGGGCTATGCTGGCGGCTGCTTGGCGGCAGTGGGCCAGCACTTGCTCTGCGGCCAGCCTATCTCGGTCTAGCACCGTTAGGGCACAGCCTTGTTTAGCGAAGGCTCGGCACAAGGCGGCCCCAATCCCATTTGCGCCGCCAGTGATCAGCACGTGCTTGTGTTTTAAGTCCGGGAAGATGGGTGGCATGGCGTTAGGAGACTGGACGTTAGGAGACTGGATGTTAGGAGACATGGCGTGCGATCGCATGGGGCAGCCTCAGAATTTGGGGGGCAGCCTCAGTGCATATCTTTTGCTCAAACGAGCGCAGCACCTCCAGCACCGTCTGATCTTTCACAGCAACCAGATAGTCTCCCTCGGGGTTTGCACACTGACCCGGGTGCTCCAGCAAACAATAACGAACCCTGTCGCCGGTTTTTTTGTTGTCCACCTGCATCGTCTGCAAGATCGCCTCACTGGTCGCTGCTCTAGGAAGCGTTGTCTGCATCCCCAGCGTGTCCTCGAGCAGGTTGTCGTGGAGTCTCACCACGTCCATTGAGATCAGGCCCAGCCGATGCGCCAGGCGCGCCGCAATCCGCATGCCGAGACCAACTGCTTCGCCGTGCAGCAGATCCCCCTGGGCAAGCCACTCTAGGGCATGGGCAAATGTATGGCCGTATTCCAGCACAATACAATAGTGTTTCTCAGTGGGATCTTGTTTTAGAATTTCAAGTTTAGAAAGAATTGTCTTATAAGCCAGCTCGGTCAGCGCGTCAGGGGGGTAGCTCCCATCCGCTTGCAGGGTCGCCTGCAGGTAGGTCAAAAATGCGGGCTGATCGATCAGCCCATTCTTAATGCCCTCAACCAGCCCCGCATTGCGAAACCGCCTGGACTCGCTGACGAGATAGTGAGTATCCCCCCAGATTAAGATGGGCGCGTGATAAAGTCCAAAGTGATTCTTCCCAGAGCGCCCGTTGATCGCTTGTTTATTAGACAGCGTCCCATCCGTAAGATGAGTGAATGTGGTCGGAATCTCAACGTAGCGGATGCCCCGAAACAGCAGGCCCGCAGCTAACCCGACTACGTTGCCGACTGCGCCCCCGCCCAGCGAAACCAGTACCGACCGCTTGGTGGCCCCCTGGTCGATCAATGTTTCGCAAAGATGCTCTAAATGTGCGAAGGTTTTGGCCCGCTCACCGTCGGGCAAACGCAAACGGTTCACCGCTTGCCCACTCTCCGCCAGGGCAGCATAGATAGGCTCCCCATAGAGACTGTCTACGGTTGAGTCTGAGATCAAAAAGAACCGATCGATCGGCGCTGTGCCAGCGGCCTCCAAAATTTGGCCTAAGAGATGATCCAGAATTTGATAACCAAACAGATAAGGAGATGGGTGCGTCAGCTCGGTGCTCAACATCACCACCTGACCTGCGTTCAGCGTGTAGGGCTGCATGTAGTCGATAGTTGTCGTCATTTTTGGGCCTCCCTACCGCTCATGTATCCAGGTTCCCAGCGGCCCACTTTGGCCTGCTCCACCAGCGCGTCGAGCTCAGCACTATCTTGCACCGGCTGGCGCATCTCAAACACTTTTTCTTTGGCAATTTTGCCGTCGCGCATGTCAAAGATATGGACAATTCGCATAAATACCAGCGTTCCCACCGGGTATTCCCAGATGCCATCATCAGCTACTTCAAAGGTGCAAATAGAATCATCCACCACGCGGGTCGGGGTCGCAAAGCGCTCATAGCAGATGCGAAACGCCACGTCCTTCATGGTTGTAAACAGTTTTTTGTAAAAGGGACCCAGCGCGCTTTTCCCTTCGAGTCGACGGTTTAGACCGCGAGGATTAGGCGCTTCCCACACACAGTCATCGGTAAAGGCGGCCAGTGCTGCCTCCACTGAGTTAGTATCTTCGGCATGAAAATGACTATCAACCGCGGCTAAATTGGCCGCGATGACGTCGGCAAAGACGGTCATATTGGAAAAAACCTTTGATTGAAACGATATCTCTTTTGTAGAAGAGAATCGGGATAGTCCAGGGAAAACGGTGACAGCTCAGCTTTTTCCAGTTTGAATAGAAGTGTTTATCGTCAGTTCTATCTCTAGTCCCCCCTTTTTCTAAGGGGGGTTGGGGGGATCCTCAACCTATGGAAACTCGTCGAGATCCCCCTAAATCCCCCTCAAAAAGGGGGACTTTGAGTTTGACTCACCCACGCTTGGTCAAAGATGATGCCAGTATGTTAAACAGATACTTTTAAGGTCATATCCACCAGGAGATGCTGTATTCGTGAAAGCCAAGCCTTCCTTTTCGCTTAAAGATCAGCTCTTTAATCCAGAGAAAGTTAATTATTTAGGAACTTTGATAACTCAAGCCTTCCCTGAATTTTCGCAACAACAGTTTCATCAGGCTGTCGTCACGGCTTTTCCAAAGCTTGAGCTAAAAGAGCGCATCGCGCACATAACCGCCTGTCTGCACCAATATTTGCCAGATGACTACCCCGGGGCGTTGGCTATTATTTTACGCTCACTGCCACCCGAGCTTGATCCTAGCAAAACAGATGACGATTTTGGCGATTTTATCTTTGCGCCGCTCTCTCTATTTGTGGCTACCTATGGCTGTACCGCAGATTATCTAAATAGCTCTCTCAATGCACTTAAGGAGATTACCAAGCGATTCTCTGCTGAAGATGCCGTCCGTTATTTTATCAACGCTTTTCCCAGCGAGACGTTTAGCTTTTTGTTGGACTGTGCAAAAGATGACAATTATCATGTCCGCCGCTGGGCTAGTGAAGGCACCCGGCCTAAGCTACCGTGGTCACAAAAGCTGATCACTGATTACAAACAGCCGCTGCCGCTCTTAGAAATTCTGTACGGTGACA
>JBCBZL010000164.1:0-10599 GCA_039815385.1 Cyanobacteria bacterium P01_A01_bin.114
ATGACATAGAAAACCTCAAGAATTAGCTGCTCCAGAATAAGCGGACTTGAGGCCATCCCAAATATCTTTCGGAAAAGTTTAAACCTTCGCCCTATAGCCCAAGGGGCATGGCTACGCTAGCGCCTTTCCCCCTACAGGCGTTGCATGCAACGCCCCTACCCTTCGCCTTTCCCCCTTCGCCCTTCGCCTTTCCCTCTTCGCCTTTCGCCTTCCCCCTTCCCCCTATCCAAACCTTAAATTCTCAGCCCCTTCTCACCCGCTACCCCACTCCCCTTGATAAAGTAGCCCAAAGTTGCGGAGCACCCCTATGGCCTCAGGCTATCGATTAGAGCGAATTCATCTAGAAGTCACCAACGTCTGCAACTTTAAGTGTGAGTTTTGCCCTGATGCCATCATGGAGCGCAAGCGCGGGCACATGGCGTTAGCGCTACTCACCAAGGCTCTGGATGAGATCGCCGAGCATCGCCTGGCCAAGATCGTCGCTTTTCACCTGATGGGGGAACCGCTGATTTATCCCCACATTTTCGACGCGATCGACATGGCCCTCGATCGAGAGCTCAATCCGCACCTCACGACCAATGGCAGCACCTTTCATATCAAACCCGAGCAAGTTAAAAAGCTGATCGCCTCAGGCATTCCCAAAGTCACCATTTCACTGCAAACACCGGACCCAGACACCTTTATCATTCGCGGCGCGCCGCCGATGCTAAAGCCCGATCAGTATTTTGACGGTATCACCCGCTATATCCGAGCAAATCTGGCCGATCCTAGCTCACCGACCCGAGTCCATCTAAAGTTTCTCGATACCACCCCCCATCCGTTTTTAGTGCCCCACAAGCAGATGCACGTAGTCGAGGGCAAAGCTCAAATGCGCCGGGAGCTGACGAACTGGGCCAATCGCCTGCTAGCAGACTATCCCGATCGTCCCTCTGACAAAGTACTCCAAAGCCGGATCGCCCAGCATAAACCGGGACGGTGGCAGGTGATAGAGCTAACCTCCAAGCTTGCGCTTGAAACCTTTCCCCTCGACAGCTGGGGCAATGTCGAAAGCGATCAGGTGATTCCGGCTAAATTTGGCTACTGCAACGGCACCACTGACCAAACCGGCATTCTCTACGACGGTACCGTTGTCCCCTGCTGCAAAGACTACGACGGGCAGATTCCTCTAGGGAACTTAAACGAACATTCCCTCATCGAGATCCTCGATCAGCAGCAGCCCGCCTGTGGCCTACGACAAGGCTTCGATCGATTTCAAGTCACCCATCCTATCTGTCAACGCTGTATGGGGGCCGATACGAAGCCCAAGGCACTGCTCCGACAGGTCGGCTCGATCGCCTACTTTAAAGCCTACAATCCACTCATGAAAAAGCTTCAGCCTGGCTGGGGAGAGATCTAGGTCACGGTTCCCTACAAAGTCCTAAAATAGGAAGCATAGCGTCACGACTTCAGTAGTCACGAGTCCTGCGTCACGCTTAAAACTTCAGTTAGGGAGAACGCGGAGAGGGAAGGACATTAAGGCTGACAGACCACTGGCATGACGTATTAGCGTTAGCTGAGGAGGCTCTGACCATGAATAGTACGGCACCGTTTTACACAGCACCGTTTTACACAACAGTACGCTATTCCTTTTGGGTAGCCGTTGCAGTTAACGGAGTCATGACTTTCGCGATTGCTCCCCTATTGCCTGCTGCTGCCCAGGCAGCCATTGACTATTCTCTGCTCGTCGGCGAATGGGCTGCCCCAGACGGCGGTTGTGATACCCTCCGCCGAGTTTTCGCTGGAGATGGCAGCTACACCTTATTAGAAAATGAGGATGGCACCTGGACATCCGTTTATGACGGGATTTATCTAACCAGCGATGCCGAGACGCCAGCAGATGAGTCTATAGCCTATCCTGGCTTTATTCAAATCGGAGAAGATAGGTATGCCGACGCCTTTAGCTTTGGTATTCAAACCCTAACAGCCAATACTTTGAGGTTAGACTGGATTGGCTACAGTGACTCGCCTGAACTCGACGAACCTTCAACCTATAACCTCGAGCGCTGCCCCAGCCGCTAGACTCGCTCACTTTTATGCCCACCCCCTTTCTCGTTCAGAGTCCTAAAAGCTCTCATCCCATTATCGCGAGCTTGCCCCACAGCGGGCTACGGCTGCCTGACGAGATGGTGCAACAGCTGCGCCCCGCCTATCAGAAATTTTTGCCCCATCAAGATTGGCATCTCACTCAGCTGTACGACTTTCTACCCGGTTTAAGGATCACTACAATTGAGGCAATCTACAGCCGCTACGTCACCGATTTAAATCGATCGCTCACAGCGCCCTACTTTGGGAAATTTTGGCAGTCGCCGATCACAGCCACAACCGCCTACGGCAAACACCTCTATCGGCAACCCCCCTCTGAGCAAGAGGTTTTAGATCGGCTTGAGCGCTACTACAGGCCCTATCATGATCAGCTACAAACGCTGTTAAATCAAAAAGTCCAGCAGTTTGAGAAAGTCTTTCTATTAGACTTACACAGCTTCCAAGGCCCGATCACCGACGACATTTGCCTGGGTGATGTCAATGGCAAAAGTTGTTCTGAGGCCGTCACCTCAATTGTTGAAAACGCCTTTAGCGCAGCAGGCTACCAGGTGGTGCGCAATAAAACTTTCAACGGCGGGCACATCACTCGCCACTATGGGCAATCACCCCAGGTTGAGGCATTGCAGATCGAGATCCGCTACCCTGTCTATCTCGATAGCCAACAATTGCACCTGCCAACCGTTCCTGACTGGCAGGTGCCCCAGTTTTATAGCGCCCAGCCCAAGTTCAAAGAGGTCTTCGAGCAAGTTACCCAGGCGCTAACGCGTTTATAGAGATGGAACCGCCTCGCTGATAATGGTCGAATCAATTTCTACAAGCTGATCTACATAGCCAAGCCGTGCAACCCCCAGCAGCGTGGCCGGCGGAACGTTATTGTCAAACCATGCTGACACAGCCTGCCATGCCTCCGTGAGCTGCTGCTGCTCTCCGACCACATAGACCCTCAACTGTCTGATGTCACGCGCCTCAAAGCCGTGGAGTTTAATCAGGGTGAAGAGATTTTTGAGGCACTGGCTCGCCTGAGCAGAGGGGCTCTCAACACCGACCAGATTAGCCTCTGGATCATGGGGCACTTGGCCAGCGACAAACAGCTGCGGGCCTACCCGCTGAGCATACTGATAATGGGGGGTGGGAGCTAGCCCAACCCTGGTTTCAGCTTCGTTCATTTCAAAGTTTCCCTGAAAGGACATTTACGCATAGGGGCTTGGCATCGGGAGGGTTCCATTTAACACCCAGTCACCGATTTCTTGTAGCTTGTAATCTAGCGGATCGTGAAGGCTGAAGGTGCGCAGATCTCGCCAGTAGCGATCAAAGCCGTAGCTAGCTGCGGTCGAGCGCGCCCCCATCAGCTCAAACATCTCCTGAGTGATGGTGAGGCCAGCCTCAATCGACACCACTTTGGCGGCTGCGGCTGCGATCGCAACCTCACCGCGTTCTGCGTGGGTCAGCGCATCCCCTTTATCCCAAGCCTGCTGCACCTGACTAGCCACCTGGGCTGCCAGCGCATTTGCCCCTTGAAGCTTTGCCCAAAGCTGACCATAGTGCCGCATCAGATGCGGATCTTTGACCGCCTTATCAACCCCCGAGGTCAGCCAAGGACGGGTCTGGGTGCGCGTATACGCCTGGGCCGACTCTAGAGCCGCTTCGGCAACGCCTAGAAAGATATAGCTCAGCAGCAGCAGCCCGTGGATGCCCAAAAAGGTCGCTGCCGCCCCAGTCGGATTAGCAGGTGGCCCCAAAATTTCTTCAGCTTTTAGCAGCACCTGATCAAAGGTAAAGCTGCCGCTGGCAGTGCGGCGCTGCCCCATGACGTTCCAGTCGTGATTGTAAGTGAGGCCCGCGCGATCGCACGGCAGCACAAACAAAATAGGAATCGGGTTATCAGCTGCCATGGCCGCTCCAATCAGCCGATCGGCCACAGCGGCCCCAGTACAAAAAGACTTCGTCCCATTCAGGCGATAGTGCTGGCCCTCGGGCTCAAGGGTTAGTCGAGTATCGCGCACATTGATAGCGTTAGCCCAAAAGAGACGATGTCTGGCTGTCTCTTGGTAGCACCGTCTTGCCTGCTGGGGGGTGCCTGACAAAGCGGGCGTCGCTGACAGTACCAAGTGGTAGGCATAAAGCTGGGCGGCAGCCGTATCGCCTTTGGCCAGGGTTTTAATCACAGACATGGCCTCGACCCAGTTAACGCCTAGGCCGCCACAGTCTTTAGGCACCACTAGGTCTAATAATCCAGCTTCACGGAGGAGGCGCACTTCATATGCTGGGATGCCAGCTTTGCGATCGCGCTTTAAAGCCGTTCTCTTTAGCTCATCAGCAACCGTCTTCGCAACGGCCCGGTAATCAACGGCCTGGTGGTCTGGTAATGACGCAATCATAGTTTAGTATCTCGTCTTAAAAAATACCTTTGTGAATCTCCGTGATAAAAAACAATCGAGAAGAGCTCGAGAACTCGAGAATAGGGACAAACAAAATTCAGCGAATGTACCATCCAACGCCGCGATAAAAACTGACCCGACGACTCAGTCGCCTGGGCTTTTAAGCGATATGATTTCGACCGATCTAACCATTCATGTAGTCTGAGGCCAAGAAATAGCACCGTGGCTGCAGCGACAAAACTTTGCAGCCACGGTGGGTCTAAAAGCAGCTGACGTCAGACTTCACGCTCAAATGGTAGCCACCGAACCGCCATCTACGCGATAGTTTGAGCCCACAATAAAACTTGACAGCTCAGAACATAGGAAGGCCACGACAGCGGCAACTTCCTGCGCCTTTCCTCGTCGGTGCAGCTCTAGATGGGGTCGCTTTTCGTCTAAAAAGGTTTCAATCGCCTGCTCAAAACTCATCCCTTTTTCCTTAGCCCGCTTTTCCATCATGGCGTCGGTCATGGGCGTCGCAATATAGGCTGGTGAGACCGAATTCACCAAAATACCGTCTTTGGCAAACGCTTTTGAGAGATTCTTGGTTAGGTTCAAAACCCCTGCTTTTGCAGCACAGTAAGGCATCTCGTCGGTATAGGGCTGCAGTGCATCTTCAGAACAAAACAAGACAACCCTGCCCCAGCCAGCTTTCTGCATCTCAGGAATAAACGCCCGACAAACCCGCACGGCGATCATCAGATCTACATCAAGGGTATGCCACCAGTCTTCGTCGGTGAGTTCCAAAAAAGGTTTGGTGGCCCCGGTAATCCCAGCTGCATTCACCAGAATATGGACTTCACCGTAGTGATCTAAAATCTTTTGCTTGGCTGCTTCCACCTGATCCAGCTGAGTCAGATCGGCAGAAGCCCCCATCGCTTCGCCAATTTTCTGAACTTCCGCCACGGCTTTAGCGAGATCGTCCTCAGTTTTATCGATGATTGCAATCTTTGCCCCCTCGGCAGCCAGCAGCTTCGCCGTCGCTTCGCCCATACCGCCTGCATCACCACCGGTAATGACGGCTACTTTTCCCTTAACGCCCAAATCCATATATTGCCTAGTGCCAGACGGCCTTCTTTAGATTTACATAGCGTATGGTAGTGAGATTTACGAGACAGGGAGTCTATCGTAGAGTAGAAATTTAGAAAACCCAGTCCAATTTAGATGGCCCATCAAAACAAGGTTCGCGCGCCCCGCAATCGCACCCTCACCCTTAGCGACCTCGAACGCCACAGGTACAGCCACCGTTTGCGCCATCTAGACCGGTCCACCCCTGTGCAAAATCTCCTCAATTGCACGCTTCATCAAGATCTGTTTGAGGTCTATCAGCATCTGCCCCCAGGCTTTGTCGATCTGCTGTTTATTGATCCTCCCTATAATCTCAACAAAACCTTCAACTCAGGTCACTTTAAGAAAACTTCCCTCGGCAGCTACACGACCTGGCTCAGCCACTGCTTAGACTGCCTGGAACCCATCCTCAAGCCCACCGCTTCAATTTATATTTGCTCAGACTGGCAGTCTTCCCCCGCTGTTTTTGACGCCGTCAAAGATCGCTTCCACATTCAAAATCGCATCACCTGGGAGCGGGAGAAAGGTCGCGGCTCCACTAAAAATTGGAAAAATGCGTCCGAAGATATCTGGTTTTGCACAGTCTCTAAGACCTACACCTTCAACGTAGAGGCCGTTAAACTCAAGCGCAAGGTGATCGCCCCCTATAAAGTCAACGGGGCACCTAAAGACTGGCAACAAACCGCAAAGGGTAACTTTCGACTCACCGCCCCTTCTAATTTATGGACCGACCTGACCATCCCGTTTTGGTCAATGCCCGAGAATACAGATCACCCAACCCAAAAGCCAGAAAAGCTAGTGGCCAAGATTATTTTGGCCAGCTCCAACGAAGGGGATGTTGTGTTTGACCCATTTTTGGGCTCGGGCACCACCTCGGTGGTTGCCAAAAAGCTAAGACGGCAGTACGTGGGTGTAGAAAGGGACGAACTCTACTGTTGCTTAGCAGAAAAACGTCTGGCGTTTGCCGATGAGGATAGGACAATCCAAGGCTACGCGGAAGCTGTGTTTTGGGAGCGGAATACATTAGGGGCCCAGGCCAGAGCCGCCAATCCTTAACGTCACCATCTGGAACAAGACGCATTGTCAAGACATCTCATGAAGCCTGATCGACACCTCCTAAATATTCAAGCAGCTCAGTCGTGCTAGCGCCGCTCGCAGCCTCGCCACTGGCATAGCCATCCCCGCCGTAGCTGACTCGCCACTTGCGCAGGGTTAGGTTGGGGGACTGTGCGATCGCAACAATCAAATCAGTCTCCCCGTACTCAACCCCTGCCAGCATATGAGAGACAAAGAGCTCATGGTCACGCACTTTAATTGAGCCCAAGAACCAAATATTCTGGGGCTCTCCCCCCTTTTCCATCGCAACTAACTTGTCATATGCGCGCTTATCAAGATAGGCATCATAGATGACATGCTTTTGCTGATCATGGGCATCCACGAAGGTCTCATTGTGAACAAAACTAGCAGGCAAATTTTGGCGCACAATCGCTGCGAGGTTGACCGCATCCGTTGGCTCAAAAGTGGCACAGAAATAATAGTCAGGGCCTTGCCGCAGTTGCTCAATTTTCCAGAACCACTCACGCCTCATTGGCCTGCCGCCTTATCTGAATGCTATTGATTACGCATGGAATTGCACATGGAATTGCCTGTGTAATTGCATAGGGGGTGCGGAGTCGTTTCCTTGAAACTCGCCTCACAAGTTCTTCTCGATTGCCTCCTATCGTTGACTTCTATATCGACATAGCCATAGTCTACCCTCGGGGTTTCTATCATGTCCCTCCTGGCTAAATTCCTACACTTTTTAGAATGGGTCGAAACGACGCAAGCCATATTTGAGTTTTTAACCCAGCCGACAGGGTTAGCCACGACGGTCGCCCTGTGCCTGTATGCGCCGCTGCAAATCTTGGGTTGTGACGCGCTCTCAGCAGCAACGCTGGCGAGTGCATTGGGCTTATGCCTCTATCATTTAGGTCAACAACCTGAGCTTTAGGATTGCTGATTTCATTTGCGGTTGGCAGGGCGGCTGACACGTCCGAAATTGACTGCTTTGGCACTGAATCTACCGGCAGCATATGATTGGAATCATCCAGAACTGTATGGCGTTGCGATAAATACAACCCGCTCAGAAGGGGTCTACTGGATGGAAGATTGATAAAAGAGGAAGCCTGACTATGATTACAGAAGCTCGATACGTGATTGCCGTTCCTAATCTCGAAACCTCTGCCCGTTTTTATCGAGATATTTTGGGATTCTCGATCCAAGAGATTGGCGATCCAGGCTGGCGATTTTTTGTTAAAGATAATTGCTGCATCATGGCAGGAGAATGCCCCGACGCCATTCCGCCAGAAGAGCTGGGCGATCACTCTTATTTTGCCTACCTAACTGTGGAAGGCATCGAAGATTATTTTGAAACCGTGCAACAAAAGGGAGCGACTATTCTCAAACCTCTGCGAGATGAGCCCTGGGGCATGCGCGAGTTTGCCATTCGCACCATTGACGGACACCGGATTATGTTTGGCTACGACTACGAACAGTAAAGCCTTCGCCAGCTCAGCGCCAGCCTGCTTAAAAATATCGGCCCGAGAAAAACAGACGTCGGGCACCCAGAGGAAAACTTCCCATGGCGAATTCTTTAGCCCGTTGCATCCAAACACTTCAAGACGTGGCTGAACCCCATCAACTGCATCTTGACCGTCAGAGTCCGTCTAAACTCGTTCTGAGACAAAATCTAAAGCCCTGGGCGTATGCGTTCATAATGGTTTGGGCCACTTTATTTACCGGGATTCCGATCGGGTTGACCGGTCTGGTGGCAGCTGAGCTGGGCATTAAGACATCGTCTTGTCTGGTCGATGAGCCCGCACCTGCGTCAGCACCTGCATCAACACCTCAGATAAATTGCGAAGAAGAGCCCCGCTGGAACCCACAATTCTGGGGTTTGCTGTTGCTAATGGCTCCTTTTGTGCTGATCGGGCTCTTCGTTGCCTATGGCAGCCTGCGATCGCGAACGCTCATTCTAGACAAGACCCATCATCTCTACACCCGAAAGGTTTATACCCCTTTGGGTCTACGCGTTAGCACATATCCCCTGGATGAGATTCGATCTATCACCACAAAAGAGTATCGCCGCCATCACAGGGGCAGGGTCTATAAAGCCTATCAGTTGCAAATGCACTTGCATCATCACGGCAAGCACCAGCTACCAGGCATACGAAACCGTCAGACCGTGAGTCATGCCGTTGCTCAAATGCAGTCATTTCTTGAGTCAAGCAGGCTGAAACCACCCAGCTCAGACGGGCTAGAGGGCAAGTAGTAAAGCAGCAACAGCAGAGGCTTGCTTCCCGGCTTGACAGGCTCGCTAAGCCGGTAGCCGAAATACACATGACTGTCACACTAAAAGTCAGTCATGAACTCATACAAACTCGGTCAGGATATCGGTCATCGGGTGGTTTAGATAGGCATAGAACACACTGATTGGAGCTTCTACCATGTCTAATTATGATCTCGGTACGCTGTGGGCTGAAACGGTGAGCTACAACAACTACACTGTTAGTCCATCGGACCCTGCCGATGTTTTTAAGTTCAACCTATCTACCAACCGCAACATCAGTCTCAATTTGCACGACATCAGTAATGGTGACAATGCCAACCTAACCTTATACCGGGACAGCAACTTCAACGGTGTTCTTGATAACGGTGATCTATTCATCAGCTTCTCTGCGGAGAATGGTAACGCCGACGATGTCATCGACGTTCCTGCGATAACTGGCACCTACTTTGCTAGGGTAAATCGCTATGCAGCAGATAGCATCGGCTCAGTGAGCTACGATCTCGATCTAAGCACTAACCTCGATGTAGGTACGCTCTGGTCATCCCCTGTGAGCTACAACAACGACTTTCTCAGTTCAAACAACCCTGTAGAGGTCTATGAATTTGACATTGCCAATTCCCGCACTATCAACTTAAGTGTCCATGATGTTAGCAGCGGCGACAATGTTGACTTGAGGCTATACCAAGACAATGGTAACGGCATTTTTGATGACGCCGATACCCTGGTAGATGCTTCTATCTACGGCGATGACGAGCTGATCAATTACCGAGGGAGTGCTGGCACCTATTTTGCTGAAGTGAGACGTAATAGCTACAACGGAGGGCTCTCTTATGATCTAGATATGTCTGCCACTAGCCATCGTGCAGGCAATTTGGTTGCAGCAGAAAAGGTCGTTGGCGATATTACCAACGTCACCCCTGACCAGACTGGCAACATTGGGAATTTCAATACTGCGGATACCTACGCATTTTCTCTAGAAACCTATGAAGGCGTCAATATCGAACTCTTAGGCTTAACAGATAATGCAAACATGCGTTTGATCCGAGACAATAATCAAAATGGCATCATAGACGGGGGTGAGATTATAGAGGGTTCATACTCCGCTGGGAGTAGCAACGAGCAGATCAATAATGTGACCTTGTCTGGAGATTATTTCTTACAGGTCTATCAAGGTAGCGCTGGTAGCATCACCGGGTATACCCTAGAGTTTGATCACTTTTCTACGCCATATGCTTAGGAACAATCGCTAAATACGCTTCCTGATCGCTGAGTCTGCCGTCACCCTCTCCCGCTCGCGGGAAAGCGCGCAGGCATCGAGTTCCCTAAATAATCAACTAGCTGCCAGAGATATCAAATCTCTGGCAGCCTATCTGCTAAAAAGTAAGGCGGGCAGACGCTTACGTCGGCAAGCGAAACACATCCGCAAAGATGGAGTAGCCATCGGGTCGTCGCGCCGGATCGGGTGAATCGTAAACCACTAAAAGGCCATCTTCGTAGCCCAGGCAAGGAAACAGGGTCAGCCCTTCGGCATGGTCGCTGCCGAGGGTCAGGGGTAAATCAAACAAAACGCTGAGCAGGCCAGAGGCCTGATCCCACAGGGTATCTTGGCTGTGGTCAAGCACATCCTTCAGGCAAAAGACCTGCATGGCCCCTTCGAGTTCCATGGTGGGGCCCGCCAAAATAATCAAATCGCCTTTGTGTAAA
>JBCBZL010000213.1:0-8739 GCA_039815385.1 Cyanobacteria bacterium P01_A01_bin.114
GGAAATGGCAGAGAAGTATAAGCGTGCAGGTACTGTCCGAGATGTTTTTATTAGTAATTTGAAAGGAAAATTAGGGGAAGAAGTTGTAAAAGAAAGACTGGCGGACTTTATTACTCTGCTCACCGAAGAAGAGCTGGCCGAGGTGCCCCTATTTCCTACCGACCATGTGGACTATAGCTGGGTCTATTACTACAAGCTCGATATGCTGCGCAAAGCGGCCCAGCGATTTAAGCAAAGTAATAACGAAGAACTGCTTAACGAATTTGCCGAATTTTGTCAGAATCATGGGGCCTGGCTGGATGACTATGCCTTGTTTATGGCCATCAAAGACGCTAAAGACAACGCCAGCTGGACTCAGTGGGAGTCAGATATTGCTAGACGAGAGCCCGCAGCCCTAGAAAGATGGCGAGTTGAAGTTTCTCCATCGATTTTTTGGCACAAATTCATGCAGTTTGAGTTTGGCCGTCAGTGGTTTGCGCTCAAAGCCTATGCCAACCAGAACGGCATTAGCATCGTAGGCGATATGCCAATCTACGTTGCCCATGACAGCGCCGATGTTTGGGCCTTTCCTGAGAACTTTATGATCGACTCAGAGTCTTTAAACCCGTCGCTGATGGCTGGGGTGCCCCCCGACTATTTCAGTGAAACGGGCCAGCTCTGGGGCAACCCCACCTATAACTGGGAAACCCTGCAAAATACCAAATTTGCCTGGTGGATCCAGCGGGTCAAATCGTCTTTAGAGTACGTCGACCTAATTCGCATCGACCACTTTCGAGGGTTTGAGGCCTACTGGGCGGTGCCCCAGGGTGCGCCCAATGCAATGCATGGGCAGTGGCTTGAAGCCCCCGGCCAAGCCCTGTTTGAAACCATTGAAGCTGAGTTAGGACGGCTACCGTTTCTGGCCGAAGATCTCGGCACGATTACCCCCGAAGTCGAAGCCCTGCGCGATCGCTTTGACTTCCCTGGGATGAAGATTTTACAGTTTGCCTTTGGCTCTGACCATCGCAACCCGTACCTGCCTTTTAATGTTGATCGCAACTTCTTGATCTACACGGGCACCCACGATAACGACACGACGGTGGGTTGGTACCACAACGCCTCTGATTACGAAAAGGAACGCTTGGCTGCCTATATGGGCGCATTCAACCCTGAAACAGTTCACTGGGCCATGATTCGGTTGGCGCTGGGTTCCGTCGCTAACCAGGCGATCATTCCCCTACAGGATGTATTGGGGCTAGGAACCGACGCCCGCATGAACTTGCCTGGAAAAGCCGAAGGTAACTGGGAATGGCGCTTTCAAGAGTCGATGTTGACCTCGGTCAGACGTGAGCAATTGGCAAAATTGACAGAATTATACGGTCGCGCCCCCGGACAGTGGAATTAATCGGCGAATTAGGTAGAGAACCGAACCCCTTGAATAGGGTCGCTTTGCTAGGCTAACTCTATAGGGGCTTGCCTTTAAGCTTCCTAAACGTTTGTACTATTATTACGGTTATTACTTGGTGAGGTGAGGCATGGCGGCAACTGACTTCAAAGACTATTACCAGATTCTCGGGGTCAGCAAAACGGCCAGTGCAGATGAAATCAAGCGTGCCTTTAGGAAGCTAGCGCGCAAGTATCACCCTGACGTCAACCAGGGCAATCAGCAGGCCGAAGCTAAGTTTAAAGAAATCAATGAAGCCAACGAGGTGCTCTCTGACCCAGAAAAGCGTCGCAAGTACGATCAGTTTGGGCGCTATTGGCAACAGGCCGGACGCACTGGCCCAACCCCAGGGGGCGCAGACTATGGCGGCTTTGATTTTAGTGCCTATGGCAGCTTTGACGATTTTATTAACGAGTTGTTAGGTCGCTTTGGCGGGGGCTTTGGTGGCCCAGCTGGCTCACCCGGCGGTCGCAGCTACAGCTACCGCACGTCTACGGGGCCTAGCGGTTTTGGTGGCCCTGGCTTTGGGTTTGAGACCCCGACCTCTAGCGCCAATTTTGATCAGGAAGCCAATATCTCGCTGACTATGGGCGAAGCTTTTAACGGCACCCAAAAGAAACTGCGGATTGGCAGCGAGGTGGTCGAGGTACGCATTCCCCCCGGGGCCAAGCCCGGTAGCAAAATTCGGCTGCGGGGCAAGGGGCAGCTCAACCCCTACAACAAGAAGCGCGGTGATATTTATTTGACGGTAGAGCTACAGCCCCATCCGTTTTTCCAGTTTGAGGGCGAAAATCTGGTGTGCGAAATCCCCATTGCCCCAGACGAAGCGGTTTTGGGCGCAAAGATCGATGTCCCCACTCCCGAAGGCAGCGTCACGGTGACGATTCCGGCGGGCATTCGGTCTGGGCAATCTCTACGGCTGCGGGGCAAAGGCTGGCCCAAACCTAAAGGCGGACGTAGCGATCAGCTGGTGAGGGTTGCGATCGCAACCCCCAAAACCCTCAACGACCAAGAAAAGCTCCTCTACGAAAAAATCCGCGACGTCCGCACCAAAAACCCCAGAAGTGACCTACAAGGTATGCGGCTTTAGACAATAAGCTTTAGACAATAGTGGGCTCTAGATATACTGGGCTCTAGATATACTGGGCTTTAGATATAGTGGGCTTTAGAAATGTATGCTGTTGTCTCTCCTGAAAAGATCCAGCTGCCGCCCGGCACGGTGATGCGGCTACCCGGCACTTGGAACGACTACCAGGCACTCGCTCAGCAGCGCGGCGATAAATCAATTCCCCGCGTCAAATATCGCAACGGAGAAATTTTGCTGATGTCGCCCTTGCCGGTACAGGGTCGAGATGCAAATATTCTCTCTGACATCGTCAAAGTACTTTTGGATTACCTTGAGCGAGACTACGAAGCGTTCACACCAGTCACCATCGAACTGCCTGAAGAAGGCGGGATCGAGCCAGACTACTGTTTCTACATCGACAACTGGCAAGCCGCTGCTGGCAAAGACCGCATCAACTGGCAAGTTGACCCACCGCCGGATCTCGTCATTGAAATCGACGTCACCAGCTTCACCGCCGCCGAGGACTACGCCCCCTATAAGGTTCCAGAAGTGTGGCTCTTGAAGAAACGCGCCCTGAGCCTGTATACCCTCAAAGACGACGGCAGCTATGAGGAATGCTCAAATAGCCAATATTTTCCTGGCTTTAACTTGCATGATTTGATCAGTCGCTGTGTCCAAACTGCTTACGATCGCAACACCAGCACAGCAATCCGCGAGCTGAGAAAGTCACTGCGCTGGTGAGTACGCTGCGCTGGTGAATAGTGAAGACTTCATCACCCACTCACCACTCACCCACTCACCACTCACCTCGCCTAACCGAAATTTTAAGCTTGACGCAATACTAGCCATGATTCAAGCGATTCCCCAACCGACTACATTTGACGAGTTTATCGATTGGTATCCCGACAAAAGCGAGCGGCGATACGAACTTCATAGGGGTGTCATTGTTGAAATGCCAAAACCAAAAGGGAAGCATTCCAAAATTGCGGGCTTCCTCAGCGGAAGTTTGTTCATGCAGATTCAGCGAGCCTCCTTGCCCTGGTTTATTCCTCGAGAATGTATTGTCCGCCCCGAGAGTGAATCTGGGTATGAGCCTGATGTCATTGTTTTGGATGAAGCTGCGATCTCATCAGAACCTGACTGGGAGCGCAGCTCAGTGATCACAAAAGGGGCGTCTGTGCGCTTGGTCATTGAAGTTGTGAGCACTAACTGGCGAGACGATTACTACTTCAAGTTTGCTGATTATGAAGCTCTGGGCATCCCAGAATACTGGATTGCTGATTACGCAGCCTTGGGCGGACGAAAATTTATCGGTAATCCTAAGCAGCCGACCTTGAGCATCTGTACCCTCGTAGATGGGGAGTACCAGATAGCGCTATTTCGCGATCGCGACTTGATCAAATCCGCTGCTTTTCCAGACCTTCAGCTCACCGCTGAACAGATCTTTAATGCAGGGCAATAATGTTTTCTCAAGCTTACTACTTGCTACGCTCAAAGATAGACGGACAGTATTTAGTTGCCCGCCCACGCGGTAATGCAGAGTCAAGTGGGTTCTTGATGCTGTTTACAGCCGATTACGACGCCCTGAGCTATCTCAACAAACACGCCTCAGAGGTCGCCGATCGATTTGGGGTAGAGCCGATTGCCGGGGCGCAGCTCAAGCGCCTGATGGATCGTTGGAGCTTTGAAGGAGTCGGCATGGTCAAAGATCCGCTGGTGCCCCAGGTAGAATTTTTAAGACGAGAGAAGTAGGTCGCCGGTTTAATTCTTGGTCAGAAATGAGATCGCAAGAAATGACAAGACAAAGAAAGCTACGCTTGGCTAGGATGGAACTCATTTGCAATTTTTTGGCTGTTTTTGATCTGGCATCAGCGCCAGGCCCCCGCCACTGACAGACAAGATGACATAGGCGACTTTATAGAAAGCCTCTATTAAAACCATAGGACAAGCACTGTAGAGCCCCGAATGTTTGTGGGCTATGTCTAGTAGTCGAATATTTTGACTTTTGGCATCATCTAAGAAACTGTCAAGGCATGCGTCAAAACCTGTTTTCTCTAGAGAGCTCCCTTTATGGATAAGCCTGCTATTCTAACCATTGATGATGACCCAGCTGTGCTCCAGGCAATCGCCCGAGATCTGCGTAAACAGTATGGCGATCGCTTTCGCATTGTCCGGGCTGACTCCGGTGCAACGGCCCTGGAGGCGGCACAGCAGCTCAAACTACGGGGGGATACCATTGCCCTATTTTTGGCCGATCAGCGCATGCCAGAGATGAACGGCGTGGAGTTTTTAAGCCACGCAACTGAGATATTCCCCAGCGCCAAGCGCGCGCTGCTAACTGCCTACGCCGACACAAATGCAGCCATTGATGCGATCAATACCGCCCAGCTAGACTACTACCTGCTCAAGCCATGGGATCCACCAGAGGAAAAGCTTTATCCAGTCTTAGACGATTTGATTCAAGACTGGCAGGCCACCTTTAAGCCTGAGTTTAAAGGGGTCAAGGTGATTAGCGATCGCTGGTCTCCCAGCTCCCACGATCTGCGAGATTTTTTGGCCCGCAACCAGGTGCCCTATCGCTGGCTCGACATTGAAAATAATGACGAGGCGCAGCAGCTAGTGACGTATTCAGGTGAGCGAGACAATCCCTGCTTGCCGCTGGTACTGCTACCCAGCGGCGAGAAGTTAGTCAAACCCACCACCGCCGAGCTGGCTCAGCATGTGGGCATGCAGACCGAGGCCACAAACCCTTTTTATGATTTGGTGATTGTGGGCGGGGGGCCAGCCGGTCTGGCCGCTGCCGTGTACGGTGCGTCAGAGGGGTTGCGCACGGTGATGATCGAGCGCGAGGCTCCAGGCGGGCAGGCGGGCACCAGCTCTCGCATTGAGAACTACCTGGGCTTTCCGGTGGGCCTCAGCGGCAGTGACCTGGCACGCCGAGCGGTCACCCAGGCAAAACGCTTTGGGGTCGAGATCTTGACCCCTCAAGAGGCAACCGCAATTCGGATAGAAGATAACTATCGCATTCTAACGCTGTCAGACGACAGCGAGATTAGCTGCCACGCTCTGATTTTAGCGATGGGGGTCTCTTGGCGTCGACTCACTGTACCCGGCGTCGAGCAGTTTACGGGGGCAGGGGTATATTACGGGGCAGCCCAGACTGAGGCAGCTGCCTGCAAAGGTGAAGAGGTTTATGTCGTCGGTGGAGCCAACTCAGCAGGGCAAGCGGCCATGTATTTCTCCAAATACGCCCATAAGGTACGTATGCTGGTGCGCGGCGAGTCGCTCACTAAGAGCATGTCTCAGTATCTGATCGATCAAATCGACGAGACTGACAACATTGAAGTGTTACCTTTTCACAGCGTGATCGAGGCCAAGGGGGGCGACCGCCTTGAAAAACTGTTGGTCAAAGACAGCCAAACTGACGAGGTCAAAACCTTTGAGACCAACTCTCTCTTTATTTTTATCGGCGCAACCCCCAGCACAGAATGGCTCGACGGTATTGTAGAGCGTGACGAGCGGGGCTTTATTTGTACAGGGCCAGATCTCTCACCCGATCAGGTTTGGCCCCTAGATCGCGATCGCTTTTTACTCGAAACCAGCGTGCCTGGCGTCTTTGCCGTGGGGGATGTACGCCACGGCTCGGTCAAACGGGTGGCCTCGGGGGTGGGTGAGGGCTCTATATGCGTGCAGTTTGTCCATCGCCATCTCGCCCAGGTATAGCTATGCTTCACGACCCCAACCAGGATGCCCTGTTTCCGACCCTGTCCGAAGCAGACCTGTTAAAAATTTCTGAGCATGGCCAAGAACGCCAATTTGCGGATGGCGAAATTCTCTTTTCTCAAGGTGATCTGACCTACCCGTTTCATATTGTACTAGCGGGGGAGGTTCGCATTACTAAAAAAGTTGCGGGAGAGACCCAGCTACTCACAGTTCACGGGCCGGGTGAGTTTACCGGAGACATCGGCATGGTGGCGGGCACCCCAGCTTCGGTAACCGCAGAGGCGGCTGGCGGCTGCCGTGTCTTAGAACTCTCCCCTGAAGGCTTTCGCCGAGTGGTGACCGAGTGCTCACGCTCTGCAGCGCTGATTTTAACCGCGATGGCGGGCCGATCAGAAGAGGTCGGCATCCACCTCCAGCAGCAAGAAAAGCTGGCTGCTTTGGGTAAGCTCTCAGCGGGCTTGGCCCACGAGCTCAACAATCCGGCGGCGGCGGCAGTGAGAGCCGCCAAGCAGCTGCGAGAGTCAGTCCAACAGGTACAGCAACAAACCCTCTCACTGTCGCAACAAACCCTGTCGGCACAGCAGTGGCAGGCGCTTCAGCAGGTTCAAGATTTTGGGTTAGCCTGTCGTAATCACACAGCGTCGCTAACGCCGCTAGAGCAGAGCGAACGGGAAGATGCTTTGACAGATTGGTTAGACGAGCGAGACATTACCGACGGGTGGAAACTGGCCCCAGAGTTAGTCACCGTTGGGGTAGATGAAACTTACCTGAGTCAGCTGGAAGACTCGGTTGGGGAAGCCCAATTGGGCAATACTCTACATTGGCTAGAAGGCAACCTCACGGTGGCGTCGCTGGTATATCAGGTTGAGCACAGCACCCAGCGTATCTCAGACCTGGTCAAAGCACTCAAGTCTTATGCCTATATGGATCAGGCTCCCTTGCAAGAAATTGACATTCACCAAGGCCTGGAAGATACGCTGATCATCCTGCATCACAAGCTCAAGTATGGCGTCACCGTGGTGCGAGAGTATGAGTCTTCTCTGCCAAAGATTTGTGCCTTTGCCAGTGAGCTAAATCAGGTCTGGACAAACCTGATAGACAACGCCATCGATGCTCTGAGCGACACAGACTCTCCCCAAATCATGATTCGAACTGGTCAGAAATCGGATCAGGTTCTGGTTGAGATTATTGACAATGGGCCGGGGATGACGGAGGCGGTGCGATCGCGAATTTTCGAACCTTTTTTCACCACCAAAGGCGTCGGCGCTGGCACCGGTTTGGGTTTAGATATTGCCCGCCGCATCGTGGTCAAACGCCATGGCGGCTCCATCCGGGTCGCCTCTCAACCCGGCAAAACAAATTTTCAAATTTGTCTGCCAGTGCGCCCGCCAAAACAAGATGTCTGAGCAGAGCATCACAGATCTAATTCACTGTCTAGGCAATGGCGGTTTATGAGAATCTGGGTATGATGATCATCGATATGTTTAGAAATGTGCCTCCGAAAGAAACTAATCAATGGTTTACCGATCACTATTACTATACTCTCCTTAATTGAGAAGAGCTAAGATACGGGCACAGTATTCTAACGTGGATAATATTTTTTCGATGTAGTCTGCTGCCTGCGTGCATCTACCTCTCTTAGTAGGTTACTCATCCTCTACCAGCGAACTGCGAAAGCATTGCTACTATGTGGCATGTGCCTTATCAACCTCCAACAAGGGTTGTTCATACAGTACAGTCTTGGCTAATGTTCCCCATAAGTCGACAAGCCAGTGACATAGTCAAAGGTTGCACACACTAAAAGGTTGCACGCACAAAGTGCATCCTAAACAAAGTGAGATGTCTTTGTTTGCCGAGCCAACATAAGCGCTAATAGCGCGTTTGTTGTTGCATATTTGTGTGTAAAGTCAGCCTCTGGCAAATTAAATCAGGGCTACCCATCAGTGCTTTATTCAGCTATAAAGCTTCTCTATAGAAACTTTATATTCTCAGAATTATTCAAATAAATTCACTAATAGAGTGAGAGATTTCCTATGCTCATTGCTTCAGATCTGGCATCCAGCCTGACCGCTACTTCTAGCCTGTCCGTTAAAGAACTCGTCCAAATCTGGGCAGGGCGGTATAAATCAAAAACACACCTGAATGGGCGAAACTTAGTTGTTCAAAACTCTATCATCTTTGACTCGCTAGTTCAAACAGCTTCGCCAGAGGGTAGACGCGAAACTGTTGCGAAGTTACATCGATCGCTCATTAAGTTGAACTGTGAGTTTGCCGAAACTCAAATGCGTGAACTCCATGAACATGCCTCATCAACGAACAGTCTGAGTGAAGCCAAACGTATCGTGCAGTGTACCGTTGAAGTCTACCTAACGCTGCTGGAATTTTACAACCTGTGCAATTAAAATTAGTGCCATGCTGAATGCATTGTATCCACTGAGATACAGGCATTAAGGGTCGATTTCCATCGATAGATCACATATCCTAGGCAGAATAGCGATAATGAGGGTCTGTCCGATGGGGAACTACA
>JBCBZL010000380.1:0-3994 GCA_039815385.1 Cyanobacteria bacterium P01_A01_bin.114
CCGCCCATGTCGATTTCACCGCGCTTCAAAAACAGGGAGAATATGCTGGATTGCAAACCGTCGGCTTTACCCAGCAAGCACTCTTTTTAATGGCACTCGGCATCGGCGAGCGCATGGCCGCCCTATCAAACGAAGCTTCACAGCAGTCACTGAAAACTTTATTACAGCGACGAGACACCTTAAGACAGCTGATTGATCCAATGGGGTTAGGTAATTTTGGGGTCTTGCTGCAGAGCAAGGCGATTCAAGCAGCCACCCTACCTAAGGGGTTCCAAGAACCTGATATGGCTAAAGGCTGATCATGAAAGTCCGATCATGAAAGGTTGAGCGGGTCAACATCGATCGTCAGGCTAATGTCTTTAGGGCATTTTTGCCGGAGCGCGTTCACATCAGGCGGCTGACTCTCAACCGGCAGTTTTAACAACACATGCCAGCGATAGCGCCGAGCCACCCGCGCGATGGGAGCAGGGGCAGGGCCTAAAATCTCACAGCCGTCTTCATCTGAAAGACTCACCTTCAGCCGTTGAGCAACCTCAGCCGCCATTTTTTCAACCTCAGCCGGGTCAGCTCCAGTGACTCTCAGCAACATCAAGCGGCCATAGGGCGGATAGGCTAGCGTCTGCCGATCAGCCAGTTCTGCCTGAATAAAAGCGCTGTAATTGTGATGCTTAACCGCACCGATAACCGGGTGATCGGGGGTATAGGTTTGCAAAATCACCCGCCCAGGCTCCTCACCACGACCCGCTCGCCCCGCAACTTGGGTCAGGGTTTGAAAGGCCCGCTCGCTGGCTCGATAGTCCGACATGTAAAGTAGCCCATCAGCCGCCAGCACCCCCACCAGAGTCACCTGGGGTAGGTCAATACCCTTCGTTAACATCTGAGTACCCACCAGCAAATCGGCTTCTCCCTGGGCAAAGCGCGCCAGCAAAGCCCGATGTGCTCCTTTAGTACGAGTGGTGTCGCTGTCAAACCGGATGCAGCTCAGCTCTGGAAAATGCTTCGCCAGCTCATTTACCACCCGCTGCGTGCCGCTGCCAAAGTTTTTGAGATAGGGCGAACTACACTCAGGGCAGTTAGGCGGATGGGCCTGGCCATAGCCGCAATAGTGGCAGCGCAGATAGGGCGACGCCTCGCTCCGCAGCTGATGATAAGACAGTGACACATCGCAGTGGGGGCATTCCATCACATAGCCACAGCTGCGGCAGGACACAAAGCTGCTATGCCCCCGCCGATGGATAAATAGTAGCCCCTGCTTGCCCGCCGCCTTCATTTGCTCAAACCCCTGCTGCAAAGCTCGACTAAAAATCGACCGATTGCCTCCGTGGAGCTCTTTGCGCATATCGACGATCTCAACCGGCGGTAGCGGGCGGGCGTTGATACGGTTTGGCAAGGCAAGGTAGTGGGTAGTGGGTAGTGGGTAGTGGGTGCTTGCATTCCAGCTCTCTACCGACGGCGTTGCCGACCCTAAAATCAGAGGACAGTCTGACAGCTCTGCTCGCCACTGGGCCACCGTCCGGGCATGATAGCAGGGCATCGGCTGATCTTGCTTAAAGCTGCCATCATGCTCTTCATCTAAGATAATCAGCCCCAGATTTGGCAGCGGCGCAAAGATGGCGGAGCGGGTACCAATAATGATTTGGGGAGTATCCGTCAGCATTTGCCGCCAGGTGTCGTAGCGTTCGCCATCAGAGAGGGCACTGTGATACACACAGACCTGATCGCCAAAGCGGCTACGAAAGCGATCGGTCAATTGAGGGGTGAGGCCAATTTCGGGGACTAAGACTAAGCATGACTGACCTGCGGCTAAACGCGGTGCGATCGCTTGTAGATAAACTTCGGTTTTACCTGAGCCGGTCACACCATGGAGCAAAACCTGGGCATAATGAGTCAGGGCATTGATAGATTGAAGCGCTCGAGTCTGATCAGGGGTTAATGACTTTGGCTGATCTGGAGCAGCAGTTGAGTGGGCACTCGCCCGTAAAACCTCTCGTGGGCCGATCGTCAAATACCCTTTCGCTGCTAGTTTTTTGAGGGTAGTACTGGTAGTCCGCAGCCGTTGTAAAGCATCACTAAGCCACAGCTCGCCGCCCTGACGCCTTAGGATCGTGACAATTTCTTGCTGGCGGGGCGTCAGGGGCTCTACTACAGTGGGCACCTGAGCCGTCAGTGAAACCGCCTGTCGCTGTTTGGGTTGAGGGGGTTGGGGGGGCTGCAAATAGCTGGTCACCCAGCCTCGCTGCAATAGCTGACGGAGCGCTTGCCGAGCCCCCCGCTGCTGTCGCTGTAGATATTGCCAGGTATAGCCCCCCGCTGGTGACTGCCGCAGAGTTTGCAAGAGCTGCTGCGCATTGTGACTTAGAAACACGCTTGCATCAGCTGGGATACTATCAGGATTAAGCCGAATTCTTCGCTGGGATTTTGCTAAGAGCCCTGGGGGCAAAGCAGCACGAATTACCTGAATCAAAGGCGTTTGATAATAGTTAGCAACTTGCTCTAAAAGCTGCCAGTAAGCTTTAGAAAAAAAACCACTGCTGACAATCGCATCAACGTCTCGGAGCTTGCCTGCATCCAAGGCCTGATCGTTTAGAGAAATAAATCGAATTGCGATCGCACTCCGCAGCTGTCCCCCAAACGGAACACTTAGAATATCTCCCGGATAAACCCCTAGCCCATCCGGGACAAGATACGTGTAAAGGCTTTGAATACCAGGGCAATCAACCAGAACTTCTAAGCCCGTTGAAAGCGGCGCTTTGTCACAAAGAGGGTCACGCATCGCAGCCATCAATGACCGTCGGATTTATACTTGACTGACAGAAAACAGACATTGAGAAGCTATTAAGAAAAAGATTCACTGAGATCTATACTCGCCCTGATTAAAATAACTTTTGTTACAGTAATGAGACAAATCGAATTAATCGTTACATACAGTAAGAAGTCTTGAACCTCACTGATTTTTAAGCCTTCAAAATTATCACAGTGAACAGCTTCTTAAAT
Organism: Cyanobacteria bacterium P01_A01_bin.114; assembly: GCA_039815385.1. Lineage (GTDB taxonomy): Bacteria > Cyanobacteriota > Cyanobacteriia > Phormidesmidales > Phormidesmidaceae > SIO4C1. The sequence continues at coordinate 2,995 of JBCBZL010000380.1, forward strand.
GAGGTTGCTATAGTGTAGTCACCAGCGATAATTCCCACACTTTTTCGCTGATCAAGGAACTGCAATCACAGTTGTACAGTATGGCTGCCTCCTCTAAGACCAACAAAAACATTGCTCTCCAATGGGCTGATGCGGAGCCAACAGCTACCGTGACTTCCCAGCAGACTCAGCGCGCCGACTCACATTCTGAGCCAAAGCCTGCCTCGAATACTTCTGATGGGCCATCCCCTGATTGGGATGCTAGCGATGTCAACGTCGCAGTTCAAGAGATCGAATCCGATAGTGCAGGTACAAGTGAGCCAGGGGAGCTGAGTCAGACCTCTAGCTATCGTAAGTCTTTAACAGACGATGCGGTCGGGGCATTTTTCAAAGAAATGGCTCGGTATCCATTACTCAAGGCCGATGAAGAAATTGAACTAGCCAGACAGGTACGGCTGCTAGCTGAGATAGAAGATCGCTCTGAAAGTTTAACGGAAACACTCAAACGCAAGCCATCTCCTCAAGAGATCGCTGAGTCTATTGGTCTCACTGACCGACAGCTCCAGCAGCGGATGCATCAAGCACGCTCAGCCAAGCGAAGAATGATTCGCTCAAACTTGCGTTTGGTCGTATCTATCGCAAAGCGCTATCTGAATAGGGGCGTTCCTTTTCTAGACCTGATCCAAGAAGGGGCACTCGGGCTCAATCGCGCTGCCGAAAAGTTTGATCCCGATAAAGGATATAAGTTCTCCACCTACGCCTACTGGTGGATTCGTCAGGGCATCACCCGCACAATTGCAAACGACGCTCGGACCATTCGGTTACCTATTCATGTCGTAGAAAAACTCAATAAGCTCAAAAAAGCTCATCGGGAGCTACGTAAACAGCTTAACCGAAATCCTAACGAGGCCGAGCTAGCTGAGGCGTTAGACATCACGCCCGATCAGCTTCGCAGCCTTCAGCAGGTACGCCGCAAATCACTATCGCTCAATCACCGGGTAGGCAAAGGTGAAGACACCGA
>JBCBZL010000151.1:0-11092 GCA_039815385.1 Cyanobacteria bacterium P01_A01_bin.114
GACGGCACTTGGGAAACCGTGCAGACATGGGACGGCATTGACACCGGCATGGTGGAAATTGGCGAGATCACCGATGCCGTGCCTGCTGACGTGAAGGCCGAAGCGCTCGCCATGGTCGAAGCCATGCGGTCGCGCGCGTATCATCCGTTTACTGGACCGATCAACAAGCAGGACGGCTCCGCCTGGCTCGGCGAGGGCGCCTTAGTCCTAGCAACCTGGGTTGCCTAACCGGCCACCGTTAGTTTGAGCTGCTCAATAGTGACCATCATCGCATCATAGCGGAAAGAAATAGCCTCTTATCGACTGTTATGGACAAAATAAAGTATGGAGATGCCCCCGCTGGAGTAGTGACTGTAGTGGTGACGTAGTGACGATGCGAAAATAGTGACGATGCGAAGCTAAGCTCATTCATTTCCCTGCCTGATAGCCAAAATCCGTAATCTGCGGTAGTCGGCAACCCAGCCGCCGTTTTGGTAGAGGCGCGATAGCGTAAGCGCTGACCTGTCAGTTCGCACCCGATCTTCTACCTGACGAATCATGCTCGCTGTCTCTGTCTCAGAAAGACCTGAAAAAAACCGGGCCCCGAACATTCTAAGCCAGTTGGCCAGCCCCCGATCGCCGTCTTCGAGCGGCGTGGGTCGGTCAATCAGGGCGGCAAAGGTCACCTCAAACCCGTGAGCTTCTAGCAGACTGGCGTACTCAGCCACGCTGGGGAAATACCAAAAATTAGGCTGATGCAGGCAAGACTCTACTGCAGAGATAATGGTCTGCACGTTGCCCTTGCCGCCAAACTCAGCCACAAATCGACCCCCTGGTTTCAAAGCTCGCCTCACCGATTGAACTACGGTCTCAGGTTGAAGCACCCAGTGCAAAACGGCATTTGAGAAAACGGCATCCACGGGGGTGGCCACCTCAAAATCACGGGCGTCGGCAGTGCGAAACGTCAGCCCAGGATAATTTTGCTGTGCTTGGGCAACCATGGCTGGGTCAGCGTCAATGCCCTCGACCTGAGCACCTGCTTCAGCCAGGACATTTGTGAGCTGCCCTGTACCGCAGCCCAGGTCTAGAATTTGCTCCCCTGACTGGGGGGCCAGCAGGTCAATAAGCGCCGTACCATACTGCCAAACAAAGCTATGCTGTGCCTGATAGCGCTGAGTATCCCAAGTTTGAGTCGTCATAGTTAGAACCGTTTTAGGCAGATGGTTCTAAGCTATGGGAGGATTTGTACGATGTCCAATACGCACACCGAGATTGGCCCTTGCCGATGGCTGAGCAGTTTGTTTTGGGCAAGCTATAGGCGATGTCTTGTTTGGAAATCGCCATGCGTCGTTGGGTTTCTGTGATTTTGTATTCAGTGCTGGGTTCAGGCGTGATGAGCCTGGGGTTGACTATGCCTGGAGCTGCCTATGATCCAGAAGATCTGACCCGACTGCAAGAAACTGGCAGCTGCCGGGGGTGCGATCTCAGCCAGCTTGATTTGCAATACGAAGATTTGACCGCAGCTGATTTATCTGAGGCCAATCTATTCAGGGCTAATCTGCACGAGGCCAATTTAACGGGGGCCAATCTGAACGGGGCTAGCTTATTTCGAGCTGATTTGTCGAAGGCGACCCTGACAGAGGCGGTCTTAAGCAATGCCAATCTCACCAAAGCCAATTTGCGTCAGGCCCAGCTCAATCGCACCCTCCTCGACGGGGCCAATCTGTCCGAAGCCAGTTTACACCGGGCCACTTTGGATAACGCTGTGCTCAGACAGGCAACCCTGAGCGGCGCGTGGCTGGTAGCGGCCTCCTTGATCAATACGGATCTAAGAGCAGCCAATCTGAGCGGTGCCAACCTTTATCAAGCCAATTTAGATAGAGCCCTGCTGAGGGGAGCTATCCTAGACGGTGCCCGCATGCCTAACAACGCGAGATACGAACAAACGAGATTGCAGCGCTAGGGCGCTTGCAATTAAATAAACTATCTAGCCCTATGGGCAAACCCTGTGGGTACGGCTAAAGCCTTTGGCATAGCTTTGCGAACGTGAGGGCTGATGCTAGCGCCTTGCGACCTTTTTATTCATGAGGGTATCGGCCTGGTGTAAAACATGCTGCGCGGGACTTTCCCTCCAATCGGAAGTCGTCAAGTTATCCCACATAGCCGCAACTGGGGTTCCCTCCCTTTTGCCTCTAGCTTGAGGGGCTGACTGGGGTCCGAGCTCCCCCAGACCCCCCGAAAGGGATACTGGCTGCGCTTAGGCAAGGGAGTGCTTGGTGGATTTGCGCAAACGGTGCCTTGGGTTTCCTCTTGAATCTAGATTTGGCTGAGGTTCAAGAGAGCTCTGCCGACAGCTTTACCTTAAACTCGTCTTCAAAGCAGGCTTTTTTGAAATCCAGATTCCACAGTTCTAGATCGCAATTTTCGTTTGGATGGGCGGGGACAATATTCAGGGTGAGCTGGCGCTTGCTTTCGTTGAACTTGACCTGGATATCTTTGATTGTCCCCATTCGTCTACGGTCTAGGGCCACCGCTACCCGCAGTATCGCGCTGAGCTGATCAACCCGTTCGCGATCGCGTTTGGTGGGTAAATCGCGGTAAGACTCGTGCTTTTTCTTAGGCGCGCTCTTGCGGTGGTAGCGGGCGATGTTGGCAATTAGCTCTAGCTCTCGCTCCGTAAAGCCTAGCAGTTCGCCATTGCGGATCAGATAGTAAGAATGCTTGTGATGGGCCGAATGGCTAATGTAGTGGCCACAGTTGTGCAAGATTGCAGCCGCCCACAGGTACTCTCGTTCGGAATCGCTCCACTGATGTAAAACCCCCTGAGTTTGATTAAATAGCGTTTGGGCAAATTGGGCTACCCGTTCGCAGTGGGGCATATTGACGCGATACTTTTGCGCGGTGGTAACGACGCTCCGTTCACGGATTGACTGCTGATACTGCATGCGGTCTTCGATCAGACCGTGGGCAAGCATCCAGTCCACCACCACGCCTTCGCGCAGCGCCGCTTCGCAGATAGTGATTTTGTCGACCTCAAGCAGCTTCATGGTCTCTTGCAAGATCACTGCCCCTGGCACGATGATCTCGGCCCGCCGCTCTGACATCTCAGGCAGGTTGAGGCGCTCGGCATAGCGCATCCGGCGCAGGCGATCAACCCAATGGGATAGCTCCTTGTAGGTCATTTCAAACCCGTTTAGCGGGTCAGGGACTGCCCCCAAGCGCTCAACCGCACAAAGTGTGGCTAGCGTCTCAATGGTGCCCGAGGTGCCGATCAGCTGGAGTGACTCTCCGGGCTCTAGGCCGCGCTTGAGATCGTCAGCCGAGGGCTCGATCATGCCGCGTACGTAGGCTTGCAGTCGAATAAACTCGTCATGGCTGATCGGATTTGTGGTAATCAACTTGGCATTGAGTCGTACCGCGCCTACCTTAGTGCTGCTGAGAAAACGAGGCTGGTCACCGGTACCCAAAATCAGCTCGGTTGACCCACCGCCGATATCAATAATGCCGTGGGGTTGGCCCTGTAGCTCCATACTTGAGAGCACACCCAGATAGATGCGGCGGGCTTCTTCGGGGCCTGAGATGAGATTGATGGCAAGTCCAAGTTCGGCCTTTACCCGTTCGATAAAGCGCTGACCATTTTTGGCCTCGCGAATAGCGCTGGTGGCCACCGCAATGGTGTCTTCGGCATTGAGGCTTTGGGCAATTTGGAGGCAGCGTTGCAGGGCGGCGACACACCGATCCATAGCTTCGTCGGTGAGGTTGCCGGTTTTTTCGCAAAAGTTGCCGAGGCGGGTGGTGTCTTTTTCGCGACCGATAATGGTGAAGGTGGGAAACTGGGGCTGAATCTTGACTACGACCATGTGGACTGAGTTGGTGCCCACGTCGATGGCGGCTAGGGTGCGATCGCGTAGCGGACTTGCTGACACGAGGGAGGGCTGACGGGACAAGGCTCGCGGGGCAACAGTATTAACCATCAGAATCAACCATCAGACGAGATGCAAAATAAACGATTGTGACACCAAGACCTGTTGTTTGCCCTTGGGTAAACGTTCAAGACTTAGATGTGGGCTAATTTGTTGTCATTTTACAGGTCAGTGAGGCCCTTGACCGACGGGATGGTCACTTCATAGATAGGTTTTAAATTGGCTTTGACCTGAGAGGTCTCTAAGCCGGGGCTAGGTCATGATAATTGGCTGTCGGTAAATTTGTCTGGCAGCTCTAGATGCATTTCTCAATTCATCAATTTTTCTCTGGAAATCGGCAGTTTTATAATGAGGAATGCTATAAGCAAGGAAATGCCGATGATTACCCACGTCATTGAATGACCGGGTGTGCTACCTTCGCAGAATCGATAGATCGCGTCCAGCTTGAACGTTTGAGTTTTTCTAAGGGCAACCTACAAAGCTGGGCGTGACCAAAGTTTAGTGGTTCTTTCAAACACCCTATCAAGGAGACCTCTCATGATTGCAGTAGCTCAGGCTCGCCCGAGCGAAAGAGCAGAGTTTATCAAACGCACCTATCTACACCTTGCAGGCGCGGTTGGTGCCTTCATTGTGGTTGAGTTTTTACTATTTCAGCTAGGCATTGCAGAGATGCTGGCTAGATTTGCATTTAGCAGCCGGTTGGGTTGGATAGCCCTCTTAGGCGGGTTTGCCCTACTAGGTTATCTATCTAGCGGTATGGTGGCCAAAGCCGATGACATAAACACTCAATACAAGGGCCTCGGGATCTATGTGATTGGTGAAGCAATCATTTTTGCCCCCCTGTTGTACATCGCAGCCTACTTTTCAGATGCGAATGTGATCCCTACTGCGGCAATTATTACCCTGTTTATGTTTGCCGGGCTGACCGCCATTGTGTTTACGACTGGCAAAGACTTTAGCTTTTTGGGTGGCATCTTGAAAATTGGTGGCATGGTCGCCATGGGTTTGATTGTCGCCAGCCTGATTTTTGGCTTCAGCCTGGGTGTTTTCTTCGCGTTTGTGATGGTTGCGTTTGCCTCAGCCGCGATTTTGTACCAAACCTCGCGAATTATGAAGCATTACGCGACCCATCAATATGTGGCTGCGTCCTTGCAGCTATTTTCCTCAGTGATGCTGCTGTTTTGGTATGTCTTGCGGATTGTGATGTCTTCGCGACGCTAGCTCGCAGCGCTAAATTATTAGCTACGTAACTGTTCTATCCATCCCAAGTAATTCAAAAGCGGGGGCGAATTCGCCCCCGCTTTTCTTGTTGCTCTTATCTGCTTCCCTCCCAACGTCTGTTTTAGCTGGGTCACCAAGGTTGTTGTCTATGGCCAGGTTGTTCTGGCGATCTCCAGAAACTTGGGTTTTGACTATTGCGTGCATCAGGCCCCTTTTTCAAGCCTTGCCATCAGCATCAGGATCTCTTGACCAACGGCTTCATAGTCTTGCCAGCCCAGCTCAGCGCGCGGATCTTTGACGGCATACACGGGTAGCCCAGCCATCGCGGCTTTTTGAAAGGCGGCAAACCGGCGAATGCCCTGCTCAAAAATGGGAATATCGGATTCCTTAAGGAGCGCTTTGACTTCGTCTCCGGCGCGGCTAGGCTTAGGGGGAATCGAGGTAATTAAGATGCGGTAGTGGTTAGTGTGAATCGCTTTGAGGTATTCAATCGTGAGTACCAGGGCATCGAGAGACAGGATATCGGGCATGGTGGGCAGCACCAGTAGGTCGCAGGTGTTGGCTAGTGCGGAGAGGTCGTCTGGAATGGGTCGGGCTGGGGTGTCGATGATCACATGCTCATAGCCTTCAGCCTGGTTGCCAGCCTGCCATTCGTCTAGTACGTCAAAGGGTAGCTCGCCCCGACTGGCCCAGCCCAGCGCTGAGCGATTGGAGTCGGCATCAATCAGCAGCGTCTTAGCCTGTCCCTGAAAAAACGCTGCCAGGTGTATCGCTGTCGTCGTTTTGCCGACGCCGCCTTTAAAGCTGGCTACTGTGATAATCATGGGTGACAATCATGGCCCCTGGTGCTCATGGGAGAATCGTCGCGCGATCGCACCGCCTCAGATTTTCCCAAGATATGTGACAGTTAGATAGCAAGCCTAACGAAATCAGGACTATGGGGCAAGCATCGGTCACCCTTGATTTAGCAAATGCGATCGCAACTCAGCACCTGGGTGAGCAGCTCGGGCGCTGTTTATTGGCTGGGAGCGTGCTCCTGCTCGAGGGCAACCTGGGCAGCGGCAAAACGACTCTGGTTCAAGGGCTAGGGCAAGGGCTCGGCATCCCAGACAGCATCGATAGTCCGACCTTTACCTTAATTAATGAGTACCTGGGCGGTCGGGTGCCGCTGTACCATGTTGATCTGTATCGCTTATCGCCTGAGGAGGCTGACACGCTCTACCTGGAAACCTATTGGCAGGGTGAAGAGGTGGAGCCGGGCATTCTTGCCATTGAGTGGGCTGAGCGACTACGCTACTTGCCAGATAACCCAGCGCGGGTAATGCTTACGTACGATGATACAGGCGGACGGCGGGCTGAGATATGGGGGCTTGATGAGGGGCAAAAGGGGATGGTTTTGGGTGAAGGGTGACGGGGGAAAGGTGCTAGCGTAGCCATGCCCCTTGGGCTATAGGGGGAAAGGTGAAAGGCGAAGGGGGAAAGGCGAAAGGCGAAAGGTGAAGGGTGAAGGGTGAAGCAATGAATTACTGGTTGATGAAATCTGAGCCGGATGTTTACAGCATTGATGACCTCAAGCGCGACGTGCATGAAATTTGGGACGGGGTGCGTAATTATCAGGCTCGAAATTTCTTAAAGTCGATGGAGCTGGGGGATATTGCCTTTTTTTATCACTCAAATACCAAGCCGCCGGGGATTGTCGGGCTCATGAAAGTTAGCGATGTGATGGTGGTAGACCCCACCCAGTTTGACGAGTCCAATAAGTATTACGACCCCAAATCTACCCCCGATGCGCCGCGCTGGCATACGGTGACGGTGACCTATGTAGAGACCTTCGAGAACTTCCTTTCATTAGATCAGCTGAAGGGCAGCTTTGAGCCAGAGGAACTGCAGGTGGTCAAGCGAGGCAATCGTTTATCAGTGATGCCCGTAGATGAGGCGATTGCCAAACGCATTCTTAACCTGGCTAGGGGTGTTCAAGGTTAGCCGAGCGGACGGCAACAGAAGAGACTTCTCCGGTGTACATGTTGACAATGAGTGTTTCATCAACAAGGTTGCATTGTTGTGGCCGGTATTGCTGTGCTCGGTATTGCTGTGACGGGTATTGCTGCAAGCGGTGAGCTAAAAAGTAATACAGCTTTTGGATAGCCTTCATGTTGTGACTGGTCAAAACGTGCTTGCGACCCGCCCTGATTTCTAGCAGGAGACCATACTTCCCCCATTTTCTCTCGCCGATGACTAGATAAAAGATCAGGAAACAGATTGCGCTCAGTGTGGCCCCGATTACCCCTAAGATGCGGATGGCTAAGCTCAGTGAACTAAAGGCGAGAATCAGGCCCAGGACAAGGGTCGCTAGCCCTAACAGTTTTCTGTTCTTGCGCTTAGCGCCCAACTTTCTCCTGCGGAGCGTAATTGTTTTGATAGAGAGAACATCTTGCAGCGGGTAGGCATTCTCTCCGTATAAAAGGTCGGTTGGATTGATCAAGACTTCATCGTGGTAGGCTTCAACAATACAATCGTTTAGGTTGCTCTTTAATATAGGCGTGTTTGGAGCTAGCGTGCTGACGGCTGTAGATCGAGATTCTGTAGATCGAGATTCTGTTGTTTGAGTTTGACTAACCTGCTGACTGATCATAAAGCACCCTGAGGACTGACGTTTTCAAGAACTCTTTCCTCAAGATTAGCAGTAATAAAACCCCCATTAATCTGAGAAAAAAAGCTTGTGGGTCTCTTTTGGTCGAACTTATTTCAAAAAATATCAAGCACCAACGAGGTTGAAAGGAACTCAATTTTTTCTTAATAGTTGTTTAAAAAAGAGTTGTGATCCATGACTTTGCCGCCAAGAAATTAGTTCCAATGATAGAACGGAACTGTATCTCAATCGTTAGATGAATAATAGCCTCAGATAAGCTGATCGCTTTCCCTAGAGACTTCACCGGTATACATATTTACAATCAGGGTTTCAGCGGTGGGATTGTATTGCTGCAAACGATCAAAGAGCAGATGATAAAGCCTTTGAATTGCCCTCAGGCTGTGGCTGGTTAAAACCCGCCTGATCCCTAGCTTCATCTCGACTAGCAGGCCATATTCACCGTTTTTTTGCTCGCCCACTTTCAGATAAGACATCAGCAGATAAACTGCACTAGCCACGGCTATAAACAGACCCAGTAAACGCACTGCCAGTGCTAACGGGCTGAGGGCTAAGATCAGCCCCGCTGCGATCGCAGCTAGCCCCACAAAGTGTCTGGGCTTTGAGGTTAAGCCAGCGCCTTTTTGACGAAGCCTGATGATTTGCATTGAGATAATGTTTTGCAACGGATAGGCGTGCGTACCATATAGCAGGTCGTCACAGGTAATCAGCACTTCATCGCAGTAGGCGTCAACGGCGTAGGAGTTGGGCGCAGCATCTAGGGTTCGTCTTGAGGCGGCACCCGCTTGATCAATCGAGATATCTGGTGAGATATCTGGCGACAAGCTCGGCTGCGATTGATTGACGGGCTGATTAACCATGGGCTGACTAACCATGACAATACGGTGCTTTCTGGCGGTGCTTTCTGGCGGTCTTTTGGAAAGATGCTTTTGGAAAGATGCTTCTACCTATACTAGCCAACCCTTTGACAATTGCCCTCCGGCGTGTGCCAATCTTGCTGTGCTTTCCAGGCCTGATAGTAATGCTTCAAGGTAGCATAGGCCTCTGATTGGCTATTGCCAAAGGTAATCAGGCCTTCTGGATGGCCAGCCATCACCAAAATTTTGGATGATGCCCCGAGGCCACGTGGCAACAACCGGATCATTTCTCGAGCCATCTCGGGGGTGCCATAGGGCACCGTCGCCGCCGTCGTCGGGACCTGATGCATGAGGGTTTTCCAAAGACCGTCATGATGTATGTGAAAAATAGCCTGGGTCTCGGGCACCGTCTGATAAATGACCGCGTGGGTTAATGCTTCTGAGGAGGCCCGGATAGGGCCTTTGCAGGTGAGCTGGTTGCGCTCGATGTCGAAGGCTGTCACCGTCGCATAGTGGGCCGCATCCAGGGTGGGTAAATGCCCGGTTTGGGTGCCTGAAATAATAAAGGTCGAAGCACTCTGAGACAGACGCTGGCTGACGTTGCCAAACCCAATACCGTTAGGATATTGCCCAATCAGGCCTAGCTGCCATAGGGCATGGCGATAGTGGGTCAGATCTCGCACCTGGCTCTGGGGTAATGCAGGGGTTTGTACCCAGTGCCCCTGATACTTAACATAGCCTTCGTCAATCATTCGGGTTCGCCAATCGTTCGGAGGATGTTTTGGGGGCGTCAGCCGCAGCTGATGCCGTTGATGAGGTTAAGGCTGATAAAACCCGACTGAGGCTGCCCACCGCCAATACAGCAGCAGCTGTTAGCCCAAAGTAGGTGAGCGGCTGGGTCAGGTCGAGTCGGCTTAACAAAGGCCAGTCAGGCAGCGCTTGGGTGGGAACCAGGTGACTGAGCAGCAGTGCGATCGCAAACGCCAGCCCCACCCAAATTGCCACCCTGCTCGCCTTATACAGTTGAATCTTGGAGTCATCGGGCCAGCGCCAAGAAGGCTTGGGCATGGGAAAGGTTTCGTCGGGGGTGAGTAGCCAGTGAGTGACATGATTCACCAGCCCGTTGCCGTCACGGCGAGGGTCTAGATAGTGCCGATGGCTGAGCAGGTGGATCGATTTTGCTTTGTATGCCAGATCTTTGGGGGTCAGCCCCTGGGGGGTATCGGGGTCAAAATATTGGGTAGCATCGGCGATGGGATCCGTGGGGTCGTAGATATTGATCCATTCGCAGTTGGCTGGGAAGACCGTTTCGTCGTTATTGAGGGGTGCGATCGCGGGCCAGAGTACCGCAAACTTGCTGAGCGGTGAGCCATAGGTCAGCACCCCCCGCAGTTTGGCAAACAAATCTGCTCGAGAAATGATGTCATCGTCCGCTAGCCAATGGGGGCGCTCAGGCATCATCGGACGGTCAGGGTCAATAGGGACGTCTGCCTTTCGATCATGATCGGCCTGCCATCGTTGCCAGAGCGCCTGATCTAGATAGTTGGGAAGTGCCGACTCTGTTTCCATAAGCCCGTTTAGGGCAAGCACGCTGCCTAAACTGTGGGCCATGACATACCAGCGATCGCAGTCATCCAGCGCCATCTGCACCAGTGCCTTTACCATGCGACGTCGAATGGTGGCCCGAGGCGGTTGCCCTAAGTCTGACAGCGCGCCTTTGCCTGCCCCCTGTTGAAATAATTTGATATCCCCCAGATATTGCACAAAAATATCTGGGCGCAGTTTTGACCCTAAAAGATTACGCAGCACTGAACTCAGCAGCGGCAGCGGCAATAACAGCAGCACTACAAATGAAAAGCCAAATAATCGCAGCCGATCGAGCCCGTTGACGGGGCGTGAAAAGCCCACGTGCATTTCCTGGGCTCCCTTGCCATACTTCAGGTCGTGATATTGTCGCTTGATCCACAGCGATAGCCCCCACACCCAAAACCATAGCTGAGTTGACAGCGTTGGTGGGTCGTCTAAATCAGCCCACCACACTTCGCGAAACGACAGCTCTGTCAGCGACTCCTCCGGAGCCTCAGCGGCATTATTTTTGACAGACATGACGATGGGAGCCTCTGCCTCAGCGGCCCAAAAAGGTTGCTCAGCCCCATAGTGCCCATCTTCTCGAGTCTTGATTGCCACGTTGACCGACAGATGGGGTTTGGCTTTAAGCGTCGTGCCAATATTTCTGACCACCGCCTCTAAATGCTCAAACTTGCGCTGCTCGCCCACGCCATGCACTAACAAGATCCCAACTCGATTTTTCACCAATTCCAATCTCCTCTCAGTACCATAAGGGCCTGGTCAATACGCTAGCGAGACAGTCTCCCTGCCATCCTGTTCCTTTACAATTCCTCAAATACTTGAGGGATCAATCTTCGTAAGATGGAAAGTGGCGCGCTTTGTATCTTATCCGGCTA
>JBCBZL010000230.1:0-8115 GCA_039815385.1 Cyanobacteria bacterium P01_A01_bin.114
GGAGTGCAGCAGATGCCTTAGGGAAGGTAGGTTCTGACATTGCTATTCCGGGCTTGCTCAAGGCGCTAGAAGATGTCGATAGCGCTGTTCGTAGGAGTGCAGCAAATGCATTAGAGAAGATAGGTTCTGACATTGCTATTCCGGGCTTGCTCAAGGCGCTAGAAGATGCCGATAGGGATGTTCGTAGGAGTGCAGCAGATGTATTAGGGAAGATAGGTTCTGAAATTTCGCCAGTTCAGCTGATTAATTTCTTAAAGTACAGAGGCGTAAAATTACGTTTGGTTGCTGCTGAAGCTTTAGGGATAGTAGTTTCTAATCAAGACCAGCAAACAAACTTGACCCAGGCGCTCACAATCGTAACTTTGATAAGCGCTTTGAAGGACAGATATCCAGGTGTTCGACGTCAAGCAGTGCAGTCACTACAGAAAATTCAGAATCCGAAATCTATAAAACTCTTACAGCAACTCCAGCTAGAAGTTTTCAACCCGGAAATCAACCAGGCCATCATAGGCATCCAGGAAGCTTGCCAGTTCTACAACTACCAACTGACTCAACCAAGCCTACCCATAGTGCCCACCCCAAAAACCATCAACCAAATCGATTTCGCCATTCTCACCGCCATCGAACCAGAACGCCTCGCCCTCTGCACTGCTCTCAAAATCACCAATGCCGATCGCACCCGAAAAGACGCCCGCACCTACTGGCACAAACGCCTCCCTCTCCCCAATGGCCAGCACTACGACATCATCCTGACCCAGGCCCCTGACATGGCCAATGTCGATGCCGCCCTCCTCGCTGCCGACACCCTCAACCATTGGCAACCCCACGCCATCCTCATGGTCGGCATTGCTGCTGCCGCTGGCCGCGATCAGCAACTAGGCGATCTCATCCTCGGCAAAGATGTTTACTACTATGAACGCGGCAAAGCCACTGCCAGTGGGGTTTTACCAGAGCCAGTGATGTATCGCTCTGATGCTACTCTTTGGAATCGGGTTACCACGACGCCTAATCACGACTTTGATATTCATGCGACCCGACCCGATGGCACTGATATTTTCCCAAATGTATCTCCCGGCGTGATTGCCTCCGGCGAGCAGGTTATTGCTCACGCCGCCGCCCGCGATGACATCGCCAAAGGGCACCGCAAAATCAAAGCAATTGAAATGGAAGGCTACGGCGTCAGTGCGGCAGCATGGCAACGGTTTGACCCAGTTCGATGTCTGGTGATTCGGGCGCTATGCGACTATGCCGACGGTGAGAAAAATGATGATTGGCACGCCTATGCCGCAGCAGTTGCGGCTGGGTTTACCAAACATTTTTTGATGGATATGCCGTTAGAACCGCGTAATCCATAACCCCCCTTTTTCCAAGGGGGGCAGGGGGGATCTCAGAAATGCCCGCATCACGCAATTCCCTCAGAGCGATTTGTTCGCCGAGTTCCCCCCTTGATCCCCCCTTAGGCAAAGGGGGGCAAGTTAAGGCTCACCGTGACTCATCTTTGAGCACACATGACTCGACTCAGTAAACATGATTTTTATCTGCCCTATGACCCAGCGCTTGGGCCTAGAGCCAAAGAACTGCGAAAAAACATGACGCCAGCAGAGAAAAAGCTCTGGTACCAGTATCTTCGCCCCTTGCCCCTTAGAGTCCTAAGACAGCGCCCAATCGATCACTTCATTGTTGACTTCTACTGTCCTAGCCGTAAGTTAGTCATCGAAGTTGACGGAGAAGCCCACTTTAACTCGCTGGCACAAGATTATGATCAAGCCAGAACTGAAGTTCTGGAAGACTACGGCTTACAAGTGGTTAGATTTACTAATCAGCAGGTAATTCATACCTTTGAGAGCATTTGCACCCAGCTACAGCATTTGATGTACCCTTCTTGAAAACCGTTGTGCCAACGTGATGTCTGATCAATCTGCACTGCTCAATATTTACCTCCAGGAGTATCAAACCCTTAAAGCTGAACAAACTGCCCGCATTGGCTTTCGCGATAATCTCCTCTACGTGACCCTGGCAGTTTTTGGCGGGGTCTTATCGTTTACCTTGGCCAACCAAAATTACGATGCCCTGCTGGTGATTCCTTGGGTGTGCCTGATTTTGGGATGGACCTATCTGGTCAACGACGAAAAGATTTCTGCGTTAGGCCGCTACATGCGATATACCCTAGCCGAAAGGATCATGACTTTGGCGGATACCGACGATATCGAAGGCGTGCTCGGGTGGGAGACCGCTCATCGCAGCGACCCCCATCGAAAACGGCGAAAATTGGAGCAGCTGGTTGTTGATCAGCTAACGTTCGTGATTTCTGGCCTCATCAGCCTGACAGCCTTTTGGCTGCTCGTGTCTCCAATTCCGGTCATCTTGCTGCTGCTCAGCATCCTTGAGGGATTGCTGCTGTTGGTTTTAGGGGTTGAGATTATTGTCTACGCCGATTTGGCCAAGGGAAGATAGGCTTGCTAGCCGCCAACGCTATAATTCAAAAATCTTGTCGCCATTTGCGCCATGCTAGCCACAGCCAAACGCTTTAGCCTTGCTGAGTACCATCGTTTAGCAGAATTGGGTTTTTTTCAGGCTGGCGAGCGTATCGAACTGATTTTGGGAGAAATCGTCTATATGGTCGCCAAAGGCACAGCTCATGAAGTTTGCCTGACCCGCCTGCTGAGAGAACTGCCAAAATGTTTGGGAGATCACGCGACGCTTCGCTGTCAGTCGCCAATCACCCTGCTGCCTAACAGCGAACCAGAACCCGACTTTACCCTCGTGCGAAACCGTTCCGATGACTATCTTGACGGTCATCCTCAACCTGAGGATGTGCTGCTGCTGATTGAGATCTCTGACTCTTCGATTACCTATGATCAGGAGGTCAAACTCCCGCTCTATGCCGAAAGCGGCATTGTAGACTATTGGATTTTCAACCTATTAGATGGCGTTTTAGAGTGCTACAGCGATCCCTATCAGCATCCGCAAGGCACATGGGCCTACCGAACCAAGCAAATTTGTTTACCTACTGAAGCCGTTGTGCTGCCAAATTTGCCTATTCTTGAATCGCTTTCATTGGCAAAAGCCTTTCCTCAGAGCCGCTGAATCTACAAGCAACGATCAAACGACTGCCGTTAGAGCCCGCTGTTCTGGCTTAACCTCAGCCGTCAGCGCCTCTTCCAGCGGGGCCAGCCCCAGCCTTTCTTCAAGAATATCCATTACTTCTCGGCCAAAGTCGTTGGGGTTTTGCCGCCAGGCTTGTAGGCACACCTCACCAAAGAAAGATCCCAGGGGTTCCGGGTTCCACAGCAGCTTTTTGGCCACCCAGGGTAGATGAATCGCCAGCGGGTCGTAGCCTTTCTTGAGAATATTGTTTTCTAAGGCATAGTCTTCCAGATGGGTGTGGGGCTGTAAGCCGATAAAGAAAATAGCGGGCTCTACCTTGTCACGCCCAAAGATCGCCTCTAACGCCCGGTGATAGGCCAGGGTTTGGCGAATCGTTTCGTGGCGCTCGTCAATCACGTTGAATGAATAATTGACCGAAACCAGATCGTTGAAGCCCGCTGCTTTGAGATCTCGACAGTTTTGCAGCACCGTGCGCAGGTTGTAGCCCATGCGCATCTTTCGCACCAGCTCTTGGGAGCCGCTGGTGATGCCAATCTCGAAATAGTTCATTCCTGTCTGCACCATCAGGTCGCACAGCTGCGGTGTCAGGTTGTCAGCGCGAATATAGGCGGCCCAGTGGATATCAGTCATGCCCGAGTCGACAATCTTTTGCAGCAGTTCAACCGCATCATCGATAAACTTACGGGCCGGAATAAACTGAGCGTCGGTAAACCAAAAATTGCGAATGCCCCGATCATAGAGCTGACGCATCTCAGCCACCACCTCATCGGCGGGGTTGATCCGCACCTGTTTGCCCTCAACTACTGTATATACGCAGTAACAGCAGTTATGGGGGCAGCCGCGCTTAGTTTGAACACCGACATAGAAGTCGCTCTCTTGCAGATAGTATTCAAACTCTGGCCAGATGCGATCAATGTAGTCATACTGGCAGGCAGTTTTCTCGATAGGGGTTGGCCACTCGTGGATCATGCGATCGCGAGGCTGTGTTTGCCCCACTACGTAGCAGCGCTCGTCTAAAAAGTCCTGACCGCGCAGGAGTTTCTCCAGCAAAACTTCGCCTTCGCCTACGGATACAATCGTGCCCTTGGGCAGCATTCCACCAATTTGCTCATAAAAGACGCTGACCGCGCCGCCGCCGACCACCATCTGCACATTGGCATATCGCTTGGCCCGCTTAAAGCCGCGTTTGATCAGGCCTAGATTTTGCCAGAGCTCGTTGAGATAGGTGGTGACCATTCGCAGCCCCCCCATGGCCCCCCGCAGCTTGATCAGGGGGTTACTGGCGTAGTAAAACTCGAACGCATTCTGTAGCGGGTTGCCCCCTCGCCCCCCTACCGGCGCATAAATTTGGATATCTCGCCAGGAAAAGACCAGCAGGGTCGGCTGAAATTCGTCAATGCAGGCATCTAGAGCTGCTCCAAAATCAAGGGGAGGAAAGGTGCCTAAATCAAAAATGCGCTGCTCTATCTGGGGGAAAAGTTTACGAATGTGATCGGCTAAGTAGACCACTCCAATCGGAAAAATCGGATTGCAAGGCAGCCGGACGTAGAGAACTCGAGGGGTCATAGCACTACCGAGTGACCGAAGTCAGCTTTCATCTTTTTCACATATCTTTACGATAGCACTGGATCCCGGTGTGGTTCATCGGAGTGATCCCAACGTTTGGATAGAAAATTTTGTCGAGTCGCGGCGTGTGATGGGTGCGTGAGCCCTGGGTTAGGACAAAACTGACTATTGAAATTAATGATAGGAAGCTGAATGATATGAAACTGACTGTGTCTGAGATTAAGTATGTGATGATAACCTGACCTTCGATAGAGCATTTGGTTAAATAAATCTATAAAATTAGGCTTTTTTTAAGCTTTGGATGTCAGCCTAATATTCGTATTCATAGATACATCTTGATCCCTGTTTTGTGGCCAAATAAGTAAAAGGGTAGGAAGCTACTCAAGTTTGTGTGTTTTTGTGAATGTTTCGACCGTGAAACTTAGCATCCATGAGCCTTGGTAGTCGCTTTTACAGTCGTCAGGGATCGCCCGGTGTTAATCTTGTAAACAGTTGTGCAGGCAGATTAATCTTCCTTTATTTATATGACTCAAATTCTTGATTCATTGCCGTCTGATGGTAAGCATGCTTTTCTTTGCTGCTACGTCAATGCAACGAGCAAAATTCAGGTTGCAAGGATTACAAATATTCCAAACTGGTATTTTGAACGCGTTGTTTTTCCGGGACAGCGGTTGCTGTTTGAGGCGCTGCCCCCTGCTCAGCTCGAAATTCATACGGGCATGATGGCCAGCTCGATTTTATCGGATACTATCCCGTGCGAGCGGCTAGCGCTGCAAGACACCTCCGGTATGACCACTCAAGGCATGCCATCGACGATGTCGGTGGTGCCTGACCCGGCTACGACTCGCGCTGAGCATATTGCGGCGGTGGGTTCTGCCGATTAGAGTGATTTACCTGGGTCTGTTCCTCTGGGCCTTTTTAGCTATCTATCAGCCTGGGCATGTCTCGCTGCAACGTGCTTAAGCAAATCAATCTGCTGAATCATGCCAACCCTCCGTACCGCTAGCGGGGGGTTGTTTTTATGGTGCCTGTTAGCGGGTACCGGTACTTTATGAGAAATCTTTATGAGAAATCGGAAATCCCACTGGGGATCTCAATCGGGATCTCAAATGTGAAATTATGGATTTAATACCCAATCTGAATGCAGTATCCCCAATTCAAAATTTGATCTTGTCAGGCGTAAACCTTGATGCCCTTCAGTACGGGGGGAGTCAGTATCGGAGGTAATCAGTATCGGGTGCAGCTAGACAAGGTTCCGTATAACGTCTTAGTCAGGAGTCCTTTTGTGATGGATTTGCCTTCTTTTTTATGGTTGTGGCGAATCGCGGCTTGGTCGATGGGGTTGTCTTTGACTGCCTACGCTGTGCTGGCTTTGACGGGTGGCGGGCTTTGGTATACTCGCCAGACTGAGGGCGGGCGTCCTGACTGGCTGAGGCCGCTGCACTATGGCCTGGGTGGGGTCTTAGTCAGCTTGGTGTTACTGCTGCTCAGCGTTGGCATCATTGGGACCCTGGGTGAATATGGCCGACTGGGTCACTCTTGGCATTTGCCCATGGGGTTAAGTGTGGTGGCGCTGGTGTGTACCTCCGCCTGGAGTGCGACCCAGATTCACCCTCAGCGCCCTTGGGCCAGGCCTTTACACTTGAGCCTAAACAGTATTTTATTCCTAGGCTTTATTGCCGTCACCTATAGTGGTTGGCAGGTGGTGCAAAAGTATTTACCGTAGGGTCTTGGAGGTAGGGTCTTGGAGGTAGGGTCTTCGAGCTTAGCGTAGGGTCTTCAAGGCATCTTCCCCAAAGCCCAGAGCGGGATATTTCTATTCATCAGGCTTATGATCAATCAGGATAGATCAACCTCAGGATAAATTAACCAGCGTATATAGATGATTCAGCGATGATTCAGCCAAATTTAGCGACACAGCCCGATAGTGAGACCATTGATCAGGCCCTGTCCGATGAACAGTTTCAGATTTCTCCGCTGATTCGGATAACGCTGCTGGGTTTATACATTGCGCTGGTTATACCGCTGCCGTTTTTAGCGACGGTGACCCATGCGCCGATACCGGCTTGGACGCTCTGGATTGCCGTGGGCATCGGCGGGCTCCTCCTTTACGGTGGCCTCAGCGAGCGAGTTGAGATTGACAACACCCAGATTCGGGTGACCTATCCAGGATGGATTCGAGGGATATTGCGGCGGGGGTGGTCGCTGTCATGGTCAGATATCGCAGCCCTGAAGCCCCGCTCTACGGGACAGGGAGGGCTGGTGTACTACTTTGTGACTGCCCAGGCCGATCGGGCTTACCTATTACCTATGCGAGTGGTGGGGTTTACTCGCCTGGTGCAGCGGGTAGAGGCAAAAACCGGGATCGATACACGCGATGTTAAGCCTCTGGCCCAGCCTTGGATGTATTTGATTTTGTTAGGGGTAACTGTGCTACTGCTGGGCGTAGATATTTGGACAATTTGGACGGCGGTGGGATAGCGGTACGGCAAAAGTGACGGCAAAAGTGACGGCAGAGATGATGGCAGCGGCGGCGACGACCCAATTAAAATTTGACCGGGTCAGTCTTAAAGCACCGGTGGGCCTGAATGAAATTTTGAGCGATTTGTCTTTTGCAATAGAAGCAGGCAGCTTTGTGGGTATCGTGGGGCCGTCGGGAGCTGGCAAAACTACGCTGTTGCGCCTGATCAATCGTCTGATCGAGCCCAGCCAAGGGCAGATTTTTTGGCGAGGACAGCGGCTATCGTCTTTGCCGGTGGTGCCTCTACGACGGCAAATTGGTTTGGTGCTGCAAGATAGCAAGCTGCTAGGGATGTCGGTGGAGGCGGCGCTGTGCTACCCAAGGGTGCTGCGGGGGCAGTCTCCAGCTCAGGCCAAGCAGCAAATATTACCCTGGCTCGATCGTCTCAAAATTCCACAGGATTGGCTGTCGCGAACGGAGGTTGATTTGTCAATGGGGCAGCGACAGCGGGTTGCGATCGCACGCGCCCTGATCGCCGAGCCCAAGTTGCTGCTATTAGATGAACCTACCTCGGCCCAAGATATTGGCTATGGCGAGTTTTTACTCACTCAGCTACGGCAGCTCGCCGAGCAGCAGCGCCTCACGGTGGTCATGGTCAATCATCAGCTTGAGCTAACGGCTTCGGTGGTTACCCAGGTGCTCCATTTGCAGGCAGGCCAGCTGCGAGCCAATCAACCCGCCGCCGAGGTCAATTGGTCCACGCTCCGGGCAGAGATTGTCGAAGCCCATCAGCAAGCCGATGCTGAATGGGGAGATGACTAGGACTGCGTCAGGCTGACCCGATTTTTCTAAACTCGAGGCATTCTAGACGGCGCTGACCGAAGTCGTCACAGCGACGCTGCTGCCATTTGAGGAGGGTTCAAGGGCCTGACTCTGTGCTCGAATACGCTCGATATTGAGACGGTAGCCCACATTGCGAA
>JBCBZL010000347.1:0-4848 GCA_039815385.1 Cyanobacteria bacterium P01_A01_bin.114
CCATGATTTTGGTCATTTAGTCCATAATCTAGGCGAAGACGCTGCCGAGCGCGGTATTGATGACCGCCATGAGTATCGGGCTTTGGGGTTTCTGACCTCGCTATTTGATGCAGCCGTCACTGAGCCCATTCGTCTGCATGTTGAGGCTAAGCGCTACCTGTGTGCGGTCGATAAGTCCTATTGGTTATCTCTCTCGCCTGCCTCAAAGCAAAGTTTAGATCTACAGGGCGGCATTTTTACGGCAGCGGCGGCTGAGGCCTTTATCCAACAGCCCTACGCAGTAGAAGCTGTGAAGCTACGCCGCTGGGACGATCTGGCCAAGGTGCCTGATTTACCCACGCCGCCCCTGGCTGAATTTCAAGAAATTTTAGTGGCCGCGAGCCGATCTCAAACGCCAGAATAGAGACTGATGCGAATCCTGGCTAGCTACCTCGATATTGAGGGGCGTAAGATTTTACGCCCCTGACAAAATTGGGAGGCTACATTTGGATTTGGTGTGATTGATCATTTTTTGTGATGCTCTCCTATGCAGCCGATTACTGGCCCCCTCAAAGTTGAGAAACTGACGATTCCCATTCAAGATTTACCCAGTCATCTGTCAGGGACGACGATTGCGCAACTCTCAGATCTGCACTACGACGGGCTGCTGCTATCAGATGAAATGCTGGAGGGTGCGATCGCAACCATCCAATCTCTCAAACCCGACCTGATTGCCCTAACCGGCGACTTTGTCACCCACGACCCAACGCCGATTTTTGACCTGGCCCAGCAGCTCAAAAAAATGCCTAGCCGATATGGCACCTATGCGATTTTGGGCAACCATGACCGCATCGTCCGAGGGGCCAAAGAAACCATCACCCAAGCGTTAGAGCGGGCCGGCATTCGTGTCCTATGGAATCAGATTGCCTATCCCCTGGGCGAGCAGTTTCCCCTGGTTGGTTTGGCTGACTTTTGGTCAAGAGAATTTCACCCAGGCCCGGTCTTAGAGCAGCTTGACCCGGCTTTACCCAGACTGGTACTGTCCCATAATCCCGATAGCGCTGAACCCCTGATGGCCTGGCGCGTCGATCTCCAGCTTTCGGGCCACACCCACGGGGGGCAGGTGGTCTTCCCCGGTTTGGGTACCGCCCCCCAGCTATGGGATCACCTGCGTAAACATATCCCCGCCGAGTGGCGTAAGGGCATTCCTTACCTAAGCGACCAGTGCTTTAAGGTGGTTGATCACTGGGAGTGGGCGATGGGGTTACACAAAGTTGGCAGCAATTTGCTCTATGTAAATCGCGGCTTGGGCACATATCCGCCGGGCCGACTTTTTTGTAATCCAGAAATTACATTGATTACGTTACAGCGGCACAGCAGCCAGATGATTTGAGGGCGATTGGTGATTGGTGATTGGCGTTTTTGAACAAGTCATTAGTCACTAATAACGCTCCTTTTTTGCAGCAGGCCGATAGGTGAAACTTTCGGTACATCTGGCAGTGTTCACCCTATGTCTCTGGTAGATTATCTGGGTCGAGGCCGAGCGATCGCAAATACTTAGCCAACTGATCGGCCCGCTGGCGTTCTGCCTCAGCCCGCTGGCGTTCTGTCTCGGCCCGCTGACGTTCTGCCTCGGTCCGCTGGCGTTCTGTCTTGAGCTGTGTACGCATCTGGGCAATTTCTTCTTCTGCTAGTAGGTAGGCACTGCCCTGGGCGTCGTGCCAAAGCAGCACTTCCTGCTCGATGCTGCCAATCGCTTGCTGAGCGCGACCCATGCCTAAGCCCACCTCCGGCATCCAATAAGGTTCACCCAGCTGTAGACGATAGCGACCGTCGATCAGCTTATAAACCTCAAAGGGCTGATGTCGGTCGCGCTGCCAAAAGTTGGGGTTGTAAATGACGTAGTACAGCACCCCCAAGCGCTGATAAATCTCGAACTTTTCGTCATACTCCCCACCCGGCGTCTGGGAGACGACCTCTATTGCCAGGATGGGCACAACGCCATTTTCTTCCCAAACGGCATAGCTTAAGCGCCCTTTGCCCTGTCGGCTGGCCTTGCGCCGTTCGACGCCAATACTCAAAAACGCATCGGGTACCACCGGTACCTTTGGGCTGATCCCGGTTGTGTGATACACCGCCATATCCACCCCAAAGTACCAGTCCATCCGCTCTGACCAAAGACCGAGCAGCATGAACAGCAGCAAATTCGGCAGCAGGTTCTGATCTTCGTTATCCACAGGCGTATCGTCAGAGCAGGGCAGCTCTGTGGTGCTGGGTAGTGTAGTGGGATCAAGCGGCTGCAAAACCATCGGGAATGCCTCCGAAAGCTGGCCTGTTAATTATAGATCCCGCATAAATCTTGGGCAGCAGGTAGCGAAGAACCGTAGGTTGGGTTGAGCAAGCGAAACCCAACATTTCCAAGTCTTATTCCTCGCTTACTAGCCCCCCAATCCTCAGAACACAAACCTTGAGCCACATATCGATGAAAACTTGAATATGACCAATCGCGAGGCGCGGTCACTAGACGATGCTTGACAGGGTTGTAATGAATGTAATCAACATGACGCTCAAAATCGTTAGCATCTCGAATTTGATGCTCCCAAAAACGGCGTTGCCAAATGGCTTGCTCCTTTTTCTTGAGGCGAGCCAATGATCTTCGGTGCTTATACCTTTCAGGACAATAGCGGCTGAAATAGGATTTGATCAATCGCCAGCGGGTAGAAAAGTCAGCGTCGTGAGAAGGCAATGTCCATAGGCAATGGAGATGATCAGGCAAGACAACGATAGCCTCAATAGTAAAGGGATGGCGCTGTTTAACAATGTAGAAGGCTTGGCGGAGGAGTTGTATTGTTTCGGGGGTGTTGAATAGAGGCTGTCGGTTGTAGGTGACCACCGTGAAGAAATAGGTGGCCCCTGGGGTATTGGCGCGGCGATATCGCATGTTTGGAGTCTATCGGTTGATTTAGGATAGACAGACAGGCGAGTAGGTTAACGGTTGCCGCATGTTGGGTTTCACGAGTTCAGCCCAACCTACGCGCTACTAAGCCGTTGCAGAGTGGGTACCGTCTAAACCACCACCGTTCTTCCACATAACTCGTTCGCAGGCACGGCTTCCATCATTTTCTGAGGATTCGGCAGATTCAGATTGCCCATAAACTCAATGAAGCCCTCTCGGGTGCGGCCTGCAAAGCGAGGATTCCATTGCTTCTCTTCGGCGATGGTTGAAATCGTATGTCCGCGATAGTCGTGGGCCGGATAGACCAGGGTTGTGTCTGGCAAGCTAAACAGCCGCTGGGTAACCGAATCGTAGAGTGTCCCGGCATCGCCGCTTTGGAAATCGGTGCGCCCACAGCCCCGAACAAATAGGGCATCGCCGGTTAATATTCGCTCATCGTTAACTAGATAAGCCATGTGGCTATCGGTATGTCCGTTTGTGCTAATGGCCGTAATTTGAACAGTGCCAACCTTAAGGATTTCACCGTCTTTGACAAACCGATTGGCACAGCTGACGTTGGCATGCTCAGGGACGATGCCTTCGCAGTTAGTAGCGGCACGCAGCTGACTGGTGCCGGTAATGTGGTCGGCATGTACGTGGGTTTCCAAGCAGAATTTGAGGGTTAGGCCCAATTCTTTGAGCAGCTGCAGATCGCGTTCCACTTGCTCAATGACAGGGTCAACCAGGATGGCTGCACGGATATTGGGGTCAGCGATCAGATAGGTATATGTGCTGGATTCTTTGTCAAACAGCTGGCGAAATAGCATGGGATTATTGCCTCCGCGCTTTAATTCTCTATCTTTGCTTATTTTTTTGAGGATGGGTTGTGTCGGGGAGCATGGGCTGGCTTTGTCGGGTATGTGCAGATGGGCAGGCACAAGGCGCGGCCCCTACTTGCCAATGCAAAATCGGCTGAAAATCTCGTCGAGCATCGATTCGGTCATCTCCTCACCCGTGACGGTGCCGAGGGCGCGAATGGCGACTCTGAGGTCAATAGTCCAAAAATCGAGGGGTAGACTGTTTTGGATGGTGGTGCGTACTTGCTCTAGCGCCGACTGGGCCTGGGTGAGGGCGGCAGCCTGACGCTGGTTGATTGCCAGGGTTGTATTAGAGGCGCTTACTTGACCCGCTTTGACGGTGTCTAGAATGGTTTGCTCCAATCGCTCAATCCCTTTGGATTGAGCAGCAGCCGTATAAACGATGGGCGGAACCGGTGACAGCGGCGGCAGAATTTTTTCAGGGGTTTCTACCAGGTCAATTTTGTTCACCACCAGAATATGGGGCTTGTCAGTCACGAGTTCATAAAGCTGCTGTTCTGCGTCGGTCCACCCAGCAGTGGCGTCCAGGGTCAGCAAAATCAGATCGGCGGCCTGGGCAGCCTGCTGCGATCGCATAATCCCCATCTGCTCAACCTGATCGGTGGCTGCTCGAATGCCCGCCGTGTCTAACACCTGAATCGGAATGCCGCCCACCACCAGCTGGGACTCCACCACATCGCGGGTGGTACCAGGCAGAGGGGTGACAATGGCCCGATCGCTGCGGCTCCAAGCATTGAGCAGACTGGATTTGCCGACGTTAGGGCGGCCCACAATGGCCACCTTGAGGCCAGTGCGCAGCAGCTCTCCCTGGTGGGCGGTGTCTAAAATTTGGGTGACCTGGGTGAGGACGTTGTCGAGCTGAGATCGCACCCAGGCTTCATCCAAAGGCGGCAAATCGTCCTCAAAGTCGATGCGAGCTTCCACCTCCGCTAGCACGTCTAAACACATCGCCCGTAGCTGACGGATGGGCGCTGCCAGTTTGCCCCGAAGCCCTGCTAGCGCTGCCTGAGCCGCCTGGGGTGACTGGGCTCCGACTAAATCTGAGATGCCCTCGGC
>JBCBZL010000223.1:0-8427 GCA_039815385.1 Cyanobacteria bacterium P01_A01_bin.114
ATTTTGCCGCAGTTGAGGCCTTTCTAAAGGCCACCGAGACTATCCCCAATCGCTTTTGTCTGGGGGATATGGGCGGGTTTGGCCCCTGGCCCGATCGCACCCTAGATCTGCTGCGTAACGCCCAAGTGATTTGTCTACAGGGCAACTACGATCACGCCGTGGGGCACGGCGAGCGCGACTGTGGCTGCGGATATTCTGACCCCCGCGATCAGGAATTTGCTCAGATTAGCTACGACTATACGTATGCCCACACGGCACCCGATCATCGTGACTGGCTCAAGACTCTACCGCCTTTGATTGAGCTGCAATGGGGCGGCCAAAAGATTTTGCTGTGCCACGGGAGCCCCAGTAGCG
The DNA here is from genome assembly GCA_039815385.1 of Cyanobacteria bacterium P01_A01_bin.114. GTDB lineage: Bacteria > Cyanobacteriota > Cyanobacteriia > Phormidesmidales > Phormidesmidaceae > SIO4C1. The sequence continues at coordinate 355 of JBCBZL010000223.1, forward strand.
TCAACGAGTTCGTCTGGGAGTCAGAAACTACCGATGACGATATCCAGCAGATGCTCAAAACCTATGGCGTAGAAGGTATCTGCGGCACCCATTCTGGGCTGCCGTGGCTGCGTCAAATAGACGGCGGCTTTTGGTTTAACGTCGGTGTTTTGGGTCGCCCTGCCCATGAAGGTAAGCCCCATGTTTACTACGGCCTATTAGAAAGGGTTGAGGGGGCTATCCAACCCCGGCTGATGCCGCTGACCTACGATGTGGCGGCGGTTGTCAATGCCATGCGTAAAGCAGGGCTGCCTCAAGAATTTTGCGAATCTCTGGAGCAAGGCATCTGGACCACCTGTGCAGAAATTTTACCCCCGGCTGAAAAAATGGTGCGCTCTAGGGGAGGTGCGCTCTAGGGGATGCTGTCCTCACTTTTTTGACTCATTCTCACTTTTTGGGCACTGAATCAAGGCACTGAATCAAGGCATTGAGACTAGATAGGTTCTTAATTTTAAGTTTTGAATTTGAGCGAGCAATTCAACTCAAAACTGAGAACTCAAAACTCAAAACGATTCCATTTCCACCTGTTGTACTTTCGAGACAGTCTATGACCATTGCAACCCTCATGACCTGGGCGACCCTGGCTGGGTATAGCCTCGTTTTGTTTGGTCTGGTGCGCGTGACGACCCCGGGTAAGGTCAGCGCCAGCGAGTTTTTTGAAGGCTCCTCAGATCGGGGGCAGGTACCAGGACTCTGGCTACTGGTAGCCAGCGCAGCCATCTCATGGATTTTTGCAAAATCGATTAACAATGCGGCTAGCCTGGCCAATTCGTTTGGGGTTTGGGGGGGCATTGGCTATGCCATTTACTACCTTAGTTTTGTGACAGCGGCCTTTGCCCTGTACTACCTGAGGGTGCGTGGCTTCCGCTCGATTCCCGAATTCTTGGTGAGTCAGTACGGTAAGGTCTGTGCTCGGCTGTTTTTGCTGGCAATCATCATCCGGTTGCTCAATGAGGTGTGGTCTAATACGAAGGTATTTTCGCTTTACTTTGGTGCAGAGGGCAGCCTCGGCTACTGGCTGGCTGTCGCGGTGGTGACCGGGTTTACGATGTATTACACCCTGCTGGGCGGCTTGCGCAGTAGTTTGCTGACAGACGGGGCTCAGATGCTGCTGGCAGCGGTGCTGCTGGTCGCGATCTTGGTGGTGCTAGGGCCGGGCCTCTCCGTCGAAGGGCTCCCTGCCGTCGATTCTGAAACTCGACTGGCTGGTCTGACCTTCTGTGGGCTTGCCTTTGTACAGATTTTTAGCTACCCCTTTCATGACCCAGTCCTGACCGATCGGGCCTTTATTACCTCTCCTCGAGTGATGGTGCGGGGGTTCATTTTGGCTGGCCTGATCAGCGGCGGCTTTATTTTGCTGTTTAGCACTGTGGGGCTGTATTCGCGAGCGTTTGGGGTAGAAGGCTCCCCCACCCTGGCAGTCCCCGCTTTGTTTGGGCTACCCATGCTGCTGGTGTTTAACGCCATCATGCTGACGAGCGCTGGGTCTACGCTAGATTCAACCTTTTCAAGCGTGGCTAAGCTGACGGCCCGCGATTGGTTTAACCGCAAGGGTAAACCGACCGAAACCCAGGCTTATTTGGGACGCTGGGGCATTATTGCGATCGCGCTGCTGGGTAACCTGCCGTTGCTCAGCATCTACATGGGCGATCAGGTCGGGCCCGCGATTATTTTAGCGACCACGATTAGTGGCACCATGGTAATGGGGCTAGCGCCAATTTTTTTGCTGGCATTTGTTAAACAAGCCGGGGCGCTGAGTTTCCACTTGGCCTTTTGGCCAGGGCTCGTGTTCGGCATTTTGCGCGTGGTTGAAAACACACTGAGTACACAGATTTTTCCCACCTGGATAAGTGTAGGGGGGGGCAAATATGCCCTCGATCTGGGCATTAATATCTACGGTTTGATGCTGTGTACCGCAGGCTTTTTATTGGGCGCGGTGCTGCGGCCTAAAATGACCGAGAATGAGCGGATGGAGTATTAGTCTTTGAGGACGGCGAGGCACCGCCTGACGACCTTACCAGCAAGCAGCGCCTGCAACAGCGCCCTTACAATGCGCCTTACAACAGTGCTCTACAGTAGGGATAAAAAAACCCCAGAGACACTGTCTCTGGGGTTTGGAATCAGGGTGCATCTACCAGTAACAGCATCCTCGAAAAAATGGCAAAGATCCGGAGTTCGGTACTAACTTCACTGAGTCTTCAAACAAAGCGTCTGTAATTACTGATTTCACTAAGTTTCAACGTATTCATCAATTTCCCTATGGTTCATTTTTCCGGTTCAACTGATATCAGCTCGTCCCCTGGCTCGTCCCCTGATTGTCTTGTCGAGAAGGCCTCTGCTTTGACCCCAGGTGTGTATATTGTGGGGGCAGGCCCCGGGGATCCGGAACTGCTCACCCTCAAGGCGCAAAGGCTGCTGTCCCAGGCGGATGTGGTGCTCTATGCCAACTCCTTAGTCCCCCCTCAGGTGATGGCCATGGTTCGCCCTGAGGCCGAATGTATCGGTACGGCAAATCTGACCTTAGAGGCGATTGTGCCACTGATGATTGAGCGGGTGCGATCGCAGCAATCCGTTGTCCGTCTCCACTCAGGCGACCCCAGTCTCTATAGCGCTATTCACGAACAGATGCGAGCGCTGGCAGAGGCCGAAGTTCCATTTGAGGTTATTCCTGGCATCAGTGCTTTTCAGGCCGCCGCTGCGAAGCTACAGGTCGAGCTAACGGTGCCGGCGTTAGTGCAGACCATTATCTTGACCCGCATCAGTGGCCGTACCCAGGTGCCCCCCACCGAAGAGCTGGCGTCGCTGGCGGCCCATCGGGCTAGTCTATGTCTCTATCTCAGTGCCCGCCACGCAGCGGCGGCCCAGGCTGATTTGATGGCGCACTATCCAGCCGAGACCCCCGTGGCAATTTGCTATCGAGTCGGTTGGCCCGACGAGCGTATTCGGGTTGTCCCACTCAGTCAGATGGCCTCAGCCACCCAGACAGAAAACCTGATTCGCACGACGCTCTATTTGATCAGCCCTGCCTTAAGCGACGAAATGAGTCCCCCCGGTCTGGGCAACAAGACGACCCGATCGCAGCTGTATAACCCTCAGCACGATCATCTCTTTCGTCCCCGTGCAGCAACCTCTAAATAAATACCGCTTCAATAAACTGCGGTTACTACACCTTAGACATCACTTTGTCTTGTGACCTTGTTGAGGTACCTGAGCAGACCAGACTACGCCCTGCATCTAAGGTGACAATGGTGCCATCTCTGATAGTTTCAGTCACGTTTTCGACCCCGACAATGACTGGAATGCCAAGTCGCAGGCCCAAAACGGCAGCATGACCGGCGATATTAGGATCTTCGGTGACGATGCCACCTGCCTTACGAATCATATCAACGTAGTCGGCGCTGGTGTGGGGCACCACCAAAATCTCACCAGCGCTAAAGTGAGTAATGGCGGCAGCTGAGCGCGCCACCCGAGCCCGACCGCTAACCAGCCCCTCTCCGACCCCTGTCCCCTGCCCTAGCACCGCTGTCACAAGTTCGACTTTAATCAGGTCAGTAGACCCTGCGACCCCCTGTAAGGTCCCCGCTGTCATCACCACGAGATCCCCTTCCCTGAGGTAGTGCTGTTCTTCAGCAACACCGATCGCAGCTTGAAAAGTCTGAGTCGTAGAAGGCAAGTCAACCACCAACATCGGTTTAACGCCCCAAACCACCTGGAGTCGCCTGGCCACATTCACCTGAGGCGTCACCGCCAAGATCGGAATTTGGGGGCGAAACTTAGAAACGTTCCGGGCAGTGGCACCTGTTTTGGTCAGGGTCATAATGGCAGAAGCGTTCAGCTGGGCTGCGATCTGTCCGACGGCTTGACTGATGGCGTTCGGGATAGTTCGACTGCTGTCCAGACCTGAGAGCTGAGAAGTATGCTCTTGCTCGGCACGCTTGGCAATCTTCGCCATGGTGGCTACCGCCTCTACCGGAAAGTCGCCCACCGCTGTTTCATTAGAGAGCATGACCGCGTCAGTGCCATCTAAAATTGCGTTGGCCACATCCGAGACCTCCGCTCGAGTAGGGCGCGGGTTGCTAACCATGCTGTCGAGCATCTGGGTAGCCGTAATCACCGGAATACCCAATTTATTGGAGGTCGCAATTAAACGTTTTTGTAAAATGGGCACTTCTTCGGCGGGGAGTTCGACGCCGAGGTCCCCGCGAGCCACCATCACGCCATCGGAGAGGGACAAGATGGCATCCATTTGCTCGATGGCTTCGTGCTTTTCAATTTTGACAATCACGGGCACATTTTTCCCAGCATTGGAAATAAGTTCTTTGATTTCCAAGACATCCTGGGGATTACGGACAAAGCTCAAGGCCACCCAGTCAACCCCCTGATTGAGCCCAAAGGTAAGATCGGTACGATCTTTATCCGTCAGCGCTTTAATCGAGAGGTAAACGCCTGGGAAGTTGACGCCCTTACTGTTGGAAAGCTTGCCACCGACGACAACTTCGCAGTGCAGATCACGCTGTTCAAGGTCGCGATCAACCACTCGCATTTCGACCTTGCCATCGTCGAGCAAGATGGTAGCCCCACGGGGGACTTCTTCGACGAGGGGTTTGTAGGTCACTGAGCTAGCCGTTTGGGTACCGGCCATCTCTCGGCTTGTTAAAATAAAGCGGTCGCCCCGAGCCAGTTTGATAGAGCCCGATTCAAATTTGCCCAGACGAATTTTAGGCCCCTGTAAATCTTGCAAAATACCCACTGGCTGATTAAGCTCAAAAGAAATTTGGCGGATGAGCTTGATGCTGCGCTGGTGATCTTCGTGGGTCCCATGGGAAAAATTGAGGCGCAGCGTGGTTGCCCCAGCTTCAATGAGCGCCCGCAGCGTATCCGGATTTTGAGTGGCAGGGCCAATCGTAGCAACGATTTTGGTCCGACGCAGGGCATGGCGCAGTTGCATAAACCTTCTCTAATCAGCGAAACCCATAGATACTACCATGCCCAGGAGGCTGGCCCGGACGAGTCATCAAAATCGACAAACCTATTTTATCGGGGTGGTTAGCGGGTCTGTTTTGCTAGGGAGATCGGGATGACCTGGCAACCGGGAAACTTCGTAAAAAACAGATTAGATAACGTCACAAAACTTTATTGTTAGCCCCCCGTAGCGTATACTACCGAGATAGGTGTGAAGGAGCGAAACTGTGATGTCGGTGGCAACAGAGCCTCTGACAGTGCCAAGACGAGTTCCCAAAGAATTTCTAGACGCCGACGGCGGAGTTAGCCTAGATTTGACTCTTTTTTTGGGTGCCCTTTGTCTGGTCACTGTCTCTGCCCTGGGCTATTTTTTGTGGGGTACACCTCGTTGGTGCTGCTTTATCTTAAATACATTGGCGTTGCATTTAGTGGGTACGGTCATCCATGATGCCTCCCACAACGCTGCCCATCGTAATCGAATTGTGAATGCTTGTTTGGGGCATGGTAGTGCCTTGATGCTTGGGTTTACGTTCCCGGTGTTTACTCGGGTTCATCTCCAGCATCATGCCCACGTCAATGATCCTGAAAATGACCCCGATCATTTCGTATCAACCGGGGGGCCGCTTTGGCTAATTGCGGCTCGGTTTTTCTACCACGAGATCTACTTTTTTCAGCGTCGTTTGTGGCGAAAGTTTGAGCTGTATGAGTGGTTGCTAAGTCGAATAGTAGTCGCTGCGCTAGTTTATTCGGCTTGGCGGTTTGATTTTTTAGATTACTTGTTCAACTTCTGGTTTGCCCCTGCACTCGTGGTAGGTTTAGCCCTCGGCCTGTTCTTCGATTATTTGCCCCATCGCCCCTTTGAGGAGCGTAATCGATGGCTAAACGCGCGAGTTTACCCTGGAGTTGTTCTAAATCTGCTCATTATGGGGCAAAACTATCATCTGGTTCATCATTTATGGCCCTCGATTCCCTGGTATAAGTACAAGCCGGCGTATGAGTATATGAAACCGCTGCTTGATCAGAAAGGCTCTCCTCAGTCATTGGGGCTGATGCGAAGCAAAGATTTTCTAAATTTTCTCTATGATGTCTTCTTGGGTATTCGGTTTCACCACAAAAAGTAGACCTGTAGGGTTTACAGCTAAAACTCCAACGGCTAGTGGGCAATACACCAGTCGGGTCTTAAGGCCTTAGCCTCTCTTAAGTAAGGGTGATAGATCTGACTGTGGCCAACCGGTAAGTAGGCATGAATCAAAAACCGAATGCACAAGGGAAGACTACCGTCTACGTGCATCTGCTGGACGTCTAACAGGGCAACGCTGTCCCACTTGGGTCGCCTGCGTGCGATCGCAGCCGGGAAAATGGCATCAATGTCTTGGGTGGCTGAAAATGTTGCACTGATAATGTTGGCTGGATCCAGCTGATTGTGATGTTCAAGCTCAGTCAAAAGCTCATCAACGGCTTCTTGAATGGCTTCCTTGGAGTTTTCGACAATGGTCGTTGCTCCTCTGATGGCACACACTCGCCAGCTGCCTACATTCTCCATAACCATAACTCTATTGGCACTTTGCCTTTAGACTATCGTGGATTTTGTCTCTTTTTACGACGACAGCTACCGGTCTCGGGTTGCACCGGGGGCCTGATACATCCAAAGCGGTAGGCCTCGGGTGGTCAATTCAAACTCGAACCAATCCAGCACAGGGACTATCTTACTGGCAGGTAAAACCTGAGCCCATGTCGGGTTAGACAGCGCCATGAGCTGTGCATCGTTCCCAGATAGCAGCCTGTTCCAAAGCGGTTTACGCTCTTCAATGGTGTAGCACTCAGCTTTTTCGGGGTCTAGGTCTACCAGCTCCGCTGCCCACCGTCTGGCATCTTCTTCAGTCCCTAGCCGATCTACAACCCCCAGGTTAACCGCCTGCTCACCGGTAAAAATACGCCCGTCGGCAAACGTACGCACCACATCCTCAGTCAAATTTCGAGCATCCGCTACGGTTTTGACAAACTGGCTATAGCTGATGTCAATCAGCTCTTGCAAAATACCTTTTTCAGAATCGGTTAGCTCTCGATCAAAGGCCAAAATATCTTTGTAAGGTCCAGATTTGATTACCTTGAAGGAAATTCCGATTTTTTCCAAAAGGCGCTCTAGATTGTTGCCTCGCAAGATAACGCCGATGCTGCCAGTGATAGTGCCCGGATTTGCCACGATGTGCTGGGCTCCCATACCAATGTATACGCCCCCTGAGGCTGAAATATTGCCAAAACTGGCCACGATCTTGATTGAGTCTTGTAGCCGCTTGAGGGCGCTGTAGATCTCTTGAGAATCGCCCACTGTTCCGCCGGGGCTATCAATTCTTAGCAGCAGCGCCGGGAATTTTTTATCTTTGACTTCCTCAAGGGCTTCTAAGACTCGCTTGCGGGTGCTGCCTGCAATAGCGCCTGAGATTTCGATACGAGCAATTTGTTTACGATATCGAGGTTTAAGTGGCCAAATCATAATGTGGGGTAATCAAAGCGGCTTACCCGCTTCAACTGCGATCAAACTTATTTGAATTTGCTGAGAGTCTATTAGCGTAACATCGAGAGCCTGGGCAACGCATCCCCCTTAAATCACCCGTTCTGCCAGATGCCATGCGAAGCGCAGCCCCGTGCGAAACGAAGGGAGCCTCGTTAAAATACTATGGACAGACAAAAATATAGTCCAATCTACCCATCGCTAATGGACGGTTCAATTACTCAGCCCAAATCACTCCCGAGGTCGCTTTTCCTGATTTCACCCTTCTTTCTATGGGGGACGGCGATGGTAGCTATGAAAGGGGTTATTCCTACGACCACCCCTCTGTTTCTCGCCGGGACGCGGTTGCTGCCAGCAGGGCTTTTGGTGCTTTGCACAGCTGCTTACTTAGGGCGCAAGCAGCCAGTGGGTTGGAAGGCCTGGGCTTGGATTCTTGCTTTTGGGGTAGTAGATGGCACTCTATTTCAAGGTTTTTTGGCAGAGGGGTTACTGCGAACGGGCGCAGGGTTGGGCTCTGTAATGATTGATTCGCAACCCTTAGCGGTGGCTATTATGGCTCG
>JBCBZL010000127.1:0-12486 GCA_039815385.1 Cyanobacteria bacterium P01_A01_bin.114
AAAGACCACTGGCAGATCCTGTTGCAGGCCCGCGCTATTGAGAATACCTGCTATGTGTTGGCCCCGGCCCAAACCGGGTTTCACAATAGCCTGCGTCAGTCCCATGGTCACGCCATGATTGTTGACCCATGGGGCATTGTCTTAGCTGATGCGGGGCAGGATATTGGCATGGCTATTGCCGAGATCAATCCCTCTCGGTTAGCCCAGGTAAGGCAGCAAATGCCCTCTCTCAATCATCGCGTTTTTGTATAGGCCAAAAACTCTATAGAATCTGTCAGCAGATGGACAGGCGACAGCGGGCCAACTCATGTACAGTAGACAACAATGAGTTTTTTCAGGCCAAATGATGAGTCTAGCCCCCGGTTTGATTGCATTCCAGCCATCTGCGCCCTTCATTCCTTTACTTGCTGAGGTCAATGAGGCAGAGCTCGGGCCTCTGGTCTTGGCCGGTGTATTACTGAGTCTAATTGTGGTTTACCTGGCGGCTAAGCTCGGCGGTGAGCTATGCGCCAGGGTTAATCTTCCCCCCGTGCTGGGTGAGCTGGTAGGCGGGGTCTTAGTGGGGGTGTCGGCCCTCAACCTGATCGTTTTCCCCGAAGGCGGAGAGCTGCCGCAGTCGTTGCTGATGAATTTCATGCAAATGACTGCAGGGCTAGAGCCAGAGGCGGTAGCCCTGGTTTTCAAAAGTCAAAGCGAGGTCATCTCTGTCCTAGCAGAAATTGGCGTGGTTATTTTGCTATTTGAAATTGGTCTAGAGTCCGACCTAAAAGAACTGATTCGCGTGGGCCCTCAGGCGGCGGTCGTGGCGGTGATCGGAGTGGTTGTGCCTTTTGCTGCTGGAACAGCCGGTTTGATTGCCTTTTTTGGAATCGGTACGGTTCCCGCCGTGTTTGCTGGCGCTGCCTTGACCGCAACCAGCATCGGGATTACCGCAAAAGTACTGGCCGAGCTTCAGAGACTCAGCTCTAAGGAAGGTCAGATCATTATTGGGGCGGCGGTCTTAGACGACGTATTGGGCATCATCGTACTGGCAGTGGTCGCCAGCCTGGCCAAAACAGGTGAGATTGAAATCACCAATGTGATTTATCTCGTCATCGGGGCGGCGGTGTTTTTGGTGGGCTCTATCTTGGTGGGTCGGTTGCTCAGCCCTATCTTTGTGTCGCTGGTTGATCAGCTCCAGACGCGGGGTCAGGTCTTGATTAGCTCGCTGGTGTTTGCCTTTGTACTGTCTTATATTGCTGCCGCTATTCAGCTAGAAGCTATTTTGGGCGCATTTGCGGCCGGGTTGATTTTGGCCGAGACCTCCAAACGTAAAGAACTTGAGGAGCAAATTAGCCCAGTCGCCGATATGCTAGTGCCGGTTTTCTTTGTGACGGTCGGGGCTCATACCGACCTGAGTGTTTTAAATCCGCTGGTGCCCGCCAATCGAGAGGGGCTGATTATCGCATCGTTTCTGGTAGTCGTTGCGATTATCGGCAAGGTGGTGACCGGGTTTGCTGTGTTTGGGCAGCCAGGAATCAATCGCTGGGCCATTGGCGTAGGCATGGTCCCTCGAGGAGAAGTCGGCCTGGTCTTTGCAGGGGTCGGTGCAGCCAGCGGCGTCCTCTCCGAATCGCTGGATGCGGCCATCATTGTGATGGTAATTTTGACCACTTTTTTAGCCCCACCCTTGCTGCGATTGGTGTTTGACAAGGATGATAGCGATGCTGGCTCATCAGAGATTGCAGAGCCGGTTGGGGCAGCAGAGTCGGTGGAAGCCTCTTAAACTTTGACGCTCGGATACAGCGGATACAGCGGCTTTGACGGACAGGACAACAGATTGACCAGCCAGATCCAGGAAATTTTCAGAAAAAGTCAAAAAAGGGGATGCAATTTTGGAAAATCCGACTAAACTCTTAGAATATAAAAATTAGATCCTAGGCACAAATACTCATGAGCAAGGTGTCACATCTTAGCCGCTTAAGTCACTCCGTTGGGAAAATTGGCGTGTTTGATAGCGGCGTGGGCGGCCTGACGGTCTTGCGTGAAATTGTTCGACAGCTTCCCCATGAGTCTGTTCTTTACTTTGGTGACACGGCCCGGCTGCCCTATGGCGAGCGTTCCTCTGCTGAGATTTTGCGATACGTCCGCGAAATCATTGCTTGGATGCTGAATCAGGGCGTAAAAATGGTCGTTATGGCCTGCAACACTAGCTCTGCGCTGGCTTTGGAGCGAGTTCAGTCTGAGTTTGACGTGCCGATTTTGGGGGTAATTTTGCCAGGGGCACGGGCAGCGGTAAAGGCGGGTCGGCGCATCGGCGTGATCTCAACCCAAGCCACGGCAGAGAGCGGAGCCTATCGTCAGGCCATCTTAGAGATTGACGGGGGTGTGGCGGTTTGGCAGGTGGGCTGTCCTGAGTTTGTCCCCCTGATTGAGCAAAACCGCATCCATGAGCCTTACACCCGCTCGGTGGCTCAGCTGTATTTGGAGCCATTGCTTAAAGCTAAAGTTGATACTCTGGTTTATGGCTGCACCCACTACCCTCACTTAGAACCCGTCTTACGTCAGCTTGTGCCCTGCCACGTTAAGTTAATTGATCCGGCCAAATCTCTGGTGCGAGCAATGGTTCGGGAGCTAGATCTGCTAGGAATGCGCAATGCCAACCGCGTTGGTAGCTTAGAGCTAGGCAACACAGAGTTTTATGTTAGCGGTGAGCCTGAGCGGTTTGCCCAAACCGCGACCCAGTGTCTGGGGTATTGCCCCAACGTCAAGCCTGTTAGTTTGGCGCTGCTAGAGTCTGGTCAACCAGATCTCTTTCGGTTGGCCAGCTAGAGTGGCTAATCCAAACCCTCTCCCCGGCCCTTACCGCAGGAGAGGGGGCCAGCCTAAGGACTGACAATCTCGGCTGGCTAGAACACAGCTCAGTTTTTGATATTTCCACGGCTCGTCAGAGCTCGACTCGCGATGGTCATGACAATATAAATGAGCATTAAGTAGCCGACTGCGAGAATTGGGATGATTACGGGTAGAAGCGATTCAGTCATGGGCGTGGCCAGTTGGGTAAGAAGGGTGAGTCAAGGCGAGCGCAGGAAGCGCAATATAATAAAAAGCACAATACAAGGTGGGCTAAACGCACACCCCACGCCGTGAGCTAAACGGCGCTAGTAGCTCGCAGATGAGGGGTGAGCCAAGTTAGACCCAATCTCTATCTGCTTGGGTAATATCAATCTGTAAAGCAGCTGCTTTGGCTTTCTGTAAAAGCGACTGCGCAAGCTTTTGACAAAAATACGATGCTAAAATATGTCAACCTCCTGACCCGTACTCGGACGGTCAGTGCAAGTTGTGCATCTTAAGCATTAGACTTCGCCTCATGGCTCACACAAAAGTGCTATCGCGGGTAAGTCCTTCAGGAACTCACTGCATTGTTGATAGCCTAAGCAATCTGCAGTATCAAAACACAAATTCCAATTCGCTCTCAAGTCAGAACGACTTTTAAAACAGCTTGGATGCTTGTATTCAGTTTTCTTAGATTTCTTATGCTTAATAATAACATAAGAATTTGTTATTTAGAAGAGCAATCCAGAAAAAATATCATAAAAATATCTGATGGTTTTAAACAAGGAAAAATGGCTGCGATCGCGCCCGAAAAAATAGCTAAGTAGCCCTAAGAATAAGCGCTAGCAAGAAACGTTAATTCCCTGGCAGGGCGATAAAAAAGAGATTCTTAGTCACAAACTCAAATTTTCTTAAGCTTATTTCAGGCGGGCATATTTCATCAAGCCGATGGGTTGGCTTAGAATGAATACAGATTACTTAAAGTTTCGTAACTAAACCGCCTGAGTCGCTTATCCATGACTTCAACCACTTCGTTATTTTCCCCAGTTGAGTCAGACCTCTGTCTGCTGGTGGAAAATCTGAAAGAGCTTGTTGGCGCTCGTCATCCAATTTTATATAAGGCGGCAGAGCACCTGTTTGGGGCAGGGGGTAAGCGGCTCCGACCCGCCATCGTGTTGTTGCTGTCTCGAGCCACACACCCTAACCAGCAGGTCACTGACAAGCATTTTCGACTCGCCGAGATTGCTGAGATGATCCACACGGCTAGCCTGGTTCATGACGATGTAGTTGACGAGTCCGATGTGCGGCGCGGGGTGCCAACGGTTCATAGTCGATTTGGGAACCGAATTGCGGTTTTGGCCGGAGACTTTTTGTTTGCCCAAACATCCTGGCACTTGGCCAATTTAGATAACCTGACCGTGGTCAAACTGCTGTCTCGCGTGATCATGGACTTTGCCGAAGGTGAGATTCGCCAGGGCATCAGCCACTTTAGTACCGATCTGTCTATCGAAAGCTACTTGCAGAAAAGCTACTACAAAACGGCTTCTTTGATTGCCAATAGCTCAAAAGCGGTGGGCGTACTCAGTGGTCTTGAGCCGACATTTCAAGACCAGCTATATAGCTACGGTCGAGATTTGGGCCTCGCCTTCCAGATCGTGGACGATGTGCTCGACTTTACGGGGTCAACCGACGTCCTTGGAAAACCAGCCGGGTCTGACCTGAGCAGCGGCAATCTCACGGCCCCGGCCCTGTACGCGATGGAAGAGGTGCCCTATCTTAAAACGCTGGTTGAGCGCGAGTTTTCTCAGCCCGGTGATTTTGAAGAAGCGGTTGCCCTGGTACAAGGAAGCCGAGGCATTGAGCGTGCCCGCGAGCTGGCAGCTCAGCATGTGCGGCGAGCGATTGCCTGCCTGTCTGGCTTAGCGATGACTGAACACCGGCAGGCGCTCGAAGAGATTTCGGAGTACGTCCTGCGCCGCTTAAACTAGAGACGAGCCAACCAGGAGTCTCGAGGGTGAGAGGTCCCATTATTTGCTTGGGCGAAATTTTAGTTGACTGCTTTGCTGACCAGCCAGAGGCCACTTTGGCATCGGTGAGTCAGTGGATATCGCTGCCGGGGGGTGCCCCAGCAAACGTTGCCTGCGGGTTAGCACGTTTAGGGATTCCCGTTGAGTTTATCGGGGCAGTGGGGGACGATCGCTGGGGCCACGCCCTAAAGCGGTTACTGCTCGATTTGGGAGTCGGGTCCATCGGGGTGCAACATCATGCGACGGCCCCAACCCGGTCAGTCTACGTCCTACTCGATGAGAAGGGTGAGCGCAGCTTTGCTGGGTTTGCACCAGAGATTGCGCCTGACCGCTTTGCAGATGCCCATCTGCAGGTATCTACGATGGCGTCTACCTTGTTTGCCCAGGTTCGGTATCTGGTGCTGGGCACGCTGGCACTGGCGTATACAGACACCCGCTCGGCGGTAGATCGGGCGATTGCGCTGACGCGGCAGCAGCAGGGCCGAATTTTAGTGGATGTCAACTGGCGTCCGATGTTTTGGGAGCAGCCTGCCGATGCCCCTCGACACATCCATAACTTGCTCCAGCAGGTGGACTTGCTCAAACTTTCAGACGAGGAGGCTAGTTGGCTATTTGAAACCAATGAGCCTGGCGAAATTGCCGCCCAGCTGCCTAACCTCGATGCGGTCTTGATCACGGCTGGGGCCCAGGGCTGTCGCTACTGGCTGTCAGGCCATACCGGCAACATTCCTGGCTTCGCGGTCGATGTGGAAGATACCACGGGGGCAGGAGACGCGTTTGTGGCCGGGTTCCTGGCGCAGCTTTACTGGCTGGGATACTCCAGCCTACGGGACGCGGAACTGGCCCAGGCCATGGTGGTTTATGCGAGCGCCGTGGGAGCCTTGACAACTACGCGACCGGGTGCGATCGCAGCCCAGCCAACCCCCAAAGAAATTGACGCCTTTTTGTTTTTACATCGTTAGGCCTGCTAATGGTTAGGCCTTTTAGCAAACCATCGACCAAACCAGCCATGCCCCAAGAAATTGAACGAAAGTTTTTGGTCACCGGAGAGGCCTGGCGCAGCCTAGGGACGAGCCAGCGCTACTGCCAGGGCTACATTCCCACCCAGGACAATCGCACCGTAAGGGTGAGGATTGCAGGCGACACAGGCTACCTGACCTTAAAGGGTCCCGCTGCTGGGTTAGCGCGCCCCGAGTTTGAATACACCATTCCCGTCGAAGACGCCCAAGCTATCTTAGAGAGCCTTTGCGATCGACCCTTTATTGAAAAAGTGCGCTACCGAGTCCCCCTTGATCCAGTGGTGTGGGAAATTGATGAATTTGGTGGCGACAATGCTGGCCTGATCCTCGCTGAAGTAGAGCTAGCTAGCGAAGACCAGGCCGTAGACCTGCCGGAGTGGATTGGCGAAGAAGTGACTGACGATCCGAGGTATTACAACGCTAACCTGGTGAAATATCCCTTTAAAGACTGGCCTTGAAAACGAGTAGCCTGTCAGCCTTAGATTATCGGGTTAAGTCTGACACGGCGACGCGGGGAGGGGGAGACGCGGGGAGGTGAGGACGCGGAGAGGCGAGGACGCGGCGACGCAGCGATTTTTATGGGAAAAACTCAAGTTTTCAAACTGGATGTGTTTTGAGAAGAACTTGCAAACGCCGATTTCTCGTTTTTATCTCTTCTTGGGTTGATTGGCCCGAATATTCTCCTCTGCCAGCCGGGCCGTTTCTGCGATCCGCTTCGCCCGAGTTGCCGCTCGCTTCGCCAGCTTAATCCACTCCAAGATGCCTCGCTTCGTCGATGGTGGAAAAGCTTCAAAATGCTGAGCAGCGTTAGGATATTGATTCAACGCCGCCTGCAAATCATCGGGGACAACCAGCGCTTCTACATCGTCCAAGAAATACCAGGCCCCATCCTGCTTGGCTTGCTCTATCTTTTTTAAACCAGCCGGGTGCATTAACCCGGCGGCGACCATTTTTGCGACGCGGTCTTTATTCAGCTTTGACCAGGCACTTTTGGGCTGACGCGGCGATAACAGTAACATTGTGCGCTCAGCATCCAGGGCACGGGGTAGGCTATCCACCCAGCCAAAGCAAAGGGCTTCTTCCACGATGGCATCGTAGGGCAGGTAGCGGTTGCCCGCCGCTTTCTTATATGTGACCAGCCAGATACTTTCGCGGCGGGCGTGATTTTCCATGAGCCAATCGCGCCACTGTTGGCGACTGGTTACTTCAACTTTAGGAAAATCTTTCATGGTTGGAGCGGCGTTACAGACAGCGCCGCTGCGATCTATCCGCCGTAGTTCCAACCGGTGCTCTCCAGCAGCAGCGGGCTACCTTCGCGATGCACGCCTGCCCCCACCACTTCACCGACAAACACGGTATGGTCGCCGTTCTCGACGCTGCCAATGACCCGACATTCAACGTAGCCGAGGGTGTCTTTGATAATTGGGCAGCCGGTCTCTTCCCCGATATAAAACTCGATGTCTTCAAACTTGTTACCGGCGCGGCGCAGCGGTTTAAAGAAGTTTTGGGCCATTTCTTTTTGACCGTCTTCGAGCACGCTGAGGGCAAACACGCCGCTGGCTTTGATCATGGCGTGGGAAGAAGAGTCTGCCTTCACACAGTTGACCACCAGCGGCGGCGAAAATGAAGCCTGCATCACCCAGCTGGCAGTAAACCCATTCAGATCGTCGCCGTCTTTGACTCCGCACACATAGAGCCCGTGGGGAATCTTGCGCAGCATTGTCTTTTTAGCCTGTTCGTCGAGCATTGATGTCCTTCGCTAGAGCTACAACGCCAGTCTATTACATACCGAGCCAGCCATAATTTTGAATGGGGCAACTTGCTCAGTCAACAACCCCTATGGCACCTACGAGCCCTCCAGTGGCGCAAGCGGGCTGTTGTATCCAACCAGCTGTGACGCTGGCGCATTGGAGAGTGACGTTGTGACCTATAAATTCATCGACACCGCTGGTTCAGAACACTGCGTTGGTCGCAGGCGTCTCTCTAATGATGCGCGACGCCTGCATCTCTGGCGGCTTGCTGAACAGCGGCGGCGACGGCGGGGGCAACGCGCTTATCAAACACTGACGGGACGATGTGGTCGGGTCGCAGTTCGCTGTCGGGAATGAGGGTTGCGATCGCATGGGCCGCATTCAAAAACATGGTAGCGGTAATCGCCTCGGCGCGGCAGTCAATCGCCCCGCGCAGCACGCCGGGAAACGCTAAAACGTTATTGATCTGGTTAGGGTAGTCACTACGCCCGGTGGCCATCACCGCCACAATATCGCGCACTAGCTCCGGTTGGATTTCGGGAATCGGGTTGGCCATGGCAAAAACAATCGGGGCCTGAGCCATCGATTTCACCATATCGACGCTGACCACGCCGGGGGCGCTCACGCCCATAAACACATCGGCCCCCTTCATCGCATCGGCCAGGGTACCCGACTCGTCAACGGCGACGGTCTGCTTTTGGGGGGTCAGGTCGGTACGCACTCGGCTAATGATGCCGCTGCGATCGCAGACCAAAATATTATTCACCCCGGCTTTCTTAAAGAGCCGCGCCATGGCCAGGCCAGCTGCCCCCGCTCCGTTGATCACCAGGCGGATTTCACGCATCTGTGGTTCTTTGCCGACCACCTTCAGCGCATTGACCAGGGCAGCCAAACTGACAATTGCCGTACCATGCTGATCGTCATGAAAGATTGGGATGTCCAGCTCTTTTTGCAGCCGCGCTTCGATCTCAAAGCAGCGAGGAGCGCTGATGTCCTCAAGGTTAACCCCCCCAAAAACCGGCGCAATTCGCTTGACCGTTTCCACAATTTCATCCGTGTCTTGAGTATCCAAACAAATCGGAAACGCATCTAGGCCCGAAAATTCTTTGAACAGCATGGCCTTACCTTCCATGACTGGCAGCGCACCCGCAGGCCCCAAGTTACCTAGCCCTAGAACGGCGCTGCCGTCAGTGACAATCGCCACGGTGTTAGCCTTAATTGTCAGGTCATAGACTCGCTCAGGATGTTTTGCAATTTCGGTGCAAATACGGCCTACCCCTGGGGTATAGGCCATCGCCAGATCATCTTGGCTGCGCAATCCAATTTTGGGCTCTACATGGATTTTGCCCCCTTCGTGGAGAGCAAAGGTGCGATCGTAGATTTTGATCACCTCGATCGCATCAAGGCCACACACGGCCTCGACAATTTTCTCGGCATGCTCTGTGCTTGAGGCATCGATCGACACATCCCTAGTTACCGCCTGCCGAGTACGCTCAACCACATCAATGTGACCGAGGCTGCCGCCAGCCCCCGCCACAGCCTGGGTGACTTTGGCTAACATTCCCGTATAGTTAGGAATTTTTAGGCGAATCGTTAAACTAAAGCTGGGATTAGGTGTCAGACTGACCATAGACAAACTCTCAAGTGGATGAACGGGTGAAAGAATCGGCGGGTAAACTGGGTTAAACCCTAGAAAATGTTACGCTGCAAAGGGTCCCTAGATCGACTCACTTGATACGGCCCGATGGCCTTGCTGTTTAGAGAGAGGGTGTTTAGCTATGCCTAGCCTCTACGCTGAAATCGAGATTAATGCCCCTGCTGAGCAGGTTTGGGACACGCTGATCCGAAAAGAAGACTGGCGCTTTTGGAATACGTTTTTATTTGACTGTGATACCAGCTTGAGATTTGCACCTGGCCGAGAAGTCTTTTTGGCCATGCAGCGCCTGGAGGGGGATGAAGACACAGAATTTCAACCTGTGATCACAGTCATGCAGCCAGGGGTCTGCCTCAAATGGGTGTCTAAGATTCCGGGCATGCGCAGCGAGCACTCCTTTGAGCTTCAGGAAATTACCCCGGGGCGCACGCGATATCTCCATCGCGATACTTTCTCAGGCGTGCTCTCCAAAGTATTTTTGCCCTTTATCCGTCAGGATGAGAAACAGGGCTTGCGCCGCATGGCCCAGCAGCTGAAAACTCACGTTGAGCGCAGTCGGACAGCTGACCCGCGCCGTCGCCGTCGTTACCCAACCGCACCCCGTCGAGATCCGTATCGCTACTATCGTTGAAATACCGATTGGTATTTACCGTTGAAACACCAGTCGGTATTTGTAGAGAGCCACCGGGCTATCTAACGCTTTGAAATAGTCGGGATCTCGGGGAGACAGATAGACCGCCGTAATTTGGTCTGCCGTCACGGTGGGTGGGCTCTCCGAGGGATTAGCCCCTGAGTTGTGCTCTGAGCTATGATAATAGGCCGTTGTATTTTCAACCTCGTTCAAATAGGCCCCAGAACGCCCCCCGCGAAAAAACTGCTGGAAAATTTCACTCGTAATGAACTGATTCGCCGTAGGCGCTTCGATGGCCCGACCGGTCACGGTCGAAATAAGCTGCTGATCGTCTTTGAGAAAGGTCACCTGTCGATTGGGGTTATCTGGGTCAATTTTGACGGTCTTAACCCCATCGTCTCCTAGATAGGCTCGGGCTAAACTAAGCCCGTTAAAGGCTCGATCGGAAACCCACCGTTCGTTTGTCTTCAAAGCCTGGCTGAGGAATTGACCTGCCGCAACCCGTGCGCGCACAAACCGAACAGGTGCTGTAATCGGCTCGTTGAGAAACTGGCGATTGCCTTCAAAACCAGGGGTCACCAACTCCGGAGCCAGTGGCGCGACCATATCGACTAAAGTAGACGTCATCTGCCAGGTACCCGCCATCCACTCTGGGTAAACCAAGTCTTCCTGCGATGATTGCACCAGGGGGCGCACCGGAGGCTTGTGCTCCCAATTGGGAAAATCTGACACCCGATCACTGAGTTTACCCGCCCGAGCCTGACCGCTACACAGTAGCCAAACAGAGACCAGTAAAGCAATCCAAACCAGGTTACGGCGTAAACGTTGCCAAGACAGAGGGGGCATGGGCGTCAGGTTACAGCTAAACCCCATCCAGCTACTGGAGTTTCCCATCGAGAAAACAACCGGTTTGGATGAGGACAAAGGTTAAGTGTTTTCAGCTTATCGCGTTTGGGAAAGATGACTCTAAACATCGGCCCCATTCAGAACCGTAGTTTGGCCCTACGGGATAGACCTGTCGTTTCCCTAAGGCAAAGCCTCAAGGGTTTAACCTGGATGCGGTTTAGACCGGAACCAGTAGGATTGTTTGAGTATTTCAATTAAGATGCTTCAGTCTGGATTTTCAAAAGCCGATGGATAGCTCAGATACTTTGCGCGATGCGCTGATGGCTGAAATAGAGTCGCTCTATAAAGAAGTCAATCAGCTGACTCGGGTTGTGAATGTCCCCGATACACAGTTACAGCTCTTGCGGGGGCTGGTTTCGCTCTCCCAGTTTGCCGCACAGCAGACGGCACAGCAGCAACAGTCAGGAAGCAGTCTATCGTCAGACTTGGCCACATTGCAAAATGAAGTACAGCGGCTGACCGCTGAAAATATTGCCTATCAGAAACAGCTGCAGTGGCTCAAAAACCACATCGCGCTCTCGCGGACGACCACTGGCAGGCTGATGCTAAAGGCAACCCTTAAGCAAACGTTAGACACGGCGGTAGAAATTACCCAAGCAGATACGGGCAGCATTTTTTTGCTAGACGATCATCAAGTCGTGACCGAAAGTATCTTGTCTCGCTTGGGGACCACAGAGGAAGAACGGAATGCTCTGGTGGGTAGCGTGCTCGAAAAAGGGCTGGCGGGTCGAGTGATTCGCGACCAAAACGCGGTGCTGATTTCGGATGTGGCGTTGGACAATCGTTGGATAAATTTACCTAATCAGCCCTACAAGGTCCGGTCAGTGCTGTGTGTGCCCCTGCTGCGCAATGATCAGGTGTTTGGCGTGATGACCCTGACCCACCCCGAGCCTAAGCACTTCACGCTCCAAAATAGCGAGCTGATGCTGGCCATCTCAGATCAGATGGCACTGCTACTCGAAAATGCTGACCTCAACAGCACCAATCGAGACCTGACGGAGCAGCTAAATCACGGACAGACCTATATTAGCCATTTGATTAAAACGCCGCTGGTGGCAGCTTGCCTATTACAAGACAACAAGTTTGTCTATGCCAATGCGAAGTTGGCCGAGCTCTTTGACTATTCAGAAATAGAGCTGACAAGGCTGCCGTCTATCGCCAGCGTGATTGCGTATGAAGATCGAGACACGGTGTTAGCGGCGGTTGAGCACTGTCTGTCTGGCCAACACAGTCTATTTGAGATGACCTTTCGGATTAGCCTCAAGCGAGGGCAGGTGGTCAAAGTGATGGCCCAAGGGCTGACCACTGAGCACGAAGGTAAGCGTGCGATCGCAGCCCTCCTCAACCCGGTTGAGTAAAGAACGAAGTTGAGGAGAGCACGGAATGGGGCAGTGGGGAAGCAAAGAGGTGCAGACTCAAATCAGTTATTCAACACGTTCGGCCAGTTCTCGTCAGCCTTAGCAATATTGCCGGGGATATCTTTGGCCCATCGATTTTGGACTTTAGCATCGTAGTTAAGATACAGCTTGCCATCCACAACCTTCCAAGCCGTAGGGTCGATGGAGGCCGTATACCCCTGACTCACCGCCCAGGCACAGAACCCGCCATATTCGGGCGCATACTGCTCAGGGTTGCTGGCAAACAAGTCCCGATTTTCGGCACTAGCAAACTGCCAAGTCGCGCC